>DASQFD010000012.1:0-7518 GCA_035633255.1 Dermatophilaceae bacterium
CGCTCACCGGACCCAAGATGGTGCAGAAGATCATCGGGATCAACGGCTACGACCTCGAGATCCCCATCAGCCAGCACATGGCGTTCTACTCCTACGTGGACCGCCCCGGAGTCATCGGCGTCATCGGCAAGCTGCTCGGGGACGCGAGTGTCAACATCGCCGGGATGCAGGTGTCGCGCGACGACGCCATCGGCAAGGCGCTCGTGGCGCTCACGGTCGACAGCGCCATCCCGGCCGAGATCGTCTCCGCCATCGAGAAGGAGATCGGCGCCGAGACCGTCAAGGTCGTCGACCTGGTCTAGGTGTGGGTCAGGTGGCCGTCCCGCTGGCGGCCCGGCGTGACTCCGGTCGCATGCTGGGACGATCCGCCCAGATGGCAGGACGTCCACGTAGGGTGGAGGCATGACGCAGCGGCTCGGCCTCCTCATCGCCGGCCGCGGCGGGGTCCGGTAGTCAGCACCCTCGCCGCGGAGACCCCGCGACGCCCGCTGACCGGCTCGCCGACCACCCGTCGGCTCGAGCCCCGACCCAGACCCACGACGACGCACGGCCGCCTCGGCGGCCGGGAAGGACGACCAGGATGAGCGAGGAGACCCGCGCGGCCCGCAGGGCGCTGCAGGAGTCCATGGACCTGCGCGACCAAGGCCACACCGAGGACTGACACATCCGGGACCGACCCCGGTCCGGACGCGAGGGCCCCGACGGCGTATGCCGGTCGGGGCCCTCGCCAGGTGCGCCCAGCCCGCCGGGTGCGATGGCCGGTGTGCGCGCCGCCCTGCGGGGGGCGGTGGAGGGCCGCTCGGAGGGACGGGTCGAGGTGGGCGGGCCGGGGGGGGCTGGCCGCTCCGGAGTGCCGCCGTCGACTCACGAACTGAGACGCTGGTCCCGGATGCCGGGACGGTGAGCGTACGGTGGCCCCCATGTCTTTTGCAGCGCCGCCGGACACCACCGCACGGCCGACCCGCACCGGCGCAGCCCCGGAGCGTGCCGACGTCAGCTCGGCCCCCACCTCCCTCGACGTCGCCGTCATCGGCGGCGACGGCATCGGCCCGGAGGTCGTCGCCGAGGGTCTGCGGGTCCTCGAGGCGGTCACCGCCGACGCCGGCGTCAAGGTCGCGACCACCGACTACGACCTCGGCGCCCGCCGGTGGCACGCCACGGGGGAGACCCTCCCCGACTCCGTCGTCGACGAGCTGCGCGGTCACGACGCGATCCTCCTCGGCGCCATCGGCGACCCCACCGTGCCAAGTGGCGTCCTCGAGCGCGGGGTCCTGCTCCCGCTCCGCTTCGCCCTCGACCACTACGTCAACCTGCGCCCCGCCAGGCTCTACCCCGGCGTTCGCAGCCCGCTCGACCTCGCCCGCGTCGCCCCGGACGGCATCGACTTCGTCGTCGTCCGCGAGGGCACCGAGGGCCCCTACGTCGGCAACGGCGGCTCCCTCCGCACCGGCACCCCGCAAGAGATCGCCACCGAGGTCAGCGTCAACACCCGCTTCGGCGTCGAGCGCGTCGTGCGGGACGCCTTCGCCCGCGCGCAGGCCCGCCCGCGCAGGCACCTGACGCTGGTCCACAAGCACAACGTCCTCACCCACGCCGGCCACCTGTGGCGGCGCACCGTGGAGGAGGTGGGCGCCGAGTTCCCGGAAGTCGAGACGGCGTACCAGCACGTGGACGCGGCCACGATCTTCCTGGTCACCGACCCCGGTCGCTTCGACGTGGTCGTCACGGACAACCTCTTCGGCGACATCGTCACCGACATCGCCGCGGCGATCGCCGGCGGCATCGGCCTCGCGGCCAGCGGCAACCTCAACCCCACCGGCGCCGCACCGAGCATGTTCGAGCCGGTCCACGGCTCGGCCCCCGACATCGCCGGCCAGGGCCGGGCAGACCCCACCGCCGCGATCCTCTCGGTCGGCATGCTGCTGGCGCACGTCGGGCTCCCGGCGGAGGCCGCCCGGGTCGAGGCGGCCGTGGCCGCGGACCTCGCCTCCCGGGGCCCCGCGGCCCGCAGCACGTCCCGGGTGGGGGAGGCCGTCCTCGCCGCCCTGTGACCGGCCCCGCGCCCGGATAGCCTGACGGGAGCACCGACGCACCTCCGAGGAAGGACCCGTCCGATGACCGGCTCGCCGCTCACCTTTCCCGTCACCCGTCGGGCCGATCCGGTCCCGGACGCCGAGCGGGCGGCCATCCTCGCCGACCCGGGCTTCGGCGTGCACTTCACCGACCACATGGTGACGGCGACGTGGACGCCCGGCGAGGGCTGGCACGACGGTGCCGTCACGGCATACGGGCCGATCACCCTGCTGCCCTCGGCGGCCGTCCTGCACTACGCCCAGGAGATCTTCGAGGGTCTGAAGGCCTACCGCCACGAGGACGGGTCGGTGTGGTCCTTCCGCCCGGAGGCCAACGCCCGACGGATGATCCGCAGCGCCCGCCGCCTGGCGCTCCCGGAGCTGCCCGAGGACGACTTCCTGGCCTCGCTCAAGGCCATCGCCGCGGCGGACGAGCCGTGGGTGCCGCCGGTCGGCACGGGGGAGACCAGCCTCTACCTCCGGCCGTTCATGTACGCCTCGGAGTCCTTCCTCGGCGTCCGGCCGGCCAAGCGCGTGACGTACTGCGTCATCGCCTCGCCCGCCGGCGCCTACTTCCCCGGGGGCCTGAAGCCGGTGACGCTCTGGCTCTCGGAGCGCTACGCCCGCGCGGGCGAGGGCGGGACCGGCGCGGCCAAGTGCGGCGGCAACTACGCCTCCAGCCTCGCCGGCCAGCTCGAGGGGATCGAGCACGGGTGCGACCAGGCCGTCTTCCTGGACTCCTCGACGCACACCCACATCGAGGAGCTCGGGGGGATGAACCTCTTCTTCGTCACCGACGACGACAGGCTTCTCACGCCGGAGCTCACCGGGTCGATCCTCGAGGGGGTGACCCGCGCGTCCGTCCTCGAGCTCGCCAAGGAGGTCGGGCTCACGCCGGAGGAGCGCCGGGTGCCGATCGCGGAGTGGAAGGAGGGCGTCGCGAGCGGTGACATCCGCGAGGTCTTCGCGTGCGGCACCGCCGCGGTCATCACACCCGTGGGCGAGCTGCGCTGGGCGGGAGGGAGCGCGCCCTCGACCGCCGGCGCGGAGGGCGGCGAGGTGACGCGGACGCTGCGGGAGCGCCTGCTCGACATCCAGTACGGCCGGGCCGAGGACACCCACGGGTGGCTCACCCGGCTCGTGTGACCGGGCTCGGGTGACCCACCTCCGACGCGCCCGCCGAGGGCGACCCTCGTGACCGGGCCCGCCCCGCGCCTGCCGGACGGGCGCCCGTCACTGGTCGCGACGGACCTCGACGGGACCCTGCTCCGCCGGGACGGCTCGTTGTCGGCCCGCACCCGGGCGGCGATCCGGGCGGCCGAGGACGCCGGGATCGACGTCATCTTCGTCACCGCCCGCCCACCCCGCTGGCTGCACGCCCTCGCCGACGCGGTCGGCCCGCACGGCGTCGTCCTCGCGGGCAACGGTGCGTTCGTCGTCGACATGCGGACCCGCTCGGTCCTCTCCTACAGCGGCTTCCGACGCGCCGAGCTGCTGCCCCTGGTGAGCGACCTGCGCTC
The DNA here is from genome assembly GCA_035633255.1 of Dermatophilaceae bacterium. GTDB lineage: Bacteria > Actinomycetota > Actinomycetes > Actinomycetales > Dermatophilaceae > DASQFD01. The sequence goes on from DASQFD010000012.1 coordinate 3,593, forward strand.
GGCGTTCCCCGACGCCGGGTTCGCCGTGGAGCGGCACACGGGGATGACGATGGAGCTGGCCTACCGCGAGATCCACGCCGAGGGGGCGGACGTGGCCGCCCTGGTCGAGCGCCTCGACGAGATCGACGACGACGCACCGACGGGCAAGCTCCTGGTGGTGCGATCGGGCGAGCCGGGGGAGCAGTTCCTCGAAGACGTCGACGAGGTCGTCGGTGTCCGCGGCCAGGTGCAGTTCTCCGGGGCGACCTTCCTGGCCGAGGTCTCGCCACCGGGCGTGAGCAAGGCGACCGTCCTCGCGTCGTGGTGCGAGTCCCGCTCCATCGAGCCCCGGGACGTCTGGGCCTTCGGTGACATGCCCAACGACCTGCCCATGCTTCGGTGGGCGGGGGCGTCGTTCGCGGTCGCCAACGCCCACCCCCTGGTGCGGTCCGCCACGACGCACCACTGCCCCTCCAACGAGGAGGACGGCGTGGCGCTCGTGCTCGAGGCGGTCGTCGCGCGCACGAGCGCGCCCAGGGGTCCGCGCACGGGCGGCTGAGACGGCATACTCGCCGGGGTGAGCGACCACCCGCCCCGGACGCCGGGGCGACCGGTCGTCGGCATCACCTGCTACACCGACGTCGTGACCCGTGGTGACTGGGTCGACCAGCCGACGACGTTCGTGCCCAGCCGCTACGTCGACTTCGTCGCGGCGGCCGGCGGGCTCGCCGTGCTGCTGCCCCCTCGTGCGGACGTCGACGCACCGCTGGCCGAGCAGGTGCTGGGCCGCCTCGACGCCCTCGTGGTCGCCGGCGGCGCCGACGTGCAGCCGTGGCGCTACGGCGCCGAGCCGCACGCCCTCTCGCACGCCGACGCCCCGGACCGCGACGCCTGGGAGATCGCGCTCGTGCGGGCCTCCCGCGTCACCGGCACGCCGCTGCTCGGCATCTGCCGGGGCATGCAGGTCATGGCGGTCGAGGCGGGCGGCACGCTGGTCCAGCACCTCCCGGACGTCGTCGGCCACGAGGACCACTCCCCCCACCTCGGCGCCTACGGCGAGCACCCCGTGTGCCCGGTGCCCGGCACGCGCCTGGCCGGCATCCTCGGGGAGGCGGAGATCGCGGTGCCGACGTACCACCACCAGGGCGTCCTCACCCACCCCGGGTATGCCGTGGTCGCCCGACACCCCGACGGCACCATCGAGGCCCTCGAGGCGCTCGGTGCCCGCGAGGCGCTCGAGGAGCTGGGCGGGGACGGTCAGCGGGAGGCGCTCGAGGCACTCGGGGAGCTGGGCGGGGACGGTCAGCGGGAGGCGGCCGGCCGGCATACCGGGCCTGCGCCCTTCCGCCTCGGGGTCCAGTGGCACCCGGAGGCGGGCACCGACCTCCGCCTGATGGCCGCCCTCCTCGAGTCCGCCGGCGCGCTGCGAGGCTGACGGGCTCGCGACGTGGATCGGGCCTCCTCGCGCGGAACGTACCGCGTCGCGAGGCCCGTTCCGCGAACCGGCTCGGTCCACACCCGCTGCTCCTCCCCACCGCCGTCCACCGGCCACCGCGGATCGGCGGCCGGCCGGCGGGATCGGTCACAGGCTGACGGCATGGATCCGGCACTTCTCGACCTGGCGAGGAGCCTCGGTGGTGTCTTCTCGGCCTCGGACGCGGCGCGCGTGGGGACACCGCCGAGGCGGTTGCGGACCCTCACCGACCGCGGTGAGCTGGTGCGCGTGCGTGCCCGTGCTTACGTCCTCGCCGAGTGGTGGCGGGCGGCCGCACCGCACGAGAGGTACCGCCTCGAGGTCCTGGCGGTCTGTCGTCGCCGGAGCGGGTCGGCCGCCTCCCACCACGCCGGCCTGGCCGTGCACCGCCTGCCGCTCGTCGACGTCGACCTGCGGCACATCGACCTCGCCGCAGACGTGGTGCACGCCTCCGGGGTGATCGGGGTGCGGGTGCACCCACGACCCCCGGGTGATAGGCAGGTCGACGTCGGCGGGACGCGCGCGTGCTCCGCCGCCACGTGCATCGTCCAGGTCGCGGCGACCACGGGTCTGCGAGCCGGCGTGGTCGCCGCCGACACGGCGCTGCACCGTGGCTGGGCGGACCCACCAGCCCTCCACCGAGCGGCGGCGACGGTCGCACCGCGCTACGGCGCCTCGGCCGTCGCGGGCCTGCTGGACCTGGCGGACGGCCGCAGCGAGTCGCCGGGGGAGAGCCTGACCCGGCTGGTTCTGCGCGGCGCGGGTCTGGACGCCGCCCCGCAGGTGCGGATCCGTGAGCGCGGCGGGCGCGTCGTCGCCCGGGTGGACCTGCTGGTGCACGGGGTCGTGGTGGTTGAGTTCGACGGCGCGGTCAAGTACGACGGAGCGGGCGGGCGGGAGGCGCTCGTGCGGGAGAAGCGGCGTGAGGACCACCTGAGGCGGCTGGGCTTCGAGGTGGTGCGCCTCACCTGGGCGGACCTGCAGGACCCGGCACGAGTGGTGGGATGGGTGCGGGAGGCCCTCGCGCGGGCAGCGGCTCGCCGACCGGAGAGGCGGGGCTGAGGGCAGCCAGCGCGACGGCAGCGAACGCGACGGCCGACGGCCGCGACGGCCGACAGCCGGCAGCCAGCGCGACGGCCGACGGCCGCCCACCATGCGGACCGAGGTGTCCGACGGCCGGGCGCCTGTGAGAAGGTCGCCGCGTGACGCACCGCAGCGTGGCCACCGCCACCGTCATTATCGACTAGCGCGACGAGACCTCCTCGTCGCGCAGACCTCCCGCACCCGGGGGGTCTTTTCGTTGTGGCGGGCGGGTCGCCGGCCGTCACGGCGAAGCGCACCGGCCCCCACCCCCGGGCCGGCGCGGCAGCGCTCGTCGACAGCTGGCAGCGGCGCACCCGTTCACGCGTGACCGCAGCCGGCCGCGCCGGACCGAGGTAAGGGCGAGAACCCGATGACCGACCTGCACGTCTACGACACCACCCTGCGCGACGGTGCGCAGCAGGAGGGGCTCAACCTCTCCGTGGCGGACAAGCTGGCCATCGCGGCCCACCTCGACGAGCTCGGCGTCGGCTTCATCGAGGGCGGGTGGCCCGGGGCGAACCCCAAGGACACCGAGTTCTTCGCCCGGGCGGCGCGCGACCTCACCTTGCGCAACGCCACCCTCGCGGCCTTCGGGGCGACCCGGCGTGCGGGCGGGCGGGCCGACACCGACCCGCTCGTCCGCGCGCTGCTGGACAGCTCGGCGCCGGTGGTCACCCTCGTCGCCAAGTCCCACACCGGTCACGTCGAGCGGGCGCTGCGCACCACCCTCGCCGAGAACCTCGAGATGATCCGCGACACCGTCACCTTCCTGCAGGCCGAGGGGAGGCGCGTCTTCCTCGACGCCGAGCACTTCTTCGACGGCTACCGGGCCGACCGCGGCTACGCCCTCGAGGCGGTGCGCGTCGCCGCCGAGGCCGGCGCGGAGGTCGTCGCGCTCTGCGACACCAACGGCGGCATGCTGCCGGACCAGGTGGCCGACGTCGTCGCCGACGTCGTCGGCGCCACCGGGGCACGCATCGGGATCCACTGCCACAACGACACCGGCTGCGCCGTGGCGAACTCGATGGCCGCGGTCGACGCCGGCGCCACGCACGTGCAGGGCACCGTCAACGGCTACGGCGAGCGCACCGGCAACGCCAACCTCGTCACGGTCGTGGCGAACCTCCAGCTCAAGCGCGGCCTCCCGCTCCTCGAGCCGCACCGGCTCCAGGAGGCCACCAGGATCAGCCACGCGATCAGCGAGGTGACCAACGTGCCGCCCTACGGCCGCCAGCCCTACACCGGCGCGAGCGCCTTCGCGCACAAGGCGGGCCTGCACGCGAGCGCCATCAAGGTCGACCCGGACCTCTACCAGCACCTGGACCCCAAGGCCGTCGGGAACGACATGCGCATGCTGGTCTCCGACATGGCCGGGCGGGCCAGCATCGAG
>DASQFD010000013.1:0-13463 GCA_035633255.1 Dermatophilaceae bacterium
GGCCGGTATCGTTCACCACGCGGGTGCCCTTCTGCTCGGCTGATCGCGACTTCAGCAATCACGATCTTCCCTTGCAGCAAGGGCACTTCCGCGTCATGACACGACCCTCACCCACCCACAGACCGAAAGATCAGGGTCAGAACGGCACCCAGCGTGCCGCCGCGCCGGTGCGCCGCCGAGAGCCCTCGGACACTCCCGCCGCTGAGGCCGGTGGCGAGCGCCACGCGGTCCCACGTCTGCGGGAAGACCGCGGCCACCCCGAGCAGGATGAGCAGCCCACCACTGAGCCAGCGCCACGCCGAGGGCGGGATGTCCAGGAGGGCCGTCGACGCCCGGAGCGCCAAGGTGAACACGAAGACCGACGCACCGAGCGACCCGGTGACGATCAGGGCCCGGCGCACGGCGGCCCCGTCGGCGGCCCCGCTCACCGAGCCTCCGACCACGACCGGCAGCAGGGACAGGGCGCAGGGGGCCAGCGTCGTCAGCGCGCCGGCGAGGAGTGCCCCGCCGAGGGCGAGCAGCATCTCAGACCGTCTTGGCCTTGATCTCGGCGCCGCTTCTCGAGCCGGTCCACTTGGCCAGCTGCGCGCCGTCCGGCGCGACCTGGACGAAGGTGTGCTGCCGGGTGACTCCGCACTCGCGCCGGAGGTCGGTCTCGGTGTCGAAGTCCACCTTGACGACGGTGAGACCGGCCGGGATGCCGTCCGCCTCGATCGCCTCCTCGGTCGCCCGGCAGTCGGGGCACCACGGCGCGTGGAAGAAGTAGACGACGGCCGTCCCCTCGCGGGCGGACATCTGGCTCTGGTACTCCGCCTTCGTGAGGTAGGCACCGGCGGCCATCGCGTCGCCGGAGGCCGGAGCCGCCCCCCCCCGGGGGCGGGGCGGTGCCGGTCGACGGGGCCGCGGCGCTGGTACTCGCGGCGGCGCCCTCGCCGGTGGGCTCCTCGCTCGTCGACGAGCCGCAGGCGGTCAGGACGAGGGCCGCCGCGGCTGCGGTGACGACGAGGACGGGACGGGTGCGCATGGTCGCTCCTGGCGGGAAGGGGTCAGGGGGTCCAGTGGATGCCGGGTGCCGCCGCCAAGGCCACCTCCGGAGGGCGAACGTCAGCCTCCGATAAGAAGGACGTCCCCCTCGACAGGTCACGGCCCGGCCGGGGGGGTGGCGTCGAGGTCATCGGGCACCGGGCAGGGAGAGCGTGACGAGGCACCCGGGGACGTCGGATTGGTTGACGACTGCGGCGTCGCCGCCCTGGCTGCGGGCCACCTCGCGGGCGATCGTGAGCCCGAGGCCCATCCCCCTGTCGTGCCGAGCCGCGTCCCCGCGCCACCCGGCGTCGAACACTAGTGGCAGAACGGCGTCCGGGATGCCGCCGCACTCGTCGGCCACCTCGACCAGCACGTCGTCACCGCGGCGAGTGGTGCGCACCTCGATCCGCCCGCCCTGCGAGGTGCTGGATCCCGTTGCGCACGATGTTGGTCACTGCCCGGGTCACCGCGCGGACGTCGACCTCGACGACCGAGCCGCACAGCGACGTCGCGACGATCTCGACCCCGGCCGCTCGGGCCAACGGCGCGACGGTCGCCACGGCATCCGAGACGAGGTCGTCGACGGATACCGGCCGCCGGGCGGCGGCCGTTGCCGAGCCGTGCAGCCGCGACAGCTCCGCGATGTCCTCGACCATGACGTCCATGCGGTCCACCTCGTGGACGATCCGACCGTGCGCCGCGGCGACGTCTGTGACGACCCCCTCCTCCAGCGACTCGGCCAGCGCCCGGATGCCGGCCAGCGGCGTCCGCAGGTCGTGCGAGAGCCAGCGGATCGTCTCGCGGCGGGAGGCTTCGACCTGGCTGAACCGCTCCCGGTCAGCCCGTTCTCGCGCAGCCTCCTGCTCGAGCCGCCACACCCGCCTGGCGAGGACCACGCCGACGAGCACGGCCATCGGCGCCCCCGCGAGGAGGACGAAGACGAGGGTCCGGTAGTCGTCCTCGCCGATGAGCATCGAGCGGATCGCCACCGCCACGCCTGCGGCCAGGGCGGCGACGAGAACGATGGGGGCGCCGAGGGCCGCGACCGCGGGCCGATCGCGGGCCAGCCGGGCGAGGACGAGCGCGCCCACTGTCCCGACCGATGCCGTCACGATTGCCGAAAGGAGGACGGCGCTGCTCTCAGGTCCCACGTCGGGGTCCCCCTGAGCCGATGGCCTCAGGCGGGCGACCGTCAGGCCTCTTCACGCCGGCCGTTCTGGCTCTACCCTCGCCACCAGGGTCCCGATGGCGGGGCCGCCTGCGGAGAGGGCGGGGGCGCCTTGGTGGGACGGATGGTGCCGGCGCTGGCCGGTCCGGGTGCCACGCGAGGCCGCGGTGTCCTGGTGGGAGTGGTCGCCAGGCTGGCAGCGGCAGCGATCGGTCTGCTCGTCTTCTTCCTCCTGCTGAGCGGGCTGGACGGCGCCTGACACCGGTCAGCTCCCCTCCGGGTCGGTCCGGACCCACCGGTAGCCGCGTCCGAAGACGGTGAGGAGCCGCACAGGCGCCCCTGGGGCGGCCTCGACCTTCTCCCTGAGGCGGCGGACGTGGACCGTCACCGTGGAGGAGTCGCCGACGTCCCAGCCCCATACCTCCCGGATGAGCTCGTCGCGCGACCAGACGACGCCGGGGTTCTGCACCAGCCAGACGAGGAGGTCCAACTCACGGGCGGTGATCGGGATGGCCGTGCCGCCGCGCTCCACAGTGCTTGCTCCCAGGTCGACCACGAGGTTCCCGTCCCGAAGGATGCCGGTGACCTGCGCCGGCGGCGGCTCCGCAGCTCTCCTCAGCACCGAGCGCACCCGCAGCTCCAGCTCACGCAGGCTGAACGGCTTGGTGACGTAGTCGTCCGCGCCGTGCTGGAGACCCTGAACCCGCTCGTGCTCCTGCCCGCGTGCGGTCAGCATGATGAGTGGCAGGTCGCGTCGCATCGAACGCAGCCGCCGGCACACCTCGAAACCCCCGATGCCGGGAAGCATGAGGTCGAGGAGGACGAGGTCGGCCGGGGCGGCGGTGTAGCGCTTGATCGCGGCCTGACCGTCGCCCACGGCGTCGACGAGGTGACCGGCGCGCGTGAGGTAGGCCGTGACGGCATCCCGTACGGTCCCGTCGTCCTCGACGAGCAGGATGCGCACCACGGGCCAAGGCTAGGCCCGGCCCCCCCGAGGCGCCCGTGCCGGCCGGCAGCCGTAACAGCTCCGTCACCCCCCGGCGTGGACCCGAGACACGACCCGGTCGTCCGGTCGCGGGGGATGGGTGGTGCACGTCTTGGCGCCGGCGGCGTATCCCAGGCCCCGAGGTGCAGCCGTTCAGGTGTCGCCCGCTGCAGCGGCGTGGGCTCGCCCGGTGGGGACCGGGGCTGGGGTCCTGCCACGGCTGCATCGTCGTGGCCGCGGCGGCATTGGTCGAGGCACCAAGGCCAAGACCTCGCCGCCCCCCTCGGAACCCCCATCCGCGCCGCCCACACCGGCACCGTCACCTACGCCGGCCCCATGAGCGGCGGCTCCCCCGGTCTCTCAAGGTCACTGTCTCTTCGCAGGTCGGGGGGCGCAACACCCACCAGCCAAGCTGGCCATGCGGGTTCGATCCCCGTCACCCGCTCCACCGGGCCACAAGGTCGGTCACCCTCCGCCCGGCGGCCAGCCCCTTGGCCTCGAAGCCGTCCACCGGGCGCCACGCCGGCCGGTCGACCGGCTCGACCACCCAGCCGGCCGCGGCGAGCTCCCGGCGGGCCTGACCGGCATACCCCTGCACGTCGGTGGCCAGGCGCAGCATCCCCCCGGGCTCCAGCGCCCGCCCGACCAGGGCGAGGTTCGCGGCGCGGACGAAGCGGCGCCCCGCGTGCCGGCGCTTCGGCCACGGGTCGGGGAAGAACAGGTGCACCGCCGCGAGCCCGCCGGGCCGCACCCGCTCGGCGAGGAACGGCACCGCGTCGCCGCGGTGGACCCGCAGGTTGGGTATGCCGTGCTCCTCCGCCGCGGCCAGCATCCGGGCCACCCCCGGCAGGTGCACCTCGACGGCGAGGACGTCGTGGTGAGGGTGCGCCACGGCATACCCGAGGGCGGCGTCCCCGTGCCCGGACCCCACCTCGAGGACGAGCGGCGCCGCCCGCCCGAAGGCCACCCGCGGCTCCAGTACGCCCGGGGGCACCTCACGGGCCGGCAGCGGGGTCGCGGCCCGCTCGGCCGTCAGCGCCGAGGTACGCCAGCGAGGGGTGTAGGTGCGGACCTCGCAGCGCCGCCGGGGCGCCGAGGCGGGAGGCGTCGAGGCGGGAGGCGTAGGGGCGAGCGGCACGGCTGCGGACCCTACCGCCGGAGGACGGCGACGGCGGCGCGGTCGTCGCCCGCGCCCGAGCGGGCCACGTGGGAGACCGCCTCGGCCAGCCCGGGGCCACCGCGGATCATCGCCTCGGTGGCCGCGCCCAGCATGCGGTCGACGCCCTCGTCGAGGTCGCGGCCGCGCGACTCGATGATGCCGTCGCTGTAGAGGAGCACGGCGTCACCGCGGCCGAGGACCCCCCGTGGTCCGGAAGGACACGCCGGCCATCACCCCGAGCAGCGGCCCGCCGCCGGGCGCCACGAGCCGCCACGACCCCGAGCCGGCGCGGAACTGCGCGGGTGCGGGGTGGCCCGCGGTCCCCACCGAGAACTCCCCCGAGGTCAGGTCCACGGCGAGGTGCGCCACGGTCGCGAAGCCCTCCGCCCACCGCTGGCGGATCAGGTAGGCGTTGGCCGCGGGCAGGAAGTCCGCCGGCGGGAGCGAGCCGATCAGGCCGCCGAGGCCGCCGGACAGCAGCAGGGCCCGGGTGCCCGCCTCCCGGCCCTTTCCGGACACGTCCACGAGCGCCACCTCGAGGCGCCGGCCGTCCATCGAGAGTGAGGACACCACGAAGTCCCCCGAGAACGCGTCCCCGTTGGCCGAGCGGACGCTGACCTGACCCCCCCCACCCGGCCGGAAGGGGCGGCAGGGCGCCGTCTCCGGCGATCCGGTCGCGCAGGTCGACCAGCATGTTCTCGCCGTGGACCCCCGTGGTCCCCAGGCGGGCGCGGGAGTGGGCCAGGAGCCACATCATCGCCATGATCGCCAGCAGCGAGAACGAGATCAGCGCCAGCAGCTGCGCCGGGTAGGGCAGGACCGGCAGGAGGGCCAGGAGCCACACGAGGACGAGCGCACAGGCGGCGAGCAGCCGGCGCTCCGGCAGGAAGACCCCCGCGAAGACCACGAGCATGGCGAAGACGAAGGGCGGGATCTCACGCGGCCACCGCAGGATCGCCAGGCCGACGAGGCAGACGGCGAGCAGGACGGCGACGAAGAGGACCCGGTCGCCGTGCCGGACCAGCGGATGGCTGCGGAACCACCGCCGCGCCGCGGTGCGCCGCCGACGGCGCACCACCACGCTGACCCGACCGGCCCGGCCGCCGGCCGTCACGAACGTCCCCCCACCTGCGTGATGCTAGGCGACCGGGCGGTCCCCCCGCGCAACGGACGGGGTGTCAGTGCAGGTCAGGCAGGGTTGCGTCGTCCTCGTACCGCATCACCATGGCGATCCGCCTCGCGTGCCGCGGGTCCGCGCTGAAGGGGGTGGCGAGGAAGGTGCGGACCATCGAGCGCGCCTGCTCGGGCGTGGTGAAGCGCGCGCCGATCGAGAGGACGCGGGCGTCGTTGTGCTCGCGGGCCAACCGGGCCAGCTCGTCGTCCCAGCACAGCGCGGCGCGGATCCCCCGCACCTTGTTCGCCGCCATCTGCTCGCCGTTGCCCGAGCCCCCCAGCACGATCCCGAGCGAGCCGTCGTCCGCGGCCACGGCCGCCGCCGCCCGCAGGACGTGCACGGGGTAGTCGTCCCGGGGGTCATAGGTGTCGGGACCGTGGTTGCGCACCTCGTGGCCCTCCTCCCGCAGGAACGCCACCAGGTCGTCCAACAGCTCGTATGCCGCGTGGTCACCACCGATGTGGACGCGCACCGCCCCACCTCTCCCCCGGTCGGGAACCGGGTCCGTCGCACGCCGCCCGACCGGTCAGTCGAAGATCGGCCCGATGGTCCGGGACCGCTTGAGCTCGAAGAAGCCCGGCGTGGAGGCCACGAGCACGCACCCGTCCCAGAGCGCCCCGGCGGCCTCCCCCGTCGGCGCCGGGCTCACGACCGGTCCGAAGAAGGCGACGCCGTCGACGGCGATGACCGGCGTCCCGACCTCGTCGCCGACGAGGTCGATGGCCCGGGCGTGGCCGGCCCGCAGCACGCCGTCGTGCGCGTCGGTCTCGGCCGCGTGGGCGAGCGACGCCGGCAGACCCACCTCGGCGAGGGACTCCTCGACGACCGTGCGCAGGAAGCCCCGCCGCTCCTCCGCCGACCGGGAGTCCGGCCGTCCGTCGCCACCGCCCTCGCCGCGCTCCCCCCGCTCCGCGGCGGCGCGGGCCGGGAGCACGTGGATCCGGGTGCCCATCGCGTCGTACAGCGGCTTGACGACGTCCGCACCGTGCGCCTGCGCCGCGGCGACCACGACCCGCACCGGACCCCATCCGGCGCCGAGCATCTCCCGGTACTCCTCCGGCAGGTCCTTCCCCTCGTTCAGCACGGAGAGACTCATGACCGACCACGTGACGTCGACCGGACGCACCTTCTCCACCTCGGCCATCCACCGCGAGGTCATCCAGGCCCAGGGACAGAGCGGGTCGAACCAGAACTCCGCGGCATGCCGGTCGGCCGCGGTCGGGGCCCCCGGCGTGGGACCCGCGCGCGTCGGGGCCGGCCTCGGAGCGGGCGTCGATGCGGGCGTCGATGCGGGCGTCGATGCGGTCATGGCGGGATCCTGCCACCTCCTCGCCGCGTGACAGGATGGACGCACCCCCTTCTGCCCACCCGACCCACGAGGAGACCCGTGCCGGGCACCAACCTCACGCGCGCCGAGGCCGAGGAGCGCGCCTCGCGCGTCGCCGTCACCTCCTACGACGTCGAGCTCGACCTCACCACGTCGGAGACGACGTTCCGCACGGTGAGCACCATCCGGTTCTCGTGCGTCGACCCCGGCGCCGGCACCTTCGTCGACTTCATCGGCGAGTCCGTCGACCGGGTCACCCTGAACGGCGCCGAGCTGGACCCGGCGGAGCTGGCGGACGACGCGCGGGTGACCGTGCCCGGGCCGGCCGCCGAGAACGTGCTGCGGGTCGAGGCCACCGGGCGCTACACCAACACCGGCGAGGGGCTGCACCGCTTCGTGGACCCGGTCGACGACGAGGTCTACCTCTACACCCAGTTCGAGGTCCCCGACTCCCGGCGGATGTTCCCCGTCCTCGAGCAGCCCGACCTGAAGGCGACCTTCGCCTTCACGGTGACGGCGCCGGCCCACTGGGCGGTGATCTCCAACTCCCCCACCCCCGAGCCAGAGCCGCGCGGGGACGGCTCCGCGGTCTGGCGGTTCGCCCCGACCCCGCGCATCTCGAGCTACATCACGGCGCTGGTCGCCGGTCCCTACGACGTCGTGCGCAGCACCACCCCGAGCCGGCGGGGCGAGGTGCCGCTGGGGCTGTTCTGCCGCAGGTCGCTCACCGCCCACCTTGACGCGGACGAGCTCTTCGACGTCACGCGCCGGGGGTTCGCCTTCTTCGAGGACCTCTTCGACTGCGCCTACCCGTTCGAGAAGTACGACCAGGTCTTCGCCCCCGAGTACGTCATGGGCGCGATGGAGAACGCCGGCTGCGTCACCATCAACGAGTCCTACGTCTTCCGCTCCAAGGTCACCGAGGCGACCGTCGAGCGCCGGGCGCTGACGGTGCTCCACGAGCTCGCGCACATGTGGTTCGGCGACCTGGTGACGATGCGCTGGTGGAACGACCTGTGGCTCAACGAGTCCTTCGCCGAGTGGGCGTCCACGACGTGCCAGGCCGAGGCCACCCGGTGGACCGACGCGTGGACCACCTTCGGCACCTTCGAGAAGGACTGGGCCTACCGCCAGGACCAGCTCTCCTCGACGCACCCGATCGTCGCCCCCATCCGCGACCTGCAGGACGTCGAGGTCAACTTCGACGGCATCACCTACGCCAAGGGTGCCTCGGTGCTCAAGCAGCTCGTCGCCTACGTCGGCCGCGACTCCTTCGTGGCCGGCCTGCGCCGCTACTTCGCGCGGCACGCCTTCGGCAACACCACCCTGGACGACCTGCTCGACGAGCTCGAGGCCACCTCTGGCCGCGACCTGCGCGCCTGGTCCGCCGCGTGGCTCGAGACGGCCGGCGTCAACACCCTGCGCCCGCTGCTCGAGGTCGACGGGGACGGTCGGCTCACCTCGGTCGTCGTGGAGCAGACGTATGCCGAGGGCTACCCGACGCTGCGGCCGCACCGCCTGGCCGTGGGCGGGTACACCCTGAGCGGCGAGCGGCTGGAGCGCACCAGCCGAGTCGAGATCGACCTCACCGGGGAGCGCACCGAGATCCCCGAGCTGGTCGGCGGCGCGCGGCCGGACCTCCTCCTGCTCAACGACGACGACCTGACCTACGCCAAGGTCCGACTGGACGAGCACTCCATGGCGACCGCGCTGGCGAACCCACGCGCCTTCGCCTCCTCACTGCCCCGCGCCCTGGTGCTGGCCTCGGCGTGGGACATGACCCGCGACGCCGAGCTGCCCGCCCGCGCCTTCGTGCCGCTCGCCCTCGCCTCCCTGGACGGCGAGGTGGACTCCACCCTGCTCCGCACCGGGCTCGCCCAACTCACGACGGCCGTCCTCGGCTACACCGCGCCGGCCGCTCGTCAGCAGACCCGGCGGGACACGCTGGCGGCGCTGTGGCGCCTCGCCGAGGGCGCGGAGCCGGGCAGCGACGCGCAGCTCCAGCTGGTCAGCGCGGCCGCCTCCCTCACCGTTCCCGGTGACGACACGACGCGGCTCGCGGGCCTGCTCGGCGGCGGCGAGACGCTCCCCGGACTGGCCGTGGACACCGAGATGCGCTGGACGCTGCTCACCGCCCTGGCCGGTGCCGGGCAGGCCGGGGAGAGCCAGATCGCCGAGGAGCTCGCCCGCGACGACACGGCCACCGGCCGGGAGCGCGCCGCCCGCGCGCGGGCGTCGATGCCGACCGCGGAGGCCAAGGCCGAGGCCTGGCGCATCGCCGTGGAGGAGACCGGCCTGCCCAGCACGACGATCGAGGCGGTCGCCCTCGGCTTCGGCCGCCCGGGCGCCGAGGACCTCCTGCGGCCCCACGTCGGGCCCTACCACGCCATGCTCGACACCGTCGCGGCCAAGGGCTCGCACGCCCTGGTGTCCGCCCTCGTCGTCGGCTTCTACCCCCGCGCGCTCGCCGACGCCCCCCTGCGCGACGCGAGCGACCGCTGGCTGCGGGAGCACCCGCAGGCGCCCGATGCGCTCCGGCGGCTGGTGGCCGAGAACCGCGACCCGGTGACCCGGGCCCTCGCGGCCCAGGCCCGGGACGCGCAAGGCACCCCGGCGCCGTGACGGTCGACGGCACCGCCCTGCTCGACCGGTTCGTCGAGTGGCTGCTCGGCAACGGGCTCCGGATCCTCCTCACCGTCGTCCTCGCCCTCCTGGTGCGCTGGGTGCTGTTCCGCGCGATCACCCGCCTGACGACCCGGTCGGCGACCTCGCCGCCGAGCGACGCCGAGGGTGGGCCGGGTCGCGCCGGTCGGGTGCTGGCGCAGGCTGCCGGGCTGGCCTCCGAGCGGCACGCCCAGCGGATGCTCACCCTGGGGTCGCTGCTGCGCAGCATCACCACCCTCACCGTCTTCGGGGTGGCCGCGCTCACGGTCATGGCCCTGGTGGGGATCCCGCTCGGACCCGTGCTGGCCTCGGCCGGTGTGGGCGGCGTGGCGCTCGGCTTCGGGGCCCAGAGCCTGGTCAAGGACTTCCTGTCCGGGGTGTTCATGATCCTCGAGGACCAGTTCGGCGTCGGTGACGTCATCGACACCGGAGAGGCCGTCGGGACCGTCGAGGGGGTGTCCCTGCGCGTGACCCGGCTGCGTGACGCCGACGGGGTCGTGTGGTACGTCCGCAACGGCGAGGTCGTCCGGGTCGCCAACCGCTCCCAGGGCTGGTCCACGGCGCTCGTCGACGTCCCCGTCTCCTACGCGGAGAGCGTGCAGCGCGTCCGGGACGTCCTGCGAGACGTGGCCGACGGCCTGGCCGGTGACGAGGACTGGCAGGACCGGCTGCTCGGCCCCCCGGAGGTCGTCGGCGTAGAGTCGATCACCGGCCCGGTGATGACGATGCGCGTGACCGCCCGGTGCGCGGCCGGCGAGCACGTCGCGGTCCAGCGGGAGCTGCTGGAGCGCATCAAGACCGCCCTCGACGCGGCCGGGGTGAAGGCCCCGCCACTCCCCCCCTCCCCCGCAGGAGGACCCCGGTGAGTGTCTACGACGACGTCGGTGGCGCCGCGACCTTCGAGCGCCTCGTCTCCGCCTTCTACGACGGTGTCCGCACCGACGACGCGCTGCGCGCCCTCTACCCCGAGGAGGACCTGGCGCCGGCCGAGCGCCGGCTGCGGATGTTCCTCGAGCAGTACTTCGGCGGCCCGCCGGCATACAGCCAGGAGCGCGGGCACCCGCGCCTGCGGATGCGGCACGCGCCGTATGCCGTCACGCCGGACATGCGGGACCGGTGGCTCCGGCACATGGTCACCGCACTGGAGTCCCTGGACCTCCCCGAGCCGCTGGCTGAGCAGATGCGCGACTACTTCCTCCGGGCGGCGGCCATGCTCGTCAACAGCGACGAGACGGCCGGCCCACGACATGGGTGAGCGGGCACGGCATACGGGAGCATGGTGCAGGTGACGTCCACCCTGCCCGCGCCCTCCCCCACGACCGCCCGGACGCCCCTGCACGTCGCGGACCCGGCGGACGCACCGTGGTGGCGCGACGCGGTCATCTACCAGATCTACCCGCGGTCCTGGTCGGACGGGGACGGCGACGGCGTCGGGGACCTGCCCGGGGTCACGGTCCGCCTGCCGTACCTGCGCGACCTCGGCGTGGACGCCGTCTGGCTCTCCCCCTTCTACGTCTCGCCGATGAACGACGCCGGGTACGACGTGGCGGACTACCGCGACATCGACCCCCTCTTCGGGACCCTCGGGGACGCCGACGCCCTGATCGCGACGGCCCACGACCTCGGGCTCAAGGTGCTCGTCGACCTGGTGCCCAACCACTCCTCGAGCGAGCACGCGTGGTTCCGCGCAGCGCTGGCGGCCGGTCCGGGCAGCCCGGAGCGCGCGCGCTACGTCTTCCGCGACGGCTGCGGCGAGCACGGTGAGCTGCCGCCCAACAACTGGCCGTCGGTCTTCGGCGGCTGCGGCTGGACCCGGGTCACCGAGGCGGACGGTGCCCCGGGCCAGTGGTACCTCCACCTCTTCGACACCACGCAGCCGGACTACGACTGGACCAACGCGGACGTCCGGACGGAGTTCCACGACATCCTGCGCTTCTGGGTCGAGCGCGGGGTGGACGGCTTCCGTGTCGACGTCGCCCACGGGCTGGTCAAGGAGGCCGGGCTGCCCGACTGGGCAGGCCCCGTCGGCCTCTACGACGAGGTGGAGGGAGGGGACGACGCGGGCGGGGACGACGCGGCCGGCGACGACGCAGGCGGGAACGACGCGGGCGGGGGCCGTGAGCGGGAGGCGCCGCGGACGCACGACACCGGCACCGGTGCCCGCCCCCCGATGTGGGACCAGGACGGGGTGCACGAGGTCTACCGCGGCTGGCGCGAGGTGCTGGACTCCTACGGGGAGCCGCACCGCATCCTCTGCGCGGAGGCGTGGGTGCAGCCGGTGGAGCGCCTCGCCCTCTACGTGCGGGGCGAGGAGATGCACCACGCCTTCAACTTCGAGTTCCTCGACACGAGCTGGCGCGCCGGCCCGCTGCGCGAGGTGGTCGCCGAGTCCTACCGGGCCTACGACGCCGTGGGCGCGCCGACGACCTGGGTCCTGTCCAACCACGACGTCATCCGGCACGCCTCCCGCCTCGGGCTCGACCAGGACCGGCGCCGGCCCAACGGCATCGGGGCGGACGACCCGCAGCCGGACCGGGCGCTCGGACTGCGCCGCGCCCGCGCGGCCAGCATGCTCATGCTCGGGCTCCCCGGGTCGGCCTACCTCTACCAGGGCGAGGAGCTCGGCCTGCCCGAGGCCACCGAGCTGCGGGACGAGGTGCGCCAGGACCCGACCTTCCACCGCACCCACGGCGCGGTGGTCGGCCGCGACGGGTGCCGGGTGCCCGTGCCGTGGGTCAAGAACGCGCCCTCCTTCGGCTTCGGGCCGACCGCGACCACGTGGCTGCCGCAGCCGGAGGTCTACGGCGACTACGCCGTGGACCAGCAGGAGCACGTGCCCGGGTCGACCCTCGAGCTGTACCGCTCGCTGCTGGCCGAGCGCCGGGCCCGCCGGCTCGGTGGTGGTGGCGTCACCCCGCACGAGCTGGGCGGCGGCGACGTCGTCGCCTTCGTCGTCACCTCCGACTCCGGCCGGTGCCGGACGCTGGTGCTGGCCAACCTCGGCGCCGCGCCGGTGTCCCTGCCCGCCGGCGCGGAGGTCCTGATCGCCTCCGCCGACCTCCCCGAGTCCGGCGCCGTGCCGACCGACACGGCGGTCTGGGCCACCCTGGAGCGATGACCGTGCGCGCCGCCGACCTCCCCTTCCTCGATGCCCCGCGCCCGCTCGCCTTCGCGCACCGGGGCGGCGCGGCCTACGGCCCGAACGTCGGGGTGGAGAACACCCTCGCCGCCTTCCGTCGGGCCGTCGACCTCGGCTACCGCTACGTCGAGACCGACGTCCACGCGACCTCGGACGGACGGGTGGTCGCCTTCCACGACGCCGACCTCGGTCGGGTCACCGGCGCGCGGGGCCGGATCGGCGACCTGCCGTATGCCGCGTTGCGACCCGTCCGTGTCGGCGGCACCGAGGCGATCCCGCTTCTCGAGGAGCTGCTCGAGGAGCTGCCGGAGGCGCGGGTCAACATCGACGTCAAGTCGGACGCCGCCGTCGGGCCGACCGTCGACGTGGTGCGCCGCGCCGGCGCGGTGGACCGGGTGTGCGTCGGGTCGTTCTCCGAGCGACGGGTGCGGGCCGTCCGGGCGGCCCTCGGCCCCCGGCTCGCCACCGCCGCCGGACCGTTCGGCGTCGCCGGCCTGCGCCTGGCCCCGGCGGCGCTCACCCGCCTCCTCCACACACCCGCGCCGGTGCTCCAGGTGCCACCGACCCACCGGCTGGCCGGCCGCGAGATCACCCTGGTGACCGGGCCCTTCGTCGCCGCGGCGCACCGCCTCGGCAAGCAGGTCCACGTCTGGTTCCACCGCAGCAGCCGTGAGGACGCCGCGGAGATGAACCGGCTGCTCGACCTCGGCGTGGACGGGCTGATCACCGACCACGTCGACGTGCTCCGTGACGTCCTCGACGCGCGCGGCACGCCCCTGCCCGGCACCCGTGGCTGAGCGGGCGCCGGGCGGGGCGGCGCC
>DASQFD010000014.1:0-11831 GCA_035633255.1 Dermatophilaceae bacterium
GGCGGGCCGGTGACCGGTACGCCGCGGAGGGTGAGGACGGCGACGAGCGCCGCGGCCGTGACGATCGCGATGTCGGCGACGTTGCCGATGAAGAGTCCGCCGTAGTCGAGGAAGTCCACGACGTGCCCGCGCCCGGGCCCCGGCTCCCGCAGGAGCCGGTCGGCCAGGTTGCCCACGGAGCCGCCCAGCACCAGGCCGAGGGCCACCGCCCACGGGAGGCTCCCGAGGCGTCGGGCCGCAAGGGCCACCCAGACGAGCACGGCGAGAGCGACCAGGGTGAGCAGCCAGGTGACGCCCTCGCCGATCGAGAAGGCGGCACCGGGGTTCCGGATGAGGTTCAGCCGCAGGAACGAGCCCACCAGGTCGCGCGGCTCGCCGGGCTCGAGGTTGGCCAGGGCCCACGCCTTGGTCCCCTGGTCGGCCACGAGCACGATCGCGGCACAGGTGAGCAGGAGAGCATGCAGGCGGGACCAGCCGCCGGGGGCCGCGGGGGCGTCGGGGTCCGGCGGCGCGTCGGTCAGCGCCGCTCCTGTCTCTGCTTGCATGGCATGCACAGGGTCGCACGCGGAGCGGCCTGGAGGCGAAGCTTGCCGATCGGCGCTCCGCACGACTCGCACACGCCGTAGCTGCCGTCGTCGAGCCGCTCGAGGGCGTGCTCGTTCTGGCGCAGCATCTCCCGGGCGTTGTCGGCGAGGGCGATCTCCTGCTCGCGCTCGTAGGTCTTCGCGCCCGCGTCGGCCTGGTCGTCCCCGGCGCCGTCACCGGAGTCGCGCATCAGGTCGACGAGCTCGTGGCGGGCCTGCTCCACCTCACGGCGGAGCTGCTCGATGTCGTCCTCGATCTCGGCGCGCAGGTCGGCGAGCTCCGCCTCGGTCCAGGGGTGCTCGTCCTCCCGCACCACGAGCACCGCGTCGCCCGCCGACGTGGACGTGGACGTCCTCGCGGGCCCGGACGCCGTCCCCGAGGTGGCGGGGGACGTCGGGGGGCTCGCCCTCCTCGCGGTCGGCGCCACCTTCGCCGCGGGCGTCGCCTTCCTCGGCGCGGCCGTCTTCGCCTTCGCGGGCGTCGCCTTGGTCGGTGCCGCCTTCTTCGCCGTCGTCGCGGGCGTCGTCTTCGGTTGTGCGGCCGTCTTTGCCTTCGCCGCCGGTGTCGTCTTCGTCGGTGCGGCCTTCTTCGCCGTCGTCGCGGGCGTCGTCTTCGTCGGTGCCGCCTTCTTCGCCTTCCCCGCAGGCGTCGCCTTCGTCGGTGCGGCCGTCTTCGCCTTCGCCGCCGGTGTCGCCTTGGTCGATGCGGCCCGCTTCGCCTTCGCGGGCGTCGCCTTCGTCGGTGCCGCCTTCTTCGCCTTCGTCGCAGCCGTGCCTCCCGGCGAGACACCGGAACGCCCGTTCTGCGGGGCCGATGAACTGCCGGTCGCGTCCGGGCCGCGACCGACCTCGCGCGCGGCCTCCTCGGCGCCGGCGACGACCTTCCGGGCGGTGGACGCGGCCTTCGCCGTCGCGCTCCTCGCAGCGGACAGTGCCCGGTTGGCGACCATGCCAGTCCTCACTTCTCAACGGAGGTCGCGCCCCGTGGGGCGCGACCGGTGCGCAGACTCTACGGCCTGCCCCCGCCCTCCTCAACGCAGGGCACGCCGCGCGCCGGACGAGCCCCGACCGACCGACCACCCACACCGACCACGCCGACCGGCCGCCGCCGGGCCCGCACTACTGCTGCGGCTGCTCCTCGGCGACCCGCTCCTCACCGACAGGCTCCCCGCTGACAGGCTCCTCGCCGACAGGCTCCTCGCCGACAGGCTCGTCGGCGCCAGGCTCGTCGGCGCCAGGCTCCCCGGCGACAGGCTCCCCGGCGACAGGCTCCCCGGCGACAGGCTCCCCGGCGGCGGCGCCGGGCACCTCGTCGTCGGGCACGTCCGCACCGGTGTGGTCGAGCTGCTGCAACTGGCCCTGGATGTAGGACTTGAGCCGGTCGCGGTAGTCCTTCTCGAAGGCGCGGAGCTGGGAGATCTTGCGCTCCAGCAGGCCCTGCTCCTGACCGAGCTCCTCCAGCACGGCGGCCTTGCGCTGCTGGGCCTCGTGCACCATCCCGGTGGAGCGCTCCCGCGCTTCGGTGATCATCTCGTCGTGGCGAGCCTGCGCCTGCTCGATGAGCTCGACGTTCCGCTGCTCACCCGTGGTGACGAGCTCGGCGTGCCGGGACTCGCCCTCGCTGATCAAGGTGGAGTGGCGTTCCTCCGCCTCGGTGATGAGCGCGGCGTGCCGCTGCTCGGCCTCGGTGATGAGCGCGCTGTGACGCTGCTCGGCCTCGGTGACGAGCTCCAGACGTCGGGCCTCACCCGCGGAGACGTGCTCGTCGTGCAGCCGCTGTGCCAGCGCGAGCACGCCCGCGGCGCTCCCGGCGCCGACCGCGGCGGCCGCTGCCACCCGGCCGTTCCCGTCACCCTCGCCCTGGGCTTCGTCCGGCGCCTCGACCCGGGCCTCGTCATGGCCCCGCTCCTCGGCGGCGGCCACGCGCCGCTGCGCCTCGGCCTCGGCCTGCTCCGCCGAGGCGTTCGCGGCGGCGATCCGCTCCGACGCCGCCTGCTCCGCCTCCTCGACCCGCCCGCGGAGCATGGCGACGTGCTCGTCGGCTTCCGCGGTGGCCGCCGTGGCGGCCCCCTCACCGGCCGAACGGTCCACCGCCTGCTGCTCCTGCGCCGCCGCCAGCTGCTCCTCGTGCTGCTGCACGAGCTCGGCGTGCCGGCGGTCGGCCTCGGCGAGCTCGGCCTCGAGCTCTCGGACCCGCTCCTCCAGCGAGCCGTTCCGCCCCTGGATCTCCTCCATCTGCTGCCGGGCCGACTCCGCCGCCCCCGGGGACGCCACCGGCTCCAGCCCGCGACCCTCACGGCAGTCGTTCAGCTGGGTGCGCAGGTCCTCGGCGTCCTTGGCCGCGCGTCGCATCTCGGCGACGATGTCGTCCAGGAAGTCATCCACCTCACGCTCGTCGTAGCCGCGGCGGAACTGGGTGGTCGTGAACGTCTTGTTGAGGACGTCCTCCGGCGACAGCGCCATGTCAACCCCTTCGAGAGCCGTGTCGGTCAGCGGAGCCATCCTCGCCGAGGAGGCGAGGCGCCCGGTCAGCCAGCCTAGAGGATGGCGAGGAGCACGGAGAGCGCCAGCACGAGCACGAGAAACGCCAGGTCCAGGGACACCCCACCGAGGCGCAACGGCGGGATCACGCGGCGGAGCGCCCGCAGCGGTGGGTCGGTGAGGGAGTAGACCACCTCGGCCACGACGAGCATCACGCCGCGGGGACGCCACTCCCGGGCGAACATCCTGATCCAGTCCAGGACGAGCCGACCGAAGAGCACGAGAAGGTAGAGCCAGACCACGAAGTCGAGTACGGCACGGATGGTTCTCATGCCCCAAGTCTCCGGGTCGAGGCTATGCGGACGCCGAGCGGGGGAGCACCTCTGTCAGTTCTGGTTGAACAGGCCGCGAGCCGGCGGCACGCCGGGCTCCTCGACCCCCACCTCGACCGTCGACGGGGAGAGGAGGAACACCTTGGCGGTGACCCGCTCGATGGCACCGTGCAGGCCGAACACGAGCCCCGCAGCGAAGTCGACCAGCCGCTTGGCGTCCGCGTCGTCCATGTCGCTGAGGTTCATGATGACCGGTATGCCGTCGCGGAAGTGCTCGCCGATCGTCTTGGCCTCGTTGTAGGTGCGGGGGTGGATCGTGGTGATCCGCGAGACACCCGACGCCGGCTGGCTGCGGACGACCTCGGCGATCCCCCGGTGCGGAAGGTGGGTCACCTCCGCGTCCCGGTGGTGGTCGTGGCGGTCGGACAGGTCGTCGTCGGCATACTCGTCGACGTCGTAGCGCCCCTCGTCCTCGGCCAGGCCGAGGTAGACCATCGTCTTGCGCAGCGCGCCCGCCATGTGTGCTCCTTGCGTCGGGGTGACCGCAGCCGCCAGGGCGCCGTCCGTCCGAGACCGAAGTTACCGACGTGACGGGCGAGATCCGAGGATTGCCGTCCCGACACGCAGGTGTGTCGCCCCGCACGCGATGGCCGGCTCCAAGTCACCGCTCATCCCCGCCGACCGCCACGTCGCGTCGGGGTGGTCCCGCAGGAGGCGCTCGTGGACCCCCGCGAGCGCGTCGAAGGCCGCTGCGGGGTCGGCCCCGAGCGGGGCCACCGCCATCACCCCCCGCAGTCGCAGGCCGGCCGCCGCAGCCACGAGGTCGGCCAGGGCGCTGGCCTCGCCCGGCGCCGCCCCCCCGCGGGGGGCGCCGCTCGGCCCGCCCGCACGACCGGCAGCTCCCGCGTCAGCGAGGCCGACGGCCTCGGTCAGGTCGACCTGCACCGTGACGTCGAGGGTGCGGCCCCCGGCGCCGGCCGCCCGGTCCAGTGCCCCGACCAGCCGTGGCCGGTCGACCGACTGCACGACATCGGCATACCGCAGCACCGACTGCGCCTTGTTGGTCTGCAGCTGGCCGATGAAGTGCACGGTGAGGTCGCCGCGGCGGCCGACCTCCTCGAACTTCGCCGACGCCTCCTGGTCGCGGTTCTCCCCCACGTGCCGGACACCGAGCTCGGCCAGCAGGTCCACGTCCGAGGCCGGGAAGAACTTGGTGACCACGACCAGCGTCACCTCGTCGTGCCGCCCGGCCGCCGTTCGCGCCGCGGCGATGCGGTGGTGCACCGCCGCCAGCCGCCCCGCGAGCTCGGCCCGCCGGCCGCCCTCGACCTCGGGGGCACCGCCGCCGCCGGCGCTCACGCCGCCGCTCCCAGGGTCACGACACCGGCGAAGCGACCGGTGCGGCCGTCGCGGCGGTAGGAGAAGAGGGCGTCGTCCTCCCGGCTGCAGCCGGGGAGCCAGCGCAGCGGGACACCGAGCCCCCGCAGCTGCGCCACCACGCCCGCCGCCACGTCGAGCGCCGGCGTCCCGGTCCAGGACACCGTGCCGCTGCACGGCGCGACCGCAGCGACGTCCGCGCGCATCGGCTCGGGCACCTCGTAGCACCGCCCGCACACCGACGGCCCGACCACGGCGTCGACGTGCCGGGCCCCGAGGTCACGCATCGCCGTGACCGCGGCCCCGACCACCCCCGCGACCAGGCCGGGACGGCCGGCGTGGACCGCCGCGACGACCCCGGCGTCCGGGTCGGCGAGCAGCACCGGGGTGCAGTCGGCCACCAGGACGACCAGCGCCAGACCGGATGTCGTGGTGACCACGGCGTCGGCGCACGGCGGTCGCTGCGGAACGGAGTCCACGACCGCCACCTCCCGCCCGTGCAGCTGCTCGAGGAGGACCAGGGAGTCCGTCGGCAGCGCGAGCGCCGAGGCCAGCCGGGTGCGGTTCTCCTCGACGTCGCCCACGTCGTCGCCGACGTGGGCACCGAGGTTCAGGCCGGCATACGGCTCACGGCTGACCCCACCGGAGCGGTCGGTGACGGCGCGGGTCACCGGCCCGTCGGTCCCCATCCAGCGCAGCACGGGTCCACCGTAGCGACGCGGCGAGGGCCGCCGGCTCCCGGCGGCCCTCGGCCGATCCCGCGTCGTCGACGCGACGGCTACTTCAGGAAGTCCGGCACGTCGAGGTCGTCGCCCTCGTCGAAGGTGACCGAGCGCGGCGGTCCCTGCCGGACCGGCACCAGCGGCTCCGGGCGAGCCGACCCGAGGCCGTCCGGGGTGTGGTCCGCGCCGGGCGCCGCCGGGGCGCCGATGGACGCGCCGTTGGTGCCGGCGGCCGTGGCCGCACCGTTGGTGGCGCTGCCGTTGCTGGCCCCGTTGGTCGTGGGCGCCGGTCGGGCGGCCTGCGCCGTGGACCCGGCGATGCTCCCGAGGGCGCGGTCGTCGGAGCGGCGCAGCGGCGCGCCGCCGTCGAAGCCGGCCGCGATGACGGTGACCCGGACCTCGTCGCCGAGGGCGTCGTCGATGACGGCACCGAAGATGATGTTGGCCTCCGGGTGCGCCGCCTCCTGCACCAGGCGCGCCGCCTCGTTGATCTCGAAGAGCCCGAGGTCGCTGCCGCCCTGGATGGAGAGCAGCACGCCGTGGGCGCCGTCGATGCTCGCCTCGAGCAGCGGGCTGGAGATCGCCAGCTCGGCCGCCTGGACGGCGCGGTCCTCGCCGCGGGCCGAGCCGATGCCCATCAGCGCCGACCCGGCTCCCTGCATGACCGACTTGACGTCGGCGAAGTCCAGGTTGATCAGGCCGGGGGTGGTGATGAGGTCGGTGATGCCCTGTACGCCCGAGAGCAGGACCTGGTCGGCACTGCGGAAGGCGTCCAGCATCGAGACGGCCCGGTCGCTGATCGAGAGCAGCCGGTCGTTCGGGATGACGATGAGGGTGTCGACCTCCTCGCGCAGGCCCGCGATGCCGGACTCGGCCTGGTTGGCGCGCCGGCGGCCCTCGAAGGTGAACGGCCGGGTGACGACGCCGATGGTCAGGGCGCCGAGACCGCGGGCGATCCGCGCCACGACGGGTGCGCCGCCGGTGCCGGTGCCGCCTCCCTCGCCGGCGGTGACGAAGACCATGTCGGCACCCTTGAGCACCTCCTCGATCTCCTCCGCGTGGTCCTCGGCGGCGCGCTTGCCGACCTCGGGGTCGGCACCGGCCCCGAGCCCGCGGGTGAGCTCGCGTCCGATGTCGAGCTTGACGTCGGCGTCGCTCATGAGCAGCGCCTGCGCGTCGGTGTTGATGGCGATGAACTCCACGCCCTTGAGCCCGACGTCGATCATCCGGTTGATGGCGTTGACACCACCCCCGCCGATGCCGACGACCTTGATGACGGCCAGGTAGTTCTGCGGTGTAGCCACGATGGAGGCCTTTCGATGGTTCGGTCCGGTGGTGCTGGGGGTGCCGATGCGCCGTCGCCCGGGGCGGCTAGACCCTCGACCTTGAGTTGACAGTAACGGTTTGGTCACGACTCCGTTGCGACGACGCTAGGCGGGAGGGGGAGGCCGACCAACGCCATCGGTCGGCGTGTCGCGAGTCGTGTCGTCGAATCACGGGCCAGTTGCGGTAGGCCGGTCACTCCAGCCCCAGCAGCACCAGGCGCACCCGGCCCGTCATCGGCGAGCCGCTCGAGGCGGCCCTCCGCTCAGCGCGTGACGGGGGTGTCCGGCGCGCTGACGTCGATGACCGCGGGCTCGGTCCCCAGCAGCGCCTGCAGCACGGCCACCTTCTTCGCCTCCTGGCCCCGGCCGCCCCACACCACGGTCACCTTGCCGAGCTGCAGGGTGAGCAGGTTCGCGCTGCTGACGCGGATCGAGGAGACCCGCTCGGCCAGCCCGCTGGGCAGCGCGTCCAGCAGGGCCAGCGCCGCCGCGAGGGACTCCGGCGAGGTCCCCGTGCTCGAGGTGGCCGTCACGACCGGGACGCCCCGGGGCGCGGTGCGCACGACGCCGTACCGGACGCCCGTCCGGTCCACGACCTCCAGTTGACCTTCAGGGTTGCGCAGCACCAGGGCCGGGGTGCGCGGCAGGACGCGCACGACGACGGTCCGCGGCCAGGACCGCTCGACGGCCACCTCCGCCAGGGCTGCGCGGGTCCGGACCCGCGCCTCGACGTCGGCGGTGTCCACGCGGGCCAGCGGGAGGCCGACCGGCACGTCCGCGAGCGCGCGGACCGCGGTCGCCTCCGCGCCCGAGACACCCTGCACCTGCAGGTCCTCGACGGCGAGCACCGGACTCCAGCCGACCAGCCAGACCAGCCCGGCGACGACAGCGGCGGCGAGCGCTCCCCACCCGGCCTGCCGCCACCGTCGGCGCCGGCCGGCCCGGGCCCGCTCCTCGAAGCGGGCGGTCGCGGGTGCGATACGCGCGTCGCCGCCCCGGCGCGAAGCGCCGCCCGGCACGGCGTTTCGTGCGGTGGGGGGCGGGACCCGCGGCGCCTGGCGCGCGGTCCCGGAGGCGGGCCGACCCGGCTCGCCCGCCCGCCGGCGGGAGGGGCGGGCAGCGGGGGGCTGGGGGCGGCTCACCGTCGCTCCTCCTGCAGCGCGCGCAGGAGCAGGGGGGCCAGGGTCGTGACGGTCCCGGCGCCGACGGTGAGGACCAGGTCCCCGGGACGGCAGCGGCGGGCCACCGCGCGGGCCGCCGCCTCGAAGCCCGGCTCGACGGCGACGGCCCGGTCACCGCCCAGCCGGGTGAGGTGGGCGGCGACCAGGTGCGAGCCGACCCCCTCGATCGGGTCCTCGCGGGCGCCGTAGACCTCGAGCAGGACGACGTCGTCGGCCGGGGCCAGCGCGGCGGCGAAGCCGTCCGCGAAGTCGCGGGTGCGGGTGAAGAGGTGCGGCTGGAACACCACGTGCAGCGAGCCACCCCGGGCCCGCGCCATGGCCGACGCGGTGCCGACGACGGCGGTGACCTTGCCGACGTTGTGGGCGTAGTCGTCGACGACGGTGACCCCGCCGACCTCGCCGCGAACCTCGAAGCGCCGCCGCGCGCCGGAGAAGCCGTCCAGCCCCTCCAGCACCGCCTCCGGGTCGGCCCCCAGGCCCGCGGTCGCGGCGAGGTAGGCCGCGCAGGCGTCCTCGACGTTGTGCGCGCCGGGCACGCCGAGGCGCAGCACCCGCGGCACACCGTCGGGCCCGACGAGCGTGGACGTGCTGCCCATCCCCGCCGCCCGGGTGCCCCGCACCCGCAGGGCGGCGCGGGGGTCCCGGCCGTAGGTGAGCACCCGCCGCCCGGCGGCCCGCGCGGCCTCGGCCAGCGCCCGCGACCCGGCGTCGTCGGCGCCGGCGAGAAGCAGCCCACCGGGACGCACCGAGGCGGCGAACGCGGCATACGCCTCGCGGAGCCGCTCGTAGGTGCCGTAGAAGTCCAGGTGGTCCGGCTGGACGTTGGTGACCACGGCGACCTCGGGCCGGTAGACGAGGAACGACCCGTCGCTCTCGTCGGCCTCCACCACCACGGTGCCGCTGCCGGTCCAGGCGGCGTTGGTCCACTCCCCCGACACGGGCAGCTCCCCGCCGAGGGCGAACGACGGGTCCAGCCCCGCGGCCCGCAGCGCGACCGTGAGCATCGAGGCGGTCGTCGTCTTGCCGTTCGCGCCCGCGACCGCGACCACCCGCGCGCCGGTCGTCGCCGAGGCGAGCGCCTGCGCACGGTGCAGCACCCGCCGCCCCCCGGCCCGGGCGGCGGCGAGCTCGGGCGTGCCCTCCCGGACGGCGGAGGAGACGACCACCGTGTCGACCCCCTCGAGATGGGCGACGTCGTGACCGACGCGCACCCGCGCCCCCGCCGCCCCCAGCGCCTCCAGCGTGGCGGAGTCCGCCGTGTCGCACCCGCTCACCGGCACGCCGCGGCCCAGGAGGATGCGCACGACGGCCGACATCCCGGCCCCTCCGGCGGCGAGCACGTGCACGTGGCCCAGCGCGTCCGGCCCGGGGACCGGCGCGGTGAAGTCGAAGCGGTCGTCGACGCCGTCCACGCCGTCACGCCCTCCGGCGGCCGCGGACGGCGTCCTCGACGAGGGCCGCGAGGAGCTCGTCGCCGCCCCGCTCCCCCACGGACGCGGCCGCCCCGGACATCGCCTCGAGCCGAGGGGCGTCGTGCAGCAGCGCGGGGACGTGCTCGAGCACCCAGGCCGTGGCCAGCTCGGCGTCGTCGACCAGCAGGCCGCCGCCGGCGGCGACGACGCCGGCGGCGTTGAGGCGCTGCTCGCCGTTGCCGATGGGCAGGGGGACGTAGACCGCCGGGAGGCCCACGGCGGTGAGCTCGCACACCGTGCTGGCGCCGGCGCGGGCGAGCACCAGGTCCGCGGCGGCGTAGGCCAGGTCCATGCGGTCGACGTAGGGCACGACGACGTAGGGCGGTCCCACCCCCGCCGGGACGACGTCGAACTCCTTACCCGCGCCGGTGACGTGCAGCACCTGCACGCCGGCGGCGCGCAGCCCGTCGACCGCCCCGGCGAAGGCGTCGTTGAGCCGCTGGGCGCCCAGCGAGCCGCCCGTGACGAGGAGGGTCGGCCAGCGCCCGTCCAGGCCGAAGTGGGCCAGGCCCTCCTCGCGGCGGGCCGCCCGGTCCAGCAGCGCGACCTCGCGGCGCAACGGCATACCGGTCACCGTCGCGCGCGGCAGGGGGGTGCCGGGGAAGGTGACGGCGACCGAGGTCGCCACGCGGGCCCCGAGCCGGTTGGCCACCCCCGGGCGCGCGTTCTGCTCGTGGACAACCACCGGGACCCCGCGCCGGCGGGCCGCGAGGTATGCCGGTGCGCTGACGTAGCCGCCGAAGCCCACCACCACCTCCGCCCCGGTCTCCTCGATGGCGGTCCCCGCCGCGGCCACGGCCCGGCGCAGGGCGGCCGGCAGGCGCAGCAGGTCGGCGGAGGGCCGCCTCGGGAGCGGGACGCGGGGCACCAGCCGCAGCTCGTAGCCGCGGGACGGGACCAGGCGGCTCTCCAGGCCCTCGGCGGTGCCGAGGGCGGCGACCCGCACGTCCTCGTGCCGCCGGCGAAGCGCGTCGGCGAGCGCGAGCAGCGGCGAGACGTGGCCCGCGGTGCCACCACCGGCCAGCAGGACCGAGCGGGGCCCGGGCGGGGCTGCGCTCACCGGCGGGCCCGGCGGCGTGGCCCCGTCGTCGGCAGCACGGCGACCGAGCGACGCACCAGCGACGGCCGCGACGAGAGCGCCTCGGCGCACCCCGGCTCCGCGCGCGCGAAGGACAGCAGGATGCCCAGGGCCAGCATCGTGGTCACGAGCGAGGAGCCGCCGGAGGAGACCAGGGGGAGCGGGACGCCGATGACCGGGAGGAGGCCGATGACCGAGCCGACGTTGATCATCGCCTGGCCGATGATCCACGCCAGGATGCCGGCCGTGGCGACGCGGACGAAGAAGTCGCTGCTGCGCAGGACCAGCCGGTAGCAGACGAGCGCGAGGGCGGCGAAGAGGGCGAGCACGACCAGCGTGCCGGGCAGCCCGAGCTCCTCACCGATGATGGCGAAGATGAAGTCGTTGTGCGGTTCGGAGAGCCAGTTCCACTTCTCGCGGCTGGCCCCCAGGCCCAGGCCGAACCACCCGCCGTCGGCGAGGGCGTACCGCCCGTGGATCGGCTGACGGGCGCTGCCCCAGACGTTGGTGTCGCGCCCGAGCCAGACGTCGAGCCGGTCCAGCCGGTTGGCGCTGGTCACCACCATGACGGTGGTCAGTGCGGCGAAGGCGGCGAACGCGAACGCGAACCACCGGGCCGGCACGCCCGCGGCGTAGAGCGTCGCGGCGATGATCAGGCCGATCACGAGCACGGTCCCGAGGTCGTGGCCGAGCAGCACGAGCAGGACCGCGACGGCCGCCAGCGGGAAGAGGTACGGCACGACGACGTGCCCGAGCCGGCCGAGGTGGGGCCGCTTGGCGGTGAGCACCAGCGCGCCGGTGAGGATGAGCCCGACCTTGACCAGCTCGGAGGGCTGCAGGGTCACCGGGCCGTAGTGGATCCAGTTCCGGTTGCCGTTGACCTCCTCGCCCAGCGGGCTGAAGACGAGCAGCTGGAGGGCGACCGCGACGAGGAAGGCGGGGAACGCCAGCCGCTTCCACGTCGTCACCGAGAGCCGGGACGCCACGACGAGGGCGATGGTTCCGATGGCCGCGAACCTCAGCTGCCCCAGGAAGATCGTGTATGCCGACCCGGACCGGGTGTCGTCCAGGCT
Source organism: Dermatophilaceae bacterium (assembly GCA_035633255.1). GTDB lineage: Bacteria > Actinomycetota > Actinomycetes > Actinomycetales > Dermatophilaceae > DASQFD01. The sequence goes on from DASQFD010000014.1 coordinate 11,626, forward strand.
CTCGATCGCCGAGGCGGAGAGCACCATGATGAGCCCGAAGACCACGAGCGCCGCCGTCAGTCCAAGCAGCGCGTAGTAGGTCGTCACGGGGGACTCGAAGCGCGCCGCCCAGGCAGCGGCGCGCGTGGCGACCGGCTCCTCGCCCCGGGCCGGGCCTCGGGTGCCGCCCGGGGCCGGGCCTCGGGTGCCGCCCGGGGCCGGGCCTC
>DASQFD010000015.1:0-16125 GCA_035633255.1 Dermatophilaceae bacterium
CCGCTCCTGGGCCGGGTCAGCCGCCGAGCCGCTCCCCCGGCTGCGGGCGGACACCGCGCGCCCAGTCGGCGGCCGGCATCGGCCGCCGGCCCGGCGGACGCACCTCGCCCAGCTCGACGGGGCCCGTGGCCGTGCCGACGACGACGGTGCGCCTCGTCGCCCGCAGCACGCCCGGGGGGAGCGGGTCCGCCGCGTCCGTCGTGTGCGGGTCCTCCGTCGGCACGTCGGCTGCCGGCACGTCCTCTGTCGGCACGTCGGCTGCCGGCACGTCGGTCGTGGCCGGCGGCAGCGGCCGCACCGGGCCGAGCCCGAGCCGCTCACGGCGGAAGGTGGTCCACGCGCCGGGCGCGGGGGTGCAGCCGCGCACGAGCCGGTCGACGGCGAAGGCGGGCGTGTCCCAGGCCACCCGCGCGTCGTCCGCGCTGAGCTTAGCCGCGACCGAGGCGCCGTCGTCCGGCTGGGGCACCGGGGTCAGCGAGCCCTCCTCGATGCCGTCGAGAGTCGCGACCAGCAGTCCGGCGCCCGCCTCGGCGAGACGCCCGAGCAGCGTGCCGGCGGTGTCGTCTCGTCGGATGGTCTCGGTCATCACCCCGTAGACCGGCCCGGTGTCGAGCCCGGCCTCGATCCGGAAGGTGCTGGCGCCGGTGACCTCGTCCCCGGCGATCACCGCACGCTGCACCGGCGCCGCACCCCGCCACGCGGGCAGGAGCGAGAAGTGCAGGTTGACCCAGCCGTGTCGCGGCACGTCGAGCACCGACTGCGGCAGCAGGGCCCCGTAGGCGACCACGGGGCAGGCGCCCGGTGCGATCCCGCGGAGCCGGTCGACGAAGTCGGGGTCGCGCGGACCGGCCGGCTGGAGCACCTCGATCCCGTGCTCGAGCGCGACCTCCTTGACCGGTGAGGGCGCGAGCGACCGGCCACGCCCGGCGCGCGCGTCCGGCCGGGTCAGCACCGCCACCACCTCGTGGGAGGAGGCGAGGAGGGCCCGCAGCGACGGCAGCGCCGTCGCCGGTGTCCCCGCGAAGAGCAGCCGCATCACGCCACCGGCCCGGTGGCGAGGCGGTGGCGGGCGGCGCCGGCCGCCTCCGGGGGGACCGCCGGCCCGCTCCGCGCGGCGGCGGCATCCCTCGCGCGGCGTGGCGACGGCGTCCGGTCGGTCGGCGGGCTCACGGCGGTCATCCTAGGAAGCCGTCCCGTCACGCCGCGGGGTCGGGTGGGTCCATCCGCACGGTGACCGGCTCGGGCTCCTTGCGTGCCGAGGTGCGCGCCCGGACCGCCGCGACCTCCGCGGCGAGGAGGTCGCCGTCGGCGGGCGGGACGGTCACGAGGATCCGGTCCGGCGCAGGTCCGCCCCCCACCAGCAGCGGCCCCAGCACCCGGGCGGAGGGCGGCAGCCGCATCTCGCCGAGCACCACCGCCAGGCGCGCTCCCCGACCGGTCAGCGTGGCCATCCGCACCGCGGGCGGCAACCCGAGCTCGGCCCGCTCGGCGAGCTCACGGTCGGCGAACCAGCCGGGGTCCCACCGCACGAGCGCCTCCACCGCCGGGACGGTGGTGTGCGTCGGTGCGCCGCACAGCACGACTCGTCCACCGTCGGCACCGGCGCGCACGAGCGCGGACGCGGCGAGCCAGCGGCGCAGCGCCTCCTCCCCCGCCCGGAGGTCGGCGCGGTCGAGGAGGGCCCAGGCGTCGAGGAGCAGGCACGCGGCATACCCGCCGTCGGCGACGGGCTCGGCACCCGGCGTCGCGATGACCAGGCGGGGCTCCCGGTCGACCCGGTCGAGCACCACCCCGGACCCGGACGTCGCCAGCGGCACCCCGGCGAACGCGCGCCCGAGCTCCTCCGCGGTCCGGCGGGACCCGACGACGGTGGAGCGCAGCCGATCGCCCTCGCAGGACGGGCACGTGAACGGCGTCGCCGCCCGGCCGCACAGCCGGCACGCCGCCGGCCCCTGCGGACCGGTCAGGGCGAGCGGCCCGCCGCAGCCGGCGCAGCGCGCGGGCCGGCGGCAGCCGGCGCAGGCCAGCGCCGGGACGTACCCACGGCGCGGCACCGAGACCAGCACCGGCCCGTGCTCCAGCGCCTCCCGCGCCGCGCGGTGGGCCACCGACGGCAGCCGCGCCCGCTCGGCGGCGGAGTCCCGGGCCAGGTCCGGCCCCTCGCCGGCGACGTGCACGCGCGGGGCGGCCGCCCGCACCGCTCGGGGCTCGGCCGCCACCGGGCGGAGGCTGCCGTCCGCGACCAGGGCCGCCACCGCGACGCTGCGTGAGAAGCCGGCCGAGAGCAGGGCGGCGCCCTCGACCGCGGCCCGGGCCCGCAGCACGTCGCGGACGTGCGGGTGCGGCGACCGTGGCTCCTCGAGGAGGTCGTCCCCGTCGTCCCACCAGGTGACCAGGCCGAGGTCCCGCACCGGCGCGAAGGCCGCCGCCCGGGTGCCCACCACCACCCGCACGTGCCCGCGCAGCACCTTCAGGTATGCCGTGTACCGCGCCTGCGGCCCCTGGTCGGCGGTCAGGCGGGTGTGCCGCCCCGGGCCGAGGTGCTCGAGCAGTGCCGCCTCGACGCGGGCGACATCGCGGGCGTCGGGCACGACGAGCACCGCGCCGCGCCCGGCGTCGGCGGCCACGCGCGCGGCGGAGGCGAGCAGGGCGGGCCAGTCCCGGGCCGGGTCGGTGGACGGCACGGCGAGCAGCGAGGCAGCCGGCGCCTCGCCGGCGGCCAGACGGGCGAGGAAGGGCCGGCCCGCGGCATACGGCTGCCAGGCGGCGGGCTCGGCGGGCGGCTTGGCGGCGGCGGGCTCAGCGGCGGCGGTCCTGGTGGGAGGGGTCTCGCTGGCGGCGGTCTGGGCGGCCACGGACCCCGGCTGCGGGCCCGGCGGCGCGGGCGGGTCGAGGGGCAGCGCCCGCTCGGCGGCGGCGTGGCGCGGCGGCACGGCGAGGCGCAGCACGTCGCCCACGGGGCCGCCGCAGCGGCGGGCCACCCGACGGGCCGCCTCCAGGACGTGGGGGGTGAGCACCGGCTCCGGGGAGACGACCCGGCGCAGCGGGGCGAGGCGGCCCTGGTGCTCGGCGGCGTCGAGGCGGGACACGACGAAGCCGTCGCGGTCCTTGCCGGCGAAGCGCACCCTCACCCGCACCCCGGGCTGGGCCGGCACGTCCAGCGCCTCGGGGACGACGTACTCGAAGGGCCGGTCGAGGTGCGGCAACCCGCTGTCCACGAGCACCGAGGCCACCGGCCGGGTGGGCGCCCGGCCCGCCGGCGCGGGGCGGCGGGCGCGCGGCACGACCGGCCGGAGCAGCGCCAGCTGCTCCCCCGGCACGTCCTGCGCGCCACTGCGCGCGTCCGCCGCCTGCCCGCTCACGCCCGGAACGCTAGCCGGACCCGGCGACACCCGCCCCGGCGTCCCTTCCCGGCTCGCGGGCGCACCTCAGGGCCACGTGGGGCGGCCGACGGCAGCCGCGGGGCGCCTGGCAGGGACCGGTCGCCGGGCGGACCCGGTCGCCGGGCGGACCCGGGTCAGGCGTCGACGACGGCCCGACGCAGCGCCTCGACGCGGTCGGTGCGCTCCCAGGTGAAGGCGTGGTCGAGCCCGGGGGCGGAGACCCGGCCGAAGTGGCCGTAGGCCGCGGTGGGCTGGTAGATCGGCCGGAGCAGGTCCAGCTGGTCCAGGATCGCTGCGGGCCGCAGGTCGAACACCGAGGTGATCGCCCGCTGGATGCGGTCGGCGGGCGCCGTCTCGGTGCCGAAGGTCTCGACGTACAGGCCCACCGGCTGCGCCTTGCCGATGGCGTAGGCCACCTGCACCTCGCAGCGTGACGCCAGCCCGGCCGCGACGACGTTCTTGGCCACCCAGCGGGTCGCGTAGGCGGCCGACCGGTCCACCTTGGACGGGTCCTTACCCGAGAACGCCCCACCGCCGTGACGCGCCATGCCGCCGTAGGTGTCGACGATGATCTTGCGGCCGGTCAGGCCCGCGTCACCCATGGGACCCCCCACCACGAACTTGCCCGTGGGGTTGATCAGGGTGCGGTAGTGCGAGGTGTCGAGCTCGGTCCCCGCCCCGGCCAGCTCGGCGAGCACCGGGCGGATCACGTGCTCCTCGACGTCGGGCGCCAGCAGGCCCTCGAGCGAGACGTCCTCGGCGTGCTGGCTCGACACCACGACGGTGTCCAGGCTGACCGCACGGGTGCCGTCGTAGCCGATGGTCACCTGCGTCTTGCCGTCCGGCCGCAGGTAGGGCAGCTCGCCGCTCTTGCGGACGGCGGTCAGCCGCTCGGCGAGCCGGTGCGCCAGGAAGATCGGCAGCGGCATCAGCTCGGTGGTGTCGTCGCAGGCGTATCCGAACATCAGCCCCTGGTCGCCGGCGCCCTGCTTGTCCAGCGGGTCGACCGCGCCGGTCCTGCTCTCGTATGCCGTGTCGACGCCTTGGGCGATGTCCGGGCTCTGCTGGCCGATGGACACCTCCACGCCGCAGGAGGCACCGTCGAACCCCTTGGTCGAGGAGTCGTAGCCGATCCCGAGCACGGTGTCGCGCACGATCCGGGGGATCTCGACGTAGGCCTCGGTGGTGACCTCGCCGGCGACGTGGACGAGCCCGGTCGTCACCATGGTCTCGACGGCGACGCGCGCCGTCGGGTCCTGCGCGAGCATCGCGTCGAGGATGGCGTCGGAGACCTGGTCGCAGATCTTGTCGGGGTGGCCCTCGGTGACTGACTCGGACGTGAACAGGCGTGCGGACACCCGGGACTCCCTCTGACGTGACGGTGGAACGACCGAACTGCGAGCCGGCGCGGGCCGGGGCGGCGGGGCCGGAGCACCGCGACCAAGGGAAGAATCTACCGTGCGCCGCGACGCGCCGGGATCAGGCGCTCCCCTGATGGAGCGGGCGGCGATCACGTGAGAGCATCGAGCGCGTGAGCGAGCAGACCCCCGAGTTCCCCGTCGTCTTCCGCGGCTACGAGCCGGCCCAGGTCGACCAGCACGTGCACACGCTGCGTGCGGCGGTGACCTCGGCACGCCAGGAGGCGGCCGCCACCAGCGGAGAGCTGAGCCGGGCCGCGCAGGCCCACGCGGCGCTCACCACCGAGCTGGAGCGCACCCGGCAGCGGGTGAGCGAGCTCGAGGAGGCGGTGCGGCGCGCCGGCAACCCCACCTTCACCGACTTCGGCGACCGGGTCGGCACCATGCTCTCCCTCGCCGACGAGGAGGCCGCCGAGATCCGCGCGAAGGCCGAAACGGCCGCCGAGCGGGTGCAGGCCGAGGCCGCCGCGAGCGCCGAGCAGGTGCGCCGCGAGGTCGACCGGTATGTCGAGCAGACCCGCCCGCGTGCCGACGCCGACGCCACCGAGGTCCTGACCCGGGCCCGGGCGCAGGCGGGCGCGCTCGGTGCGGAGGCCGCGCAGGAGGCGGCCGCACTCCGTGGCGAGGCGGACGCCTACTACGAGCAGGAGCGGGCCCGGGCGGCGGCCGCCGCCGCCGACTTCGAGACCGCGCTGGGGGCCCGCCGCGAGCAGGCCGCGGCCGCGTTCGCCGCACAGATGGCCGCCCACCAGGAGGCCCTGGCCGCGATCCAGGAGCGCACGCAGGCGCTGACCCGGGAGGCGGAGGTGGACCGTGAGGCCAAGGCGGCCGAGGCGCGTGCGGCGCTCGACGCGGCCCACCTCGAGGCGGCTCGGCTGGTCGAAGAGGCGCGTGAGCACGCGGAGCGGGTCCGCCGCGACTCCGAGCGCGAGGTGGCGGCCGCGGCGGCCCGGCGCGACAGCATCAACGCCCAGCTCGGCAACGTGCGGAGCGTGCTGGGCAGCCTCGGCGGCGCCGGGGTGCCGCTCGTGGGCTTCGAGGACGATCCGACCCGCCCGGAGGGCGCCGAGCCCACCGACGACGTCGAGGTCGCCGAGGTCACCGAGGAGGCGCAGGTGACCGAGGAGGCGCAGGTGACCGAGGAGGCGAAGGGGCGGGTGGCCGACGAGGCCGACGAGGCCGACGGGGCCGACGGGGCACCGGCGACCGACGAGGTCAACGACACCGAGTCGACCGGCGAGTCGACCGGCGAGGCCGACGAGGCCCAGGCGGCCGACGACACCGAGTCCCGGCATCCCGAGACCGGAGTCGCCGAGAGCAGCGACGCCGAGCCCGCGCCGAGCGAGCAGACCGTCGTGCTGGACGTCACCGAGGACCTGCCGGCCCGGCGCTGACCCCGGGGCGAACAGGTCAGAGCAGCGGGGTCACAGCAGGAGAGGTCAGAGCAGGAAGGTCAGAGCAGGGACGCGACCACGTCCCAGACGGCGCCCGCCACCGCGGCCTTGGAGGTCGGGCCGACGTCGACCACCTCCGTGGAGCCCCCCCGCAGCACGTGCACGGTGTTGTCGTCCCGGCCGAAGGTCTTGTCCGGCCCCACCTCGTTGACGACCAGGACGTCGCAGCCCTTGCGGGCAAGCTTGGCGCGGCCGTGCTCGAGGACGCTCCCCTCGCCGTCGCCGGTCTCGGCGGCGAACCCCACGACCAGCGGCGAGGGCCGCCCCCCGCGGGCGGCGACGAGCTCGGCGAGGATGTCGGGGTTGCGCACCAGGGGCACGGTGGGCACGGAGGTGTCCGGCCTGTCCGGCCCGGTGACGTGCGTCTTCTTGATCTTCGTGGCGGAGTGCTGGGCCGGGCGGAAGTCCGCCACGGCAGCCGCCATGACGACGACGTCGGCGTCCGCCGCGGCGGCGTGCACGGCGTCCCGCATCTGCAGGGCCGTCTCGACGGGCACCACGGCGACGCCGCCGGGCGGTGGCAGCTCCGCCGTGCTGACGAGCACGACCTCGGCGCCCCGCGCGGCGGCCGCGGCCGCGAGCGCATACCCCTGCTTGCCGGAGGACCGGTTGCCGAGGTAGCGCACCGGGTCCAGCGGCTCCCGGGTCCCGCCCGCGGACACCACGACCCGCCGGCCGGCGAGCGCCCCGCGCCCGTCGGCGCTCCCCGTCGCCGCGCTCCCCGTCGCCGCGCTCCCCGTCGGGGCGGTCCCGGTCGCGGTTCGCTCCGGCCCGGCCACACCGGCCCCCGCCCGTGCAGCGGAGCCGGCGAGCTCGCGCTCGCACACGGCATACAGCTCCTCCGGCTCGGGGAGGCGACCGGGACCGATGTCGGGACCGGTGAGCCGACCCGTCGCCGGTGGCACGACGTGCACCCCCCGCTCGGAGAGGGTCGCCACGTTGCCCTGGGTGGCCGGGTGGCTCCACATCTCCGTGTGCATCGCCGGCGCGAGCACGACCGGGCAGCGCGCGGTGAGCAGGACGTTGGTGAGGAGGTCGTCGGCGAGGCCGCAGGCGGCGCGCGCGAGCAGGTCGGCGGTGGCGGGCGCCACCACGACGAGGTCGGCCTCCTGGCCGAGGCGGACGTGGGGCACCTCGTGGACGTCCTCCCAGACGTCCGTGGCGACCGGGTGACCGGAGAGGGCCGACCAGGTCGCGGTTCCGACGAACTGCAGCGCGGCGCGGGTGGGGACCACCGTGACGTCGTGGCCGGCCTCGGTCAGCAGCCGGAGGAGCGAGCAGGCCTTGTATGCCGCGATGCCTCCGGCGACGCCGAGGACGACCCGCACGTCACTCCTCGGTCGGCGTGGAGGTGAGCAGGCCGGAGTTGATCTCCCGCAGGGCGATGGAGATCGTCTTGTCGTGGACCTCGGAGTCCACGAGCGGGCCGACGTACTCGAGCAGGCCCTCCTGCAGCTGGGCGTAGTAGGCGTTGATCTGGCGGGCGCGCTTGGCGGAGTAGAGCACCAGGGCGTACTTGGAGTCGGCGCGCTCCAGCAGGTCGTCGATCGGCGGGTTCGTGATGCCGATGGGGTTGGCGGTGGTTCCGGACATGCGGGGGCTCACTTCGCTCGTCGTGCGGGGGATCGGATCAATGATACGAGGTGCTCGGCCGCCCGCTCGACGTCGTCGTTGACGACGGCCGCGTCGAACTCCGCGGCGGCGGCCAGCTCGCGGTCTGCGCTCCGGAGCCGGGCCGCCCGCTCCTCCTCGTCCTCGGTGCCCCGGCCGACGAGCCGGCGCACCAGCTCCTCCCACGACGGCGGCTGGAGGAAGACGAAGTAGGCGTCGGGCATGCTCTCGCGCACCTGTCGCGCCCCCGCGAGGTCGATCTCCAGCAGGGCGGGTCGGCCGGCGGCGAGCGCCTCCTCGACCGGGCCGCGTGGCGTGCCGTAGCGCGCCCGGCCGTGCACGACCGCCCACTCCAGCAGCTCGCCGGCCGCGACCATGCGGTCGAACTCGGCGTCGTCGACGAAGTGGTAGTGGACGCCGTCGACCTCACCGGGACGGGGCCGGCGAGTGGTCGCCGAGACCGACAGCCACACCTCCGGGTGGTGCTCCCGCACGTATGCCGCGACCGTCCCCTTCCCGACCGCGGTGGGGCCGGCGAGGACGGTCAGCCTGGCCGGCTCGCTCACCCGCGCTGGAAGCGGGCGAGCAGCCCGGAGACCTGGTTCTGGCCCAGCCCGCGGACCCGCCGGCTCTCGGAGATGCCCACCTCCGCCATGATCTGGCGCGCCTTGACCCGGCCGACCCCCGGCATCGCCTCGAGCAGGGCCGAGACGCGCATCTTGCCGATCACGTCGTTGGTCCGCCCGTCCTCGATGACCTGCGCCAGGCTGCCACCGGCGTGCTTGAGCCGGTTCTTCACCGCGGCCCGCTCGCGTCGAGCCGCGGCGGCCTTGTCCAGTGCTGCTGCCCTCTGCTCGGCCGTGAGCGGCGGAAGAGCCACAGGTCGAAATCCCTCCGTCGCGACTCGGCGGCCTGCTCCTCAAGCCCCCCTCGTCCCCGCGACTATAGCGAGCACCGTCGGTCCCCATGTGGGGCGGGCGCTGCCCGGTCGAGCCACGCGGGCCGGTGCCGCGAGCCACGCTGGGCACCCCCGCCCGGGCCGGCCGCCCCGGCGTCAGCGGGCCAGCAGTGCCCGCAGGCCCTCGGCCTCGCGGCGGGCCGCGTCCCGCAGGGTCGCGGCTCCCGGTCCCGCCGCGAGGACGCCCCGTGAGCTGGCCGCGAGGACCTGGGGCAGGGCCGCGCCGAAGACGCCCCGGACGTCGGCGGCGGTGGCCCCCTGGGCGCCGATGCCGGGCGCGAGCAGGGGGGCGGCGCTGCCGGCCAGGTCGAGGCCGAGGTCCGCGACCGCGGAGCCGACGGTCGCGCCGACGACGAGCCCCACGTGGCCCATCTCACCGCGGGCGGCGGCGGCGGCGTTGTCCGCGGCCGCGCCCGCGACGACGGACCCGGCGACGCTCCGCCCGTCGAGCCGGGCGTGCTGCACCGCAGGGCCCTCCGGGTTGGACGTCAGGGCCAGGACGAAGACCCCCCGGCCCTGCTCGGCGGCGAGGTCGACCGCGGGCCGGAGCGCGCCGTAGCCCAGGTAGGGGCTGACGGTGATCGCGTCCGCCGCGCCCGGCGCGTCGGGGCCGAGGAAGGCCTCCGCGTACGCGCCCATCGTCGAGCCGATGTCCCCGCGCTTGACGTCGAGCACGGTGAGGGTGCCCGCGTCGCGCAGCCCGCCGAGCACCCGCTCGAGCAGCGCGACCCCGGCCGAGCCGAAGACCTCGAAGAACGCGGACTGCGGCTTGACCGCCGCCAGCGCCCCGCCGAAGGCCTCCACGCACGTCATCGCGAACCGCTCGACCCCGGCCAGATCGTAGGGAAGGCCCCACGACTCCACGAGCGAGCGGTGCGGGTCGATCCCGGCGCAGAGCGGGCCGTGCTCGTCCATGGCGGCCCGCAGCCGCACCCCGAACGACAGCCGCCCGGTCGGCACCGCGCCGTCGGGACCGGGCACCGCGCCGTCGGGCCAGGTCACGGCGCCACGACCCGCTCGTGCGCGATCCCGACGACCTCGGCGAACCGGGTGAACCCGTGCCCGGACACCAGCGCCGTCAGCTCGTCGCGCACCCTCGCCGGGGCACCGGGGTCGCCGAAGGTGGCGGTGCCCACCTGCACGGCACAGGCCCCCGCAGCGACGAGCTCGAGCGCGTCCCGCCCCGTGCGCACGCCGCCGACCCCCACGACCGGCACCGCCGGCAGCGCCCCGGCGCGCATGGCGGCGGTCACCTGCCAGATCGCCCGCACCGCCACCGGGCGGATCGCCGGGCCGGACAGCCCACCGGTGACCCCGGCCAGCTGGGGGCGCAGCCGGTCGGTGTCGATCACCAGGCCCAGCAGCGTGTTGACGAGCGTGAGGCCGTCGGCGCCCGCCCCGACGGCCGCGGCGGCGATCGGGACCAGGTCGGTGACGTCCGGGGTCAGCTTGGCCAGCACGGGCACGCCCGCAGGGAGCTGCTCCCGCACCAGCCCGACCACCTCGGCCGACGAGCCGGCGTCGCACGCGAACACCAACCCCCGGTTGGCCACGTTGGGGCAGGAGATGTTGACCTCCACGGCCACCACGGCCGGCCCGAACGCCGCGCTGTCCCGCAGGACCGCCGCCACCTCGGCGAACTCCGCCGCCGTGCCCCCCGCGATCGACACCACCACCCGGGCGCCCACCGACGCCAGCCAGGGGAGGTCCTCCTGCACGAACGCCCGGATCCCCGGCCCCTGCAGCCCGATCGAGTTGAGCATCCCCGACGGTGTCTCGGCCATCCGCGGGGTGCCGCGCCCGGACCGCGGGGCCGCCATCACCGTCTTGGTCACGACCGCCCCGAGCCCGGCGACGTCGAAGAAGCGGTGCAGCTCCCGCCCGTTGGCGGCACATCCGGAGGCCGTCAGCACCGGGTTGGCCAGGTGGGAGCCGGCCAGGTCCACCGTCATGTCGACCCTCGTGTCCGAGGGCGGGTCCACCGTTGCTGCCCCGGTCACCCGTGACCACCGCCCGCGGGTGCCCCGACCGCGTCCGGCGGCACCCGGCAGATCCCGTCGGCGAAGGCGTCCCAGCGCACCCGGTCGCCCCGCAGCACCGGGCCCTCCACGCAGGAGCGCACCATGCGGGTAGCCCCGTCGTCGCCGACCACCGGCAGCACGCAGGTCATGCACACGCCGATGCCGCAGGCCATCGACTCCTCGACGGCGACATGGGCCGTCGCGCCGTGCTCGGCGGTGATCCGGCTGACCGACGCCAGCATGGCCATCGGCCCGCAGGCGTAGACCAGCCCGGCGCCGGACGCGGCGAGCACCTCCCCGAGCGGGTCGGAGACCCGGCCGCGGCGGCCGGCGGACCCGTCGTCGGTGGTGACCGTCACCGCGTCGCAGGTGCGCTCGGCCTCGGCCACGCCGAAGAGCCGGTCCGCCGAGGCGGCGCCGAGCACGACGTGCACCGCGCAGCCGCGCTCGCGCAGCGCCTCGGCCAGCCAGAACAGCGGCGCCGACCCGTAGCCGCCGCCGACGAGCACGCACGGCACCGGCTCGTCGGGCAGGGGGAACGGGCGGCCCAGCGGCCCGACCACGTCCACCACGTCGCCGACCCGCAGGTCGGCCAGCCACCGGGTCCCGGGCCCCTTGGGCGCCACGACCAGGTCGACGGCACCGGCGGGGGTGGCGCGGTGGAGGGAGAAGCACCGCCGCAGCAGCGTCGCGGACGCCGGGCCGCCGACGGCGAGCGCGACGAACTGGCCGGGGCGCGCCGGCCCCGCGACGTCGGGTGCTGCCAGCCGCAGCGCGCTGTAGGCCCCGCTGACCCGGCTGTCCAGCACGCGTCCGAGGACCTGGGCGACGGGCGGGGTGGGCGGGGTGGGCGCCGTCACCGGCGACCGCCCGAGGCGAGCAGGTCCAGGTTGCGGGCGTGCTCCTGCAGGGAGGTGACGGTGAGCTCGCTGCGCTGCAGCGCCTCGATCGCCTGCACGGCGGCCGCGAACTCCTGCACCGTGGTGATGAGCGGCACGTCGGCGGCGTTCGCCGCGGCCCGGATCGCGTAGCCGTCGGCCCGCGCGTACTGCCCGGTCGGGGTGTTGACGACCATCGCGACCTCACCGGCGAGGACGAGCTCGGCGATGGTGCGGGTGTCCTCGGAGGGGTGGTCACCCTGCCGCTCGGTGATCTTGCGGACCACGGTCGCCGGTATGCCGTTGCGGCGCAGCACGTCGGCCGTGCCGGAGGTCGCGACCACGGTGAAGCCGAGGTCGGTCAGCCGGGCGATCGGGAAGATCATCGCCCGCTTGTCGCGGTTGGCGAAGGAGACGAAGACGGCGCCGGTGCGGGGCAGCCCGCCGTAGGCCGCGAGCTGGCTCTTGGCGAAGGCCCGTCCGAAGGTGGTGTCGATGCCCATGACCTCGCCGGTGGACCGCATCTCCGGGCCGAGCAGGCTGTCGAGCATCGAGCCGTCCTCGCGGCGGAACCGCGAGAAGGGGAGCACGGCCTCCTTCACCGACATCGGCGCGTGGGCCGGGAGGTGGCCGCCGTCGCCGTGCGGTGGCAGCACCCCCTCGGCGCGCAGCGAGGCGATGGTCGCGCCCAGCATGATCCGGGCCGCGGCCTTGGCCAGCGGGACGCCGGTCGCCTTGGCGACGAAGGGCACCGTCCGCGACGCCCGCGGGTTGGCCTCCAGGACGTAGAGGGTGTCCTGGGCCAGCGCGAACTGGACGTTCATGAGCCCGCACACGCCGATCCCCTCGGCGAGCCGCAGCGCACTGTCCCGGACCCGGTCGATCTCCGCGTCGCCGAGGGTGGCCGGCGGCAGGGCGCAGGCGCTGTCGCCGGAGTGGATGCCCGCCTCCTCGATGTGCTCCATGACGCCGCCGAGATACATCTCGGTGCCGTCGTAGAGCACGTCCACGTCGATCTCGAGCGCGTCGTCGAGGAACCGGTCGACGAGGACGGGGTGCTCCGGCGACGCGGTGGTGGCCCGCTCGACGTAGGTGGTGAGCGTCTCGTCGTCGTAGACGATCTCCATGCCGCGGCCGCCCAGGACGTAGGACGGGCGCACGAGGACCGGGTAGCCGATCCGGTCGGCGACGGCGATGGCCTCCGCCACGCTGGTCGCCGTGCCGTGGTCGGGCGCCGGCAGGCCGGCCTCGGCGAGGACCCGCCCGAAGGCGCCGCGGTCCTCGGCGAGGTGGATCGCCCCCGGCGAGGTGCCGACGATCGGCACGCCGGCCTCCTCCAGGGCCCGGGCCAGCCCGAGCGGGGTCTGGCCGCCCAGCTGGACGACGACGCCCGCGACCGGTCCGGCCGCCAGCTCGGCGTGCACCACCTCGAGGACGTCCTCGAGCGTCAGGGGCTCGAAGTAGAGCCGGCTGCTCGTGTCGTAGTCGGTCGAGACCGTCTCCGGGTTGCAGTTGACCATGACCGTGTCGAAGCCCGCGTCCCGGAGCGCGAAGCTCGCGTGCACGCACGAGTAGTCGAACTCGACGCCCTGCCCGATCCGGTTGGGCCCGGACCCGAGGATGATCACCGCCTCCCGCTCGCGTGGAGCGACCTCGCTCTCCTCGTCGTAGGCGCTGTAGTGGTAGGGCGTGGAGGCGGCGAACTCGGCCGCGCAGGTGTCCACGGTCTTGTAGACCGGGCGCACACCGAGGGCGTGCCGGACGCCGCGGACCACCGGCTCCGGCATACCCCTGAGCTGCCCGAGCTGGGCGTCGGAGAAGCCGTGCCGCTTCGCCAGCCGCAGCAGGTCCGCGTCGAGGACGGGCGCCGCCGCGACCTCGTCGGCGACGTCGTTGAGCAGCGCGATCTGGTCCAGGAACCACGGGTCGATGCCGGTCGCCTCGTGGACCTCCTCGACGCCGGCACCGCGCAGGGCCTGCTGCACGGTGACCAGCCGTCCGTCGGTCGGCCGGCCGGCGACCCGGGCCAGCGCGCTCGCCTCCTCCGGGGTCGGCCTGGGTCCGTGCCAGGAGAAGGACGAGCCGGTCCGCTCAACCGAGCGCAGCGCCTTCTGCAGCGCCTCGGTGAAGCTGCGCCCGATGGCCATCGCCTCGCCGACCGACTTCATCATCGTGCTGAGCGTGTCGTCCGCCGAGGGGAACTTCTCGAACGCGAACCGCGGCACCTTGACCACGACGTAGTCGAGCGCCGGCTCGAAGCTGGCCGGCGTCTCTCGGGTGATGTCGTTGGGCACCTCGTCGAGGGTGTAGCCGAGCGCCATCTTCGCGGCGATCTTGGCGATCGGGAACCCGGTCGCCTTCGACGCCAGCGCCGAGGAGCGCGACACCCGGGGGTTCATCTCGATGACGATCATCCGGCCGTCGCGCGGGTCGACGGCGAACTGGATGTTGCAGCCGCCGGTGTCGACGCCGACCTCGCGGATGATCGCGATGCCCACGTCGCGCATCCGCTGGTACTCCCGGTCGGTCAGGGTCAGCGCGGGAGCGACGGTGATCGAGTCGCCGGTGTGCACGCCCATCGGGTCCAGGTTCTCGATCGAGCAGACGACCACGACGTTGTCGGCGTGGTCGCGCATGACCTCCAGCTCGTACTCCTTCCAGCCCCGGATCGACTCCTCGAGCAGCACCTCGGTCGTCGGGCTGGCCTGCAGGCCGGCGCCGGCCATCCGCCGCAGTTGGTCCTCGTCGTGGGCGAAGCCGGAGCCGAGCCCCCCCATGGTGAAGGACGGCCGCACCACCACGGGGTAGCCGAGGTCCTCGGCGGCGGCCAGGCACTCCTCCAGCGTGTGCGCGATGGTGGAGCGGGCCACCTCGGCTCCACAGCGCAGCACCACGCCCTTGAAGGCCTGCCGGTCCTCGCCGAGGTGGATGGCCTCGACGTTGGCCCCGATGAGCGGGCAGCCGTACTTCTCCAGCACCCCCCTGTCGTGCAGCGCGATCGCCGTGTTGAGGGCGGTCTGCCCGCCGAGGGTGGCGAGCACGGCGTCCGGGCGCTCCTTCTCGATGATCTTCTCGACCATCTCCGGGGTGATCGGCTCGACGTAGGTCGCGTCGGCGAACTCGGGGTCGGTCATGATCGTCGCGGGGTTGGAGTTGACCAGGACCACCCGGACCCCCTCGTCCCGCAGCACCCGGCACGCCTGGGTGCCGGAGTAGTCGAACTCGCAGGCCTGCCCGATGACGATCGGCCCGGAGCCGATGACGAGCACGCTGCGGATGTCGTCGCGCTTGGGCATCAGGCCGCGGCCTCCTTCTCCGCCGCCATCAGGTCGACGAAACGGTCGAACAGGTGCGCGGCGTCGTGCGGCCCGGCCGCGGCCTCCGGGTGGTACTGCACCGAGAAGGCCGGGACGTCGAGGCACTGCAGCCCCTCGACGACGTCGTCGTTGAGGCACACGTGCGAGACGCGCACCCGGCCGAAGGGCGTGTCCGCCACGGCGGACGGGTCGCCGGGCCACTCGATGGCGAAGCCGTGGTTGTGCGCGGTCACCTCCACCTTCCCGGTCGCGCGGTCCATGACCGGCTGGTTGATGCCGCGGTGGCCGTACCGGAGCTTGTAGGTGCCCAGGCCGAGGGCCCGGCCGAGCATCTGGTTCCCGAAGCAGATGCCGAAGTAGGGCACCCGCGCGTCGAGCACCGAGCGCAGCAGCTCCACCTCCCCCTCGGCGGTCGCCGGGTCGCCGGGGCCGTTGGAGAAGAACACCCCGTCCGGGGCCACCGCGGCCACGTCCTCCCAGGTGGCCGTCGCCGGCAGCACGTGCACCTCGACCCCGCGCTCGGCCAGCATGCGTGGCGTCCGGGTCTTGATGCCCAGGTCGAGCGCCGCGACCGTGAACCGCCGCTCCCCCACCGCCGGCACCACGTAGGCCTCCTCGGTCGCCACCTCGGCGGCCAGCGCCGACCCGGCCATGCGAGGGGCCGAGGTGACCTTGAGGAGGAGGTCGGCGGCCGGCATACCGGCTGCCTTGCCGCTGAAGACGCCGGCGCGCATCGCCCCCCGCTCGCGCAGGTGTCGGGTGAGCGCGCGGGTGTCCACCTCGCAGATGCCGACCACGCCCTGGGTGTCCAGCTCCTCCTCCAGGGTGCGGCGCGACCGCCAGCTCGACGGGCGCAGCGCGGGGTGGCGCACCACGTAGCCGGCGACCCAGATGCGGCCGGACTCGTCGTCCTCGTCGTTCCAGCCGGTGTTGCCGACGTGCGGCGTGGTCATCACCACGACCTGCCGGTGGTAGCTGGGGTCGGTGAGGGTCTCCTGGTAGCCGGTCATCCCGGTGGCGAAGACGGCCTCGCCGACCGTCTCGCCGTGGCGGCCGTAGGCCCGCCCACGGAACGTGCGGCCGTC
>DASQFD010000016.1:0-21163 GCA_035633255.1 Dermatophilaceae bacterium
ACGTCACGGCGTACCTCAAGACCTTCGACCAGCAGGACCGCTACGACCTCGACGGCGACGGCGACTTCGCCGAGCCGGACGGGTTCATCGACCACTTCCAGATCGTGCACGCGGGTGGTGACCAGGCGGCCGGTGACCCCCTGTACGGGTCCGACGCCATCTGGAGCCACCGGTGGTACGCCTCGGTGACCCCGGGCGGGCCGGGCGGCCTCCCCGGCATCAACATCGGGGAGGGTGGTACGTCGAGCGGTGTCACCGTGCCGGACAACAAGACCGGCGTCTGGGTGGGCGACTACACCATCCAGCCGGAGAACGGCGGGCTGGGCGTCTTCGCCCACGAGTACGGCCACGACCTGGGTCTGCCGGACCTCTACGACACCTCCGGCAACACCGGCGGCGCGGAGAACAACACCGCCTTCTGGACGCTGATGTCCTCCGGCGCCAACATCGGCGACGGTGGCCGCGAGGGGATCGGCGACGACCCCACCGACCTGTCGGCCTGGGAGCTGTACCAGCTCGGCTGGCTCGCTCCGCAGGGGGACAAGGGCCCGTTCTACGAAGTGGCCCGGGCCGGCCAGAAGTCGACCCACAAGCTCGGCCCGAACGTCCCGGCCACGAAGTCGCCGCAGGCGGTCTTCACGGTGCTGCCCGAGAAGAAGGTCCCGCTCGAGCTGGGAGCGCCGGCCGACGGTGAGCAGTTCTTCTGGTCCACCCAGGGCAACGACCTCAACACCACGATGACCTCACCCACGGTGTCCGGCGCGAGCCTGACCGCCAAGGTCCGGTACGACATCGAGACCGACTGGGACTACGCGTTCCTCGAGGCCACCACCGACGGCTCGACCTGGCTCCCGGTGGCGACCAACCGTTCGGACACCTCCGGCGACCAGAGCGGGTTCAACAGCAGCGGGACCGGCCTGACCGGCTCCACGGGTGGCGCGTGGGTGGACCTCACCGCGACGCTGCCGGCGGGGACCACCAAGGTCCGCTTCCGCTACCAGACCGACGGCGCCGCGGCGGAGCGCGGCTTCATGGTCGACGCGCTGAACGTGGGTGGCACGGCGGTGGCGGAGGGCGCCTGGACGCTCGACGGGTTCGTGCTCACCACCGGGACCGAGCAGCAGTCGTTCTTCAACGCGTACGTCCTGGAGAACCGTCAGTACGACGGCTACGACCGGTCGCTCCGCACCGCCTACAACTTCGGGTTCCTGAACACGCGACCGGACTGGGTGGAGACCTACCCGTACCAGAACGGCCTGCTGGTCTGGTACTGGAACGAGCAGTACGCCGACAACAACGTCGGTGACCACCCGGGCGGTGGCCTGCTCCTGCCGGTTGACGCGCACCCGACGTTCGAGCACTGGGCCGACGGCACCCTCATGCGTCAGCGGATCCAGTCCTACGACTCGACCTTCGGGACCGAGCGGACCGACGCGATCACGCTGCACAAGGACGGGGTCGCCAGGACCATCGCCGCCAAGCCGGCGGTGCGCACCTTCGACGACACCAGGTCGTGGTGGGCGAACTGCGACGTGCACGCCTGCACCGGCAGCCACGCCGGGCGCTACCAGCCCGGCTGGAGCGGCGTGGACGTCCCGAAGACCGGCACCACGGTGACGGTCAACGGCGCCACGACCGGCAGCCACCTCAACATCACGGTGGCGCCCAGGTAGGCCGGCAGAACGGTCAGCACGGCCCGCACCACCGCAGGGCCCCGACGGCACGCGCCGGCGGGGCCCTCGGCGCGTCAGCCGGCCCGTCCGACGGGCGAGCGCCGACCCGCTCCCGGGCGTCGCCGCGGCACCGGGCGGGGCCGGCCGGGCGCACCGGGCGGGGCCCGCCGGGCGCACTAGGCTCCCGGCATGACCGCTTCGCCGGGCCCGGAGACCGCCGCCCCCTACGGCACCGGTGCGCAGGCCGCCCCGCAGCGCCGCATCCGGGTCCCGCACCTGCAGGCGATGAAGGAGCGGGGCGAGAAGTGGGCGATGCTCACCGCCTACGACATGTATGCCGCGGAGATCTTCGACGAGGCCGGCATACCGGTCCTGCTCGTCGGCGACTCGGCCGGCAACAACGTGTACGGCTTCGAGACCACCGTCCCGGTCACGGTCGACCACCTCGTCCCCCTGTGCCTTGCGGTGACCAGCGCCGCCAAGCGCGCCATGGTGGTGGCCGACCTGCCCTTCGGCTCCTACCAGGCCAGCCCCCAGCAGGCGCTCGCGACCGCCACCCGGTTCATGAAGGAGGGCCTGGCGCACGCCGTCAAGCTCGAGGGCGGCAAGTCCATGGTCGCCGAGGTGGAGCTGCTCGTCCGCGCCGGGATCCCGGTGATGGGGCACATCGGCTTCACGCCCCAGAGCGAGCACGTCCTCGGCGGCTACCGCGTGCAGGGCCGCGGGGACGCCGCCGACCGGGTCTGCGAGGACGCCGTCGCCCTCGAGAAGGCCGGCTGCTTCGCCGTGGTCATGGAGATGGTCCCCGCCGAGGTCGCCGAGCGGGTCACCGAGGTGCTCGCCATCCCGACCATCGGGATCGGCGCCGGTCCGCACTGCGACGCGCAGGTCCTCGTGTGGCAGGACATGGCGGGGCTGCGTGGTGGCCGCGCCCCGCGCTTCGTCAAGAAGTACGCAGACCTGCGCGCCACCCTCGGCGACGCCGCCCGCGCCTACGCCGCCGAGGTGGCCTCGGGCACCTTCCCCGCCGCGGAGCACAGCTTCGAGGCGTGAGCGGGCGCGGGCGGCGGCGCGCTCGCGGAGCCCTGACACGGCATACCCTGTCGCTGTGAGCGGCACCCCGGTCAACCCCTTCGCGCGCTGGAGCGAGATTGCCAGCGCGTCCGGTGGGGCGGCGGCATACCAGGAGCACTTCGACGAGCTCGAGGCGAGCGGGGTGGACGTCCACGGCGAGGCCCGCCTCGTCGCCTCGCTGGTCCCGGTGCCCGCGCGGGTGCTGGACGCCGGCTGCGGCACCGGGCGGGTGGCCCGGGCCCTGACCCGGCTCGGCTACGTCTGCCAGGGCGTCGACGCCGACCTGGCGATGGTGCAGGTCGCCCGGGAGCGCGACCCCGCCACGCACTACGTGCACGCCGACCTCGCCGACCTCTACCTGCGCACGCAGGCCTTCGACGTGGTCCTGCTCGCCGGCAACGTGGTCCCCCTGCTCGCCCCCGGAACCCTGGACGGAGTCGTCGACCGCGTCGCGGTGCACACCAAGGCCGGAGGCAGCGTCGTCGCCGGCTTCGGGCTGGACGCCGCGCACCTCCCCGAGGGCTGTCCGGTCACGAGCACGGACGCCTACGACGACGCCTGCACCGCGGCCGGGCTCTCGCTGCTGGACCGTTGGGCGACGTGGGAGCGGGAGCCCTGGACGCCGGGGGCCGGGTATGCCGTCTCCCTCCACCAGCGCCCGGCCTGACCCGGTCCGGCCGCGGGCGCCGGCCGCGCGGGGGCGCCGGCCGCTCACGGACGTCGGTGCGCAGGGGCGCCGGCCGCTCAGGAGCGCCGGCCCTCCTCGTTCCAGCGCCGGTCCTCCTCGTCCCACTGCTCGGTGCGGGCCGCGGCGATCTCGAAGGCCCTGCGGGCCTCGGCCTCGGTGTCATAGGGACCCATGACGTCGTCGCCGCGGCTGCGGGTCTGATCGGTCTCGACAGCCTTGGTGACGACGTTGAACCAGAACGGCACGGCTCCTCCTCGTGGACGGGCCCGTCGGGGCCTCGGCAGCCACCTCGCTGCCTAGACTCCACCGTATGCCGCTGACCCGACCGAGCGTGGTGCCCGGGATCGTCTCGCCGCGGCGGGAGGTGCCGGCGTCGATCGAGGCGCCGGAGTACGTCGACCGCCCGGCCCCCGACCGCGACCTCGGTCCGGAGGTCAAGGACGCCGAAACGATCGAGCGGATGCGCATCGCCGGGCGGGTCGCGGCCCGGGCGATGGCCGCCGCCGCGGAGGCCATCGCGCCCGGGGTGACGACCGACGAGGTCGACCGCGTGGCCCACGAGTTCCTCCTCGACCACGGCGCCTACCCGTCGACCCTGGGCTACAGGGGGTTCCCGAAGTCGCTGTGCACCTCGGTCAACGAGGTGGTGTGCCACGGCATCCCGGACTCGCGGCCGCTGGAGGACGGCGACGTGGTGAACCTGGACATCACGGCATACCTCGGCGGGGTGCACGGGGACACCGACGCGACGTACCTCGTCGGTGAGGTCGACGAGGAGTCGCGCCTGCTCGTCGAGCGCACCCGCGAGGCGATGATGCGCGGGATCCGCGCCGCCCTGCCGGGGCGCGAGGTCAACGTCATCGGCCGGGTCATCGAGAGCTACGCGCGCCGGTTCGGCTACGGCGTGGTGCGGGACTTCACCGGGCACGGCATCGGGCGGGCCTTCCACTCCGGCCTGGTCATCCCCCACTACGACGCGGCACCGGCCTACGACACGGTGATCGAGCCCGGGATGACGTTCACCATCGAGCCGATGCTCAACCTCGGCACCCACGAGTGGGAGATGTGGGACGACGGCTGGACGGTCGTGACCAGGGACGGCCGCCGCTCGGCCCAGTTCGAGCACACCATCGTCATCACCGAGCACGGCAACGAGATCCTCACCCTGCCCTGAGCCCGGCCGACGCCCGCGACCCCGCGGGCGCGCCCGCCGGCCCCCACCCGACGAGGAGTTCCCGCATGGCACGCAGCACCGGTCTGCCGCTCGGCATCGACGTGGGGGGCAGCGGCATCAAGGGCGCGCCGGTCGACCTGGAGCGCGGGGCCTTCGCCGCCGACCGGTTCCGCGTCGAGACCCCCGAGCACGCCACCCCCGAGGCGGTGTGCGGGGTCATCGCCGAGGTGGTCGCACACTTCGACGACGTGCGCGACGACTCGCCCGTCGGGGTCACGGTGCCGGGCGTCGTCATGCACGGGGTGGTGCGCACCGCCGCCAACATCGACCGGTCCTGGATCGACTGCGACGTCGAGCGGCTCCTCGAGGACCGGCTGCAGCACGACGTCGTGGTGGTCAACGACGCCGACGCCGCCGGCTACGGCGAGCTGCGCTACGGCGCGGCCGGCGGCCGGGACGGGCTGGTGATCGTCACGACCCTGGGCACCGGCATCGGCTCCGCCGTCATCCACGACGGCGTCCTGGTGCCGAACTCCGAGTACGGCCACCTCGAGCTCGACGGGCACGGTGACGCCGAGGACTGGGCGGCGAACTCGGTGCGCGAGCGCGACGGGCTGTCGTGGGAGGAGTGGGCCGCGCGGCTGACCGGCTACTTCCGGGCGCTGGAGGACCTGACCTGGCCGGACCTCTTCGTCGTCGGGGGCGGGGTCTCCAAGAAGGCCGACCGGTTCCTCCCCCTGCTCGACATCCGCACCCCCATCGTCGCGGCCCGCCTCGAGAACGGCGCCGGGATCATCGGCGCGGCCGCGCTGGCCCAGACGGTCCAGGACGCGCGCGGGACGCACCGCGGCGAGCGGCCCGTCCGGCTGTGAGCCCGGTCGCGGCCCGTCAGGGCGAGAGGTCCACGGCGCCGCGCCCGGCGAGGTCCTCGATCCGGGTGCGGTGACCGCCGAGCGCCCCGGCCTGGGAGAGGTAGAGGTCCCGCCCGCGCTTCTGCAGCAGCCCGTCATGGATCGGCACGGCCACCGGGGGGTCGAGCCGCCGGAGGAACGCGGTCATCTCGCGGCTGCGCTGCCACGGCGCGCTGAGCGGGAAGGCGAGCACGTCCACCTCCCCGGGCTCGGCGTCGAGCGCGTCCCCGGGGTGGAACAGGCTCGGCTCACCCGGTGCGTCGAGCCGCACGCCGACGTTGGGGATGCGGGGGATCTCCTCGTGGATGAGGGCGTGGACCGCCCCCACCGGCGTCACCGTGAGGTCGCCGACGCGGGTCGGCCCGTCGTGGGCGCGGCCCTCGACACCGACCTTCGCCAGCGGCTCCACGCTGCCCGGGTCGCACAGCACCTCGGCCCGCGGGTTCTCCCGGACCAGGTCCGGCAGCCGCTCGGGGTCCAGGTGGTCCGGGTGCTGGTGGGTGACGAGCACCAGGTCCAGGTCGCGAACCTCCTCGAACCCCTCGGCGAAGGTCCCCGGGTCGAGCAGGACCCGGACGTCGGCGAGCTCGACGAGCAGGCAGGAGTGGCCCAGGTGCGTGACGCGCATGAGGACGAGGGTATGCCGGTGCCGCGCCACCGGCCGCCCCCGCCCGCCGCGGCCCCCGCCAAGGGGCCCCCGCGCTGCTGGGGCGCCTGCGAGGGGGTGCGCGCTCGGGCATCGGCGACGGCACGGCATACCCCTCCGCCAGGGGCGACGACCGTGGGCGACGACCAGGGGCCACGACAGAGGGGGTGAGGGACGAGCCGGCCTGTAAGCCGGGTTCTGTGCCGCGGCCCGTCGCCGGACCGCGGTGACGGTCATCCATCTGGGACAGCCGTCGCCGGCTGCCTCGAGCGTCCTACCCGCGTGCTCGGGCGGGCCGCCCTCGAACGCACGCTGTCTGAACTTGCTCCGGGTGGGGTTTGCCGAGCCGACCCCGTCACCGGGGCCGCTGGTGGTCTCTTACACCACCGTTTCACCCTTGCTCCGGCCGCTGTCGCCAGCGGACCGGGGCGGTCTGTTCTCTGTGGCACTGTCCCGCGGGTCACCCCGGGTGGCCGTTGGCCACCACCTTGCCCTGTGGAGCCCGGACTTTCCTCGACGGCGGTTGCCCGCCGCCGCGACCGTCCGGCCGACTCGTCCGCACGCAGCATACGGCGCGCGGCCCGCGGCCGCCCCCGGCTTCCCCGACGGCGTCGGCCCGGCCCGCCCGGTCGACCCTGCGGAGCCGGCCCCTACCCTGAGGCGCGTGCTCCTGCTGCTGCCACCGTCGGAGTCGAAGTGGCAGCGCCCCCGGGGCGCGCCGGCGGACCCGGGCAGCTGGTCCTTCCCCGAGCTCGCCCCGGCCCGGGCGCTCGTCGCCGCGGCCCTGCGCGAGGCGAGCGCGTCCCCCGACGCCCCGACCCTGCTCGGGGTCTCCCCCGGCGTCCTCGACGACGTCGCGCGCAACCTCGTGCTCGACACGGCGCCCGCTGCCCCCGCCGCCGACGTCTACACCGGCGTGCTCTACTCCGCCCTCGACCTGGCCTCCCTCGACACCGCCGCCCGCCGCCGCGCGTACGGCTGGCTGGTGGTCGTCTCCGCGCTCCACGGTGCCGTCCGCCCGCGCGACCGCATTCCGGCATACCGGCTGGCGATGGGGGCGGACCTGCCGGGGGTGGGCCCGCTGGCCCGCTTCTGGCGCGGGCCGCTCGGCGAGGTGCTCCCGGGAGCGGCCGGGCGCGGCCTGGTCGTGGACTGCCGGTCGGCCGCGTATGCCGGTGCCTGGGCGCCCACCGGCGACCTCGCGGCGCGCTGGGTGCACGTGCGGGTGCCCGGCGCCGGGCACGCCACCAAGCACACGCGCGGGCTCGTCGCCCGGCACCTCTGCATCGAGGGCGCGGACCCGCGCGCCGTGCCCGCCGTCGCCGATGTGGTGGGTCACGCCTTCGACGTCACGCTGACCGAGCCGTCGCGAGCCGGTCGCCCCTGGGTCCTCGACGTCCGGTCAGGATGACCCGATGTCGCACGAGGACCATTTACACGCCGTATACACGTCAGGTGTACCATAGGTGTATGGGGAAGGTACGCACGAACATCGAGATCGAGGAGAACGACGTTCGGGCGATCATGGACCGGTACGCCGTCCACACCAAGACCGAAGCCGTTGCGTTGGCGCTACGACACCTGGCCGGCCAGCCGATGACACGGGAGCAGGCGCTCGCGATGCGGGGCGCTCGCGCGGTCGGTGTCATTCCGGTCGATGCGCCTCCACGGGGGCCGGCGTGATCCTTGCCGACACCTCGGCATGGGTGGAGTACGACCGAGCGACCGACAGCAGGGTCGACCGACGCCTGGGCGAGCTCATTGCCGCCGACGGACCGCTGATGGTTACCGAGCCCGTCGTGATGGAGGTCCTCGCTGGCGCGCGCAGTGACGCACAAGAGAGGGAGCTGCGTCGCCTTCTGCTGCGATTCCGATTCGCTCCCTTCGACGCCGTCACTGACTTCGACGCCGCTGCGCGGATCTACCGACGGTGCCGCCAGGTGGGAGTCACGCCTGGTGGGATGATCGACTGCATGATCGTCGCGGTGGCGTACCGTCGCGGAGCCGCCCTTCTGTCCTGGGACGTCGACCTGGATCGGGTCGCCCAGGTCGTCGGTGCCGAGCTGGACGAAGCGTCCCTGCGGGCTTGACCCCAGCTCCACGGGTCACGGTCCACCGGTGACCACGGCGAGCGCCGCGTCGACGTCGTCGACGATGTCCTCGACCGCCTCGAGCCCCACCGATATCCGCACCGTGGCGTCGGTGATGCCGGCCGCCGCCCGCCGCTCGGGGCCGAGCCGGCGGTGCGTGGTCGTCGCCGGGTGCGTGGTCAGCGACTTGGAGTCGCCGAGGTTGTTGCTGATGTCGATGAGGCGCAGCGCGTCCAGGAAGGCGAACGCCTCGGCCTTGCCGCCTCGCACGTCCAGCGTGACGACCGTGCCGCCACCCGTCATCTGCCGACGGGCCAGCTCGTGCTGCGGGTGCGACGGCAGGAAGGGGTGGAGGACCCGGGTCACTCCCGGCGCCTGCTCGAGGTGCCTCGCCAGGGTGAGGGCCGAGGCGGCCATCCGCTCCACCCGCAGGTCCAGCGTCTCCAGGCCCTTGAGCAGGACCCACGCGTTGAACGGCGACATGGCCGGGCCGGTGTGGCGCATCAGGTTCTTCACCGGTCCACCGACGAAGGACGCCGGCCCCAGCACCGCCCCACCGAGCGTGCGTCCCTGGCCGTCGATGTGCTTGGTGGCCGAGTAGACCACGACGTCGGCACCGTGCCGCAGCGGCGCGGAGAAGACCGGCGTGCCGAAGACGTTGTCCACCACGACCGTGGCTCCGGCCGCGTGTGCCATGGCCGCGACCGCCTCGATGTCGACGAGCTCCTGCATGGGGTTGCTCGGCGTCTCGAAGAAGACCGCGTCGGTGGGCCGGTCCAGCGCCGCCTCCCACTGGGCCAGGTCGGGCCCGTCGACGAGCACCGTCTCCACCCCGAACCGCGGCAGGATCTCGTCGACGATGACGAGGCAGGACCCGAAGAGCGCCCGCGAGGACACCAGCCGGCTCCCCTGCCCGCAGAGCGCCGCGAGCGACACGAACACCGCGGACATCCCGGAGGAGGTGGCGAAGCACGCCTCCGCGCCCTCCAGCAGGCGCATCCGCTCCTCGAACGTCGAGACCGTCGGGTTCCCGTAGCGGCTGTAGATGAAGCGGTCCACCTCGTCGGCGAAGGCCGCCTCGGCCTCCGCGGCCGAGCCGTAGACGAACCCCGACGTGAGGAAGAGCGCCTCGGCGGTCTCGTCGAACGCGGTCCTCCGCAGCCCCCCTCGGACGGCGAGGGTCTCCGGGCGCCAGCCCTCCGGCCCGGCGCCCGTGCCGCTCACCCCTGCCGCCACGGCAGGCCGTCGTTCCTCCACCCGGACACCGTGCGGTGTCCGGCGGCGTCGTGCGGCCCCTCGAAGCCGTCGCTGACGTTGTATGCCGGCCCCAGCCCGGCGGCGGTGACCGCCCCCGCGGCAGCCGCGGAGCGCGCGCCGGAGCGGCAGAGGAAGTAGAGCGGGGTGCCCTCCCGCACGCCCGCCGCCCGCAGCTCCTCGACGAAGCGTGGGTTGACGGCTCCGTCGGAGAACCGCTGCCACTCCACGAGGACCGGGCCGCGGCCGCCCTCCGGCAGCTCCGGCAGCCCGACGTACGTCCACTCGGCCCGCGTCCGCACGTCGACCAGGACGGCGTCCCCCGGTCCGGTCACCGCGGCATACGCGTCCTCGGTGGTGACGTCGCCGGCGTAGTCCATGGCGCACAGGGTATGCCGCACGGTCGCCACGGTGCCCAGCCGCCCGGGCGTGCCTCGCTGAGCACCCGCCGAGCGGGAGATGTGTGCAGGTGCTGGGTTCATAGCCTTCGATATCGAGGAGGTGTCCCATGCCCGACGTCCTGATTCGCAACGTCCCCGCCGACGACCTCAGCCTGCTCGATGAGCAGGCCGCGCGGCTGGGCATCTCGCGGACCGAGTACCTGCGCCGGCACCTTCATCGGGAGGCCCGCCGCACCGCAGGGTCGGTGACCGCGGGTGACCTTCGTGCCGTGGCGGAGCTCCTGCCTGACCTTTCCGACGACACGATCATCTCCGATGCGTGGTCATGAGCACGTCGTGGCTGATCGACAAGTCCGCCCTTGTTCACCTGGGTTCCAGCCCTGACGCGGAGGAGTGGGCGAACCGGGTCGAGCGCGGGCTCGTCGCCATCAGCACCGTCACCCTGCTCGAGGCAGGCTTCTCCGCCCGCTCCCCAGTCGAGCTGTCCCGAGCCATGGGGTCACCGCCGCTGGCAGCGATGCCGGTGGAGTACCTGAGCCCCGCGGCCGAGGACCGGGCGGTCGAGGCGCAACGCCTGCTGGCCCAGCGAGGCCAGCACCGCGCGCGGTCCATCCCGGATCTGCTGATCGCTGCCGCAGCCGAGCTGAACCAGCGCACCCTCCTTCACCTGGACAAGGACTTCGACCTGATCGCCGACCTCACCGCCCAACCGATGGAGCGCCTCCGCGTCGATTGACGCCACCTGAGGACACACTGGACCGCTGCTCTTGCCGGTGCCGCCGTGACGCTGCACGCTGTAGTTCCCGTCCGGGCGGAGGCACCCATGGGCAAGCTGATCTACGCAGCCAACACCTCGCTGGACGGCTACCTGGAGGACGAGACCGGTTCTTTCGACTGGTCCGTGCCCGACGAGGAGGTGCATGCGTTCTGGAACGAGCACGAGCGGCAGGTCGGCACCTCGCTCTACGGCCGCCGGATGTACGAGATGATGCGGGTGTGGGAGAGCGACGACTGGCTGACGGCCGAACCGGCCGTGGTCCGCGAGTACGCGGGGATCTGGCGCGACGCGGACAAGATCGTCTTCTCCTCGACGCTCGAGGAGGTGTCGACGGCGCGGACAAGGATCGAGCGGCAGTTCGACCCCGAGGCGGTACGACAGCTCAAGGAGAGGTCCACCTCGGACCTGAGCATCGGCGGCGCGGCCATCGGGGCCGAGGCGTTCCGGCACGGGCTGGTCGACGAGTGCGTCCTGCTCCTGTGCCCGGTCCTGGTGGGCGGCGGCAAGCCGGCGCTGCCTCGCGGGGTCCGAGTCGACCTCGAACTGCTGGACCACCGACGGTTCGGCGATGGTGTGATCTACGTGCGCCACGCGGTACGGAACGCGACCTGAACCTGGCCAAGTCGGCGAGGCTGAAACCAGCTGGACGGGGCATAACGCGTCGCGTTATGCTTGGTAGGTGATCAGGTCGTTCGGGGACGCACCCACCGAGCGGCTCTGGGCACGGCAACGCACCAGGAGGCTGGACCCCCGCATCGAACGCACCGCCCTACGCAAGCTCGTCATGCTGGATGCCGCCGAAGTCCTGGACGACCTCAAAGTCCCGCCTGGAAACCGGCTCGAGGCGCTCAAGGGCGACCGCGTCGGGCAGCACAGCATCCGCATCAACTCGCAGTGGCGTATCTGCTTCGTCTGGACCCCAGCCGGCCCCGAAGACGTCGAGATCGTCGACTACCACTAGAAGGAGGCACGCACATGGCAACCATCGCGCCGATCCACCCCGGGGAGGTCCTCCTCGAAGAGTTCCTCGTCCCTCTGGAGGTCACCCAGCACCGGCTGGCTGTCTCCATCGGTGTCCCCCCACGGCGGATCAATGAGATCGTTCACGGCAAGCGCCGGATCACCGCCGACACCGCCTTGCGGCTGGCGCGCTACTTCGCCACCACCGACCGGTTCTGGCTCAACCTGCAGACCCGCTACGACCTCGAGATCGAAAGGGACCACCTCGCGGACGCACTCGCTCACATCCAGCCGCTCCAGAGCGCCTGACGCAGTGAACGCACCCGGCGCGGCGCATACGCCAAACGCCAAACGCCAAACGCTGAAGAGCGGACATCGGCGTCGACTCGTGCCGCATGTACCCCCCGACCGAGCCGTCCACGCTGCCGACTTCTCGTTCGGACACAGCGCTACTCGGCAGTTGGGCATGTGGCGCGGCGGTGCGTTGCTCCTCCTTCACATCCCCACTGCCGGTGCCACGGCCCTCAGGTGCGGTTGGTGAAGGCCACCGACACCTCGCCGGTCTCCCACACCTCGACCGCGTGCAGCGAGCCGGGAGAAGCGGCCAGTCGCCATGCCTTGTCGTGGCTCATGCCGAGCAGGTGCGCGAGGACGACCATGATCGGCTTGCGGTGGCACACCACCACCGTGGTCCCTCCCGCCTCGACGGCCCGCTCGAAGGCCAGCAGGACGCGGTGCGCCATCTGCTCGTGGCTCTCGCCGCCGGGGCGGGCGTAGGCGGGGTCGTCCCGCAGCCGCGCGAAGTCGGCCCGGGCGTCGCGGACCAGGTCCTGCACGCTGACACCGTCCCAGTCGCCGAACCCCTGCTCGTCCCAGTCCGGGTCCGCCTCCGGCGCCACGCCGAGGGCGGTCGACACCGCCGCCGCCGTCTCCCGCGCCCGGGTGAGCGCCGAGCTGACCACCCGGGCCGGGTGGCCGGCGACCAGGTGCGCCACCGCCCGCCCGGCGGCCTCGGCCTGGGCGCGGCCGGCCTCGGAGAGGGGCGGGTCGGCGCCGCCCCGGCCGTCGAGGCGCCCGGCGGCGGTGAAGTCCGTGACGCCGTGCCGCACGAGGAGGACCCGAGTCGGCGTGCCCCGGGGTGGCCCGCGCAGGGCGTCCCGCTCTCCGGAGGCCCCGACCGTGCCACGCAGTGGTGGCTGCCGGCCCGGGGGGACCTGCTCGACGGCCGGCTCCCCGCCGAACGTCCGGTCGACGGTCCGCCCGTCCATGGCGACGTTGGACAGGGCGTCCGCGGCGGTGTTCTCGGCGCGCGGGATCCACGTGAAGCGCACCGAGCCGCCGGCGGCGGTGATGTCGTCGACGACGCGGCGGCACTGCAGCGCCAGCCGGCGCATGTCCTCGTGCTTGACCTTCCACCGTCCCGACATCTGCTCCACGACGAGCTTGGAGTCCAACCGCGCCTCGACGTCGGCCGCCGGCTCGATAGCCCGCGCCGCCTCGAGACCGGCCAGCAGGCCGCGGTACTCCGCCACGTTGTTCGACGCCGTGCCGAGCGGCTCGGCGCGCTCGACCAGGAGGGCGCCGCTGGCGGTGTCCCGCACCAGGGCGCCGTAGCCGGCCACGCCGGGGTTGCCGCGGGAGCCGCCGTCGGCCTCGACCGTGAGCCGGCGCCCCATCAGAGCCCGGACTCCTCCGTGCGGACGAGGATGCGCCGGCACTCCTCGCAGCGGACGACGGCGTCCGACGCCGCCGCGCGGATCCCGTCGAGCTCCACCTGGTTCAGCTCCAGCCGGCACCCCTCGCACCGTCGGCGGGAGAGGGCCGCGGCGCCCGTGCCACTCGTGGCGCGGATCTTCTCGTAGAGCGCGACCAGCTCGGCGCCGGCCTCCTCGACCACGGCCGGCCGCGGACCGCCGACCTGCCGTGCCTCACCGTCGAGCTCGGCGAGCCGGGCGTCACGGGCGGCCTGCACGGCGGCGATCCGCCCCCCGAGCTCCGCCCGACCACGCTCCAGCTCCGCGGAGTCGGACTCCAGCGCCTCGGCCCGCTCCATGACCTCCAGCTCGAGGTCCTCCAGCTCGCCCTGACGGCGGGCCAGCGACCCCAGCTCGTGCTGCAGCGCCTGCAGGTCCTTGGCGGTCCCCACCCCGGAGTCCAGGCGCGCCTGGTCCCGGGCGGCCCGGTCCCGCACCTGCTGCACGGCGGCCTCGGCCTTGGCGACCTCCCGCTGGACGTCTCCGAGAGCCGTGCGGGTGCGGACGATCTGGTCGTCGATCAACCCGGCCTTGCGCTCGAGGTCGGCGAGCTCGGCGTGCTGGGGCAGGTGGGTGCGGGCGTGCGCGATCTGGGCGAGCCGGGTGTCGATGCCCTGCAGGTCCAGGAGGCGACGCTGGCGGAAGGGGTCGGCTCTCACGGCATACCTCCCGGGGCGACCGCACCGACGACGAAGTCCCAGGGGTCGGTGCGCACTGTGCTGGTGTGGACCTCCACCCTAGGCCCGTCCCCGGAGTCGACGGCAAGGGCGTCGAGCAGCGCGGCGCGCAGGCGGGGCAGCCAGACCGCCTCGCTCGACCAGTGGCCCGCGTCCACGAGGTAGGGCGGCCCGCCGCGCGCCTCCTCGCGGGCCTCCAGGGCCGGGTGGTGGCGCAGGTCGGCGGTGACGTAGACGTCGGCGCCGCTCTCCCGGACCGCCTCGAACAGGTCGTCCCCCGACCCACCGAGCACGGCGACGGTCCGGACCGTCGCGTCGGCCGGCCCGGCGACCCGCAGGCCCCCGGCCGCGCGGGGCAGCGCGGCGTGCAGCCGGGTGACCAGCTCGGCCAGGGTCGTCGGCTGCGCCAGCCGCCCGACCCGTCCGAGCGCCTGCCCCTCCACCACCGCCAGGGGCGCGAGGTCGGTGAGGCCGGCGGCCTCACCCAGGGCGTCGCTGACCCCGCCCGCGGCCACGTCGGCGTTGGTGTGGGCGACGTAGAGGGCGACGTCGCCGACGACGAGGGAGGTGACGCCGGCCCCCTTGGCGCTCGTGGTGGCAACGCTGTGGACGCCGCGCAGGAGCAGGGGGTGGTGGGTGACCAGCAGGTCGGCCTGGGCGTCGACGGCCTCGGCGATCACCGCGAGCGTCGGGTCGAGCGCGACGTGCACCCGGCGGACCGGCTGCTCCGGGTCTCCGGTGACGAGGCCGACACGGTCCCACGACTGGGCGGTGCGGGGCGGGTAGAGCCCCTCCAGCACCGCGACGACGTCCCGCACGAAGAGGGTCATGTGGGCCCGGCCGGGGTCGAACCGACGACACCCGCGGTGTAAACGCGGTGCTCTGCCAACTGAGCTACAGGCCCTGGGGTCCGCGCCCGCGCGGCCCGCCGGACATTGTGGCAGCAGCCGGGCTCATCCCAGCGACGCGAGGGCCTGACGGTAGCCGCCGAAGTCCCGCCGGTCGCCGGGTCCGTTGACCAGCGTCCACCGGACCACGCCCTGCCGGTCCACCAGGAAGGTGCCGCGGATCGGCGCGCCGGTGCGCTCGTTGAGCACGCCGTAGGCCCTCGCGACCCCGCCGTGCGGCCAGAAGTCGCTGAGGAGCGGGAAGAAGTAGCCCTCCTTGTCGGCGAAGGCGCGCAGGCTGAACATCGGGTCGCAGGAGATCGCCAGGACCTGCACGTCGTCGGAGACGAACGCGCCGAGGTCGTCCCGGATCTCGCACAGCTCACCGGTGCAGATGCCGGAGAAGGCGAACGGGTAGAACACCAGCACGACGGCCTTCTCGCCCCGGAAGGCGGAGAGGGTGATGTCGACGCCGTTCTGGTCCGTCAGGGTGAAGTCCGGCGCGGCGGCGCCGACGGAGAGGGCGGGGGTGGCGGCGGGGGCGGTGCTCATGGCGACCATCCTGTCAAAGACCAGGCAGGAGCCGGTATGCCGTTCGGCACGCCCCAGCCGGTATGCCGTTCGGCAGGCCCCTCAGTGGTGGCGCGCCTGGGCCTTCGGCGCCACGAGCTTGGTGGCGCGCCAGTCGCCGCCCACGCTGAAGGTGCCCGAGGCGTGCAGGCCGGTCGTCACGGCGGACTCGTCGACCTCGCTGGCGTCGACCTCGCCGTCCCGGCCCGGCTTCGGGGTGAGCAGCACCACGAAGCCCAGCTCGCCGAGGATGCCGACCATGTCCACGAGGGCGTCCGCGAGGTCCCCGTCACCGTCACGCCACCACAGGAGCACGGCGTCGGCCTCGCCCGTGTAGTCCTCGTCCTCGAGCTCGGTGCCGCAGAGGTCCTCGACGCGGAAGCGGAAGTCGTCGGCCACGTCCTCGTCGTACCCGAACTCCTGCACGACCTGCCCGGGGGCGAAGCCCAGCCGCTCGACGGTGCTCGCTCCACCACCTCCCTCCGGGCCGGAGGTCGCCGGCGGCGGGGCTGGGGTGCTCACGGGTTGCTGCCTTTCCGATGCTGCCGAGGGACGGGCGGGTCGCGTGCCGGGATCCCCGCCACGACGACTGGGGGATAGTCCACTAGGTATCCCTCGACTCGTGCAACCGGACGGGGACGCGGATGCGGGCCGCCCGGGCTCGCTCGGACTCCTCGGCGAGCAGCCGGTGCGCCTCGGGGACGGCCAGGTGCTCGATCAGGGGGCCGACCGGCCCGGGTGTGGAGACCAGGCGCACGGCCGCGAGACCGAGCCGTCGCTCCAGCGGCCCCTGGGTGAGGGTCACCGACTGGATCCGGGCATGCGGCACGGCGACAACGGACCGGGTGAGGCGCCCGCGGCGCAGGAGGATCGCCTCCCCGGTGACGGCATACCCGGTCCGCCGCCACGCGAGGAGGTCCAACGGGCGGGCCCGCGGCGAGACGAGGGTCCACCCGCCCTCAGGGCCGTCGCCGAGGGCGGCGCGCGAGAGCACGTCGAGGGACAGGCGCGGGTCGAGCAGGGTCAGCACGCCGAGCGCCTGGTCCAGGGTGCCGACCGGCAGCACCACGGTCTCGCTGGTCGGGTCGTCATCGCTGCCGTGGACGCCCGCGACGTTGACCCGGGCCCGCCACCAGCCCAACGGCCGCCACCACAGGGGCTGGACCATCTCCATCGCCTGCACGCGGTGCAGCGGCACGGTGGTGGTGCGCTGGTCGGTCAGGCCGTGGCGCAGGCGCAGGCTGGGGCCCAGGTCGCTCAACCGGAAGTTGCCGTGCTTGAGCAGCTCGCGGACCCGGCTCACCGCGACGCCCAGGAGCACCGGCCCGATCGCCGGGACCGACCCGATGAAGGCCACGAGGACCGACCGGTTGCCGGCGATCCCCGCGGCGACGCCCGCCGCCACGAGAAGCATGAGGACCAGGATGACCGTGGAGCCGTGCAGGAGGGTGGCGACCAGGAGCCGGCCGTTCGGGACCGAGAGCACGGGGCGCCCGGCGTCCGGGCCGCCGGTCACCATGGCCCGCAGGGACGCTCCCGGGTCCTCCCAGGCCGGCCCGCCCCGCCCAGCACCCCCGGGCACCTCGACCCCGGCCCGGGCCTCGCCGCCGGCCCCGGCCTGGCCGCCGGCCCCGACCTCGCCGCCGGCCCGCCCGTCGGGCGCGGCCCACCCGTCGGGCGCGGCCCGCACGTCGGGTGCCGCCTCCGCCTCGGTCAGGGCGGGCACCCCCCGGTGCTGCTCGTCGCTGCGGGCGGCCAGCTCGAGGAGGTGGTCACGCACCGCCTCGGCCCGGTCGAGGCGCAGGAACGCGAGCTTGAGCTGGGCGTCCCGCCCGCCGGCGGACTGGACGACGACCTGCGCCAGCCCGAGCATCTGGGCCAGCAGTGGCCGGCTCACGTCGACCGCCTGGACCCGCTCGAGCGGCACCTGCCGGTGCTGGCGGAACAGCCAGCCGCTGCGCAGCTCGACCTGGCTCGGCGTGACCCGGAAGACGCTGAACCGCCAGCTGAGCCAGGCCCCGCCCAGCACGACGGCGATGACGGCGAGGGCGCCGCCGACCGCGAGCAGGGGATGAGCCACGACGTCGGTGAGGCCGAGGTCGCCACCGGCTCCCGGGCCGCCCGGCACGTCGGTGCCCGAGTCGGCCGGGCCGTTCCAGAACGAGCCCCCGACGGCCGAGAACAACCGGTCGAACGCCTGGCTGAGCAGGTAGCCGACGATCGCGATGGCCACGATGCCGCCGCGGAGCACCGGCGAGAGCGGGTGCAGCCGCTGCCAGTCCTCCCCCCAGCCGATGCCACGCTCCGACCGAGCGGTCACAGCCCCGCCCGCTGTGCCTCGCCCCGGGCCGCGAGACGGGTCCGCAGCGCCTCCGCCTCGGCCGTCGTCAGGCCGGGCAGGGTGCCGCCGCTCTCCGGCGAGGCGGTGTGGATCTCGCAGGAGGCGATGCCGCGGGCCCGCATGAGCGGCCCGGAGTGGATGTCGACGTACTGCAGCCGGCCGTACGGGATGCTCACCAGGCTCCGCCACAGACGGCCCTTGCGGATGACCAGCTCCTCGGGCAGCTCGACCCAGGTGATGGCGGAGACCTGGCGCGTCACCACCCACGCCAGCCAGGCGGCGCCGAGCACCACGGCCAGGGCGCCGAGCCAGGCCCACGGCGTCACCAGCACGGCCGCGACCACGGCCCCCAGCAGTGCGGGGGCCGCCACCATCGCCAGGACGAGCAGGCGCACGGTGCGCAGGGCCGGCGAGACGTGCCGCCAGGCCAGCTCCCCGCCCTGCAGGGTCACCTCCGGCGCCGCTGCATCCGCCGCCCGGTGCGGCGTGTCGGCCTCGGTCATGCACCCAGCCTGCCACCCCCCGCCCGCGGGGTGGATCACCCCAGGCGGGGCCCGGCGGGCGTGCGGTGCCCGGGACCGCCGAGGAAGTCCGCGACCAGCGCGTTGAACTCGTCGGCGCGCTCGATCTGCGTCCAGTGCCCGCACCGCCCGAAGACGTGCAGGCGGCTGTCGTCGACGAGCTCGAGCAGGCGGAACGCGTTCCGCAGCGGGATGATCCGGTCGTCGCGACCGTGCACGACCAGCGTCGGGTGCGGGATCGCCGCGATGAGCTCCTCCGGGGTGGCCAGGCCGTCCACGCCGGCCTGCCGTGGCGCGGGGAACATGGCGGCGAAGGCCTCCTGCACCCCGGGCCGCACCGACGCGGCGTACCGCATCTCGGCGAGCTCGTCGGAGACCAGCGACCGGTCCACGGCGAAGATGTCGAGCAGGCGGCGCATCTCCGCGACCGACGGCTGGTAGCCCCAGACGGCGTCCAGGCCCTCGGTGATCGGGAAGGAGACGCCGACCGACCCCATGAGCACCAGCCGGTCCACCCGCTCGGGCGCGCTCACCGCGATCGAGATGGCGAGCCCGCCGCCGAAGCTGTTGCCCACGAGCGAGAAGCGGTCCAGGCCGATGGCGTCGGCGAAGCCGAGCAGGTGCTCCCGCCACGCCGCCAGGCCGTACGGGAAGCCCTCGGGCCGTTCGGTGTAGCCGAAGCCGACGACGTCCGGGGCGTAGACCGTGAACCGCTCGGCGAGCGCGGGGACCGTGAGCCGCCAGTTCGCCCACGCGGAGACGCCGGGCCCGGAGCCGTGCACGAGCAGCACCGGCGGCCCGGAGCCGGCGCGGTGGTAGTTGGTGGCGATGCCGTCGACGTCGACGGTGAGCCCGACCTCCGCGTTGTCCGCTGCCATGACCCGCACCGTAGGCGCCGCGACGCCCGCGGTGGCGCCGCGTTCCGGAGGCCGCAACGCGGCATACCCTCCCTGTCATGGGACGGGTGACGCGACGGGTGCCGCGCACGCGGGTCGACGTCGCGTGCGGGACCCGCGTGACCCGGCCGGACACCGTCGCGGTGGAGGAGCCCCTGGAGGTGCGGGTGGGCGGCCGGCCGGTCGCCACGACCATGCGCACGCCCGGCGACGACTTCGACCTCGCGCTCGGCCACCTGCTCACCGAGGGCCTGCTCGGGTCGGCCAAGGACGTCGCCACGATGGTGCACTGCTCGGACGTCGACGAGAGCGGCTCGCCCACCTTCAACGTCGTCGACCTGACGCTCGCGCCGGGTGCCGTGCTGCGCGCGCCGCCGCGCGAGCGGACCGAGCCGATGACCAGCGCGTGCGGGGTGTGCGGCAGCGCCACCGTGGACGCCGTCACCACGGCCAGCCGGTTTGCCGTCGCCGCCGACCCGCTGGCGGTGCCGGCCGACGTCGTGGCCGGGCTGCCGGGACGGCTCCGAGAGCACCAGCGGGCCTTCGACCGGACCGGCGGGGTGCACGCGGCCGGGCTGCTGACGGCGAGGGGCGAGGTGCTCGCCGTCCGCGAGGACGTGGGCCGGCACAATTCCGTCGACAAGGTGGTGGGGGCGGTCGCCCGGGAGCGGGAGCTGCCGCTCTGCGGCCTGGTGCTCCTCGTCAGCGCGCGGGCCAGCTTCGAGATCGTGCAGAAGGCGCTCGTCGCGGGCGTCCCGATGGTGGTGGCGGTGTCGGCGCCCTCCTCGCTCGCGGTCGAGCTCGCCGGGCGGGCGGGCCTGACCCTGGTGGCGTTCACCCGCGCCCCGACCCTGTCGATCTATGCCGGGGCGCACCGGGTGACGGACGCGGCCGGGGGCTGACCGGCATACCCGCTGCCCCCCGCATCCCCGTGCGTCGGCACCGCCCGTGTCCCGGCCGCCACGACGCCCGGCCGCTCGGCCGCGCGGCCCGAGGTCGTCGCAGTCGGCCGCTCGCGAATGGTGACCGGGGCCACGATGGGGTAGAGGATGTACGGACGCGCCCACCCCTCGCCGGGCGCTCGCTCCCCCGAGAGGACCGCACGCCGTGACGTTTCGCCAGGAAGCCGGACCCATCCTCAACGGCATCCCCTCCCACCTCCCCGACACCGACCCCGAGGAGACCCAGGACTGGCTCGACTCCCTCGAGAGCGTGCTGGAGCGCGGTGGTCGCACCCGCGCCCGCTACGTCATGCTCCGGCTGCTCGAGCGGGCCCGCGAGCGCCAGATCGGCGTCCCGTCGCTGACCGCCACCGACTACGTCAACACCATCGGCCCGGAACAGGAGCCGTGGTTCCCCGGCGACGAGGACACCGAGCGGCTCTACCGCCGGCTGATCCGCTGGAACGCCGCCGTGATGGTGCACCGCGCCCAGCGCCCGGGGATCTCCGTCGGGGGGCACATCTCGACCTACGCCTCCGCGGCGACGCTCTACGAGGTGGGGATGAACCACTTCTTCCGCGGGCCGGACCACCCGGGCGGCGGCGACCACGTCTTCTTCCAGGGCCACGCCTCCCCCGGGATGTACGCACGCTCCTACCTCGAGGGGGTCCTCACCGAGACCGACCTCGACGGCTTCCGCCAGGAGAAGAGCCACCTCGTCGACGGGCGGGTGCGGGCGCTGTCGTCCTACCCGCACCCGCGGATGATGCCGGACTACTGGCAGTTCCCCACCGTGTCGATGGGCCTGGGCCCGATGAACGCCATCTACCAGGCGCAGTTCGACAAGTACCTCCACAACCGCGGCATCAAGGACACCAGCGAGCAGCGGGTGTGGGCCTTCCTCGGCGACGGCGAGATGGACGAGCC
>DASQFD010000017.1:0-3279 GCA_035633255.1 Dermatophilaceae bacterium
CTCAGCGGGGCAGGTGCGTGCGCGGGGCCATCCGGGGCCCGCGCCGGGGGCGGCGCAGCGCCATCAGCTCCAGGAGCCGCTGCACCCGGTAGCGGTGCCCGGCGTACGGCTCGAGCAGCTCGGCGAGCCCGTCGTCGTCGACCGGCGTGCCGGTGAGCGCCCAGCCGATGTCCTTCGCCACGTGGTAGTCACCGAAGCTCACCGCGTCGGCGTCCCCGAGCGCCCGCTGCGCCACCTCGGCCGAGGTCCACCGCCCCACCCCGGGCAGCGCCTCCATCCGGGCCCGGGCCAGCGCGACCGGCAGGTCGGCGCACTCCTCCAGCCGGCCGGCATACCCCGCCGCCCGCACCACGGTTGCGGACCGGCCCCCGTCCACGCCGGCCCGCAGCCACTCCCACGACGGGACCGCCGCCCACCCCGGCCCGTCCGGAGGCACCACGAGCCCGAGCGCCGCACCCGGCCCGGGCGCCGGCGTGCCGAACCGCCGCACCAGCCGCCGGTAGCCCGCGAACGCCTCCTGCCCGGTGACCTTCTGCTCGACCACGGCCGGCACGAGTGCCTGGGTGACCAGCAACGAGCGCGGTACCCGCCAGCCCGGGAACCGCCGCCACGCGTCGGCGACCACCGGGTGGTGGGCGAGGAAGCCGCCGGGGTCGTCGTGCTCACCGAGCAGGCCGGGTATGCCGTCCAGCAGCCACCGCGCCCCCTCGCCCCAGGCGCGGGCGTGGACCTCGCCGAGGGCGGCCCGCTCGGTGAGCCGAAGCGTGGCCGGGCCCTCCGGCGTCCGCCAGGCGAACCACCACGTGCCGAGGTGGTCGGTGTGCGAGGTGGGGTCCCCGGCCCCCCGGCGGAAGACCGACACGGTGGCGCCGAGCGCCACCGGCCGCGAGGAGCGGTGCACCCGCTCGGAGGTTCCCGCCACCGCGGTCACGGCGTCGGCAGGTGCCGCGGGGCCACCCGCAGCGCCGGGCCGGCGGGCGCCCCGGGCTCCCGGAAGGCGAGCCACACGTAGGTCGGGACCAGGGGCAGCGCTGCCGCGAGCGCGCGCTCGGGCAGCCGGGAGACCCACGCCGGCACGACGTCGTCGCCGGCCAGGGCGGCCGGGTCGGCGAGCACCGGCAGGGTATAGTCCCAGACGTCGAAGGCGGCCAGCAGCCGGCGGAGCCCGCGAGCCGAGTAGTAGCGCTCGTAGTAGTGCTCCCCCTTCCCGGCCGCCCGCAGGTAGCGGTCGGCCGCCGGCCGCGGCAGCCACGACAGGAAGAGCAGGCGGTGGTGCGGCTCGATCACCTGGTGGCGGTGGCCGAGGCCGAGGTAGAGCACGCCGTGCGGGGCGAGCACCCGGCGGATGTCGGCGACCACCGCCTCGGGGTCGACGACGTGCTCGTAGATGTGGTTGAGCACCGCGACGTCGACGCTGCCGTCGGGAAGGGGCAGGTCCTCACCGCGCGCCAGCCGGAAGTCCACGGTGTCGCCGAACCGCGCCCGCGCCTTCTCCAGCCCCGGCACGTCGATGTCCACGCCCGTGGTGCGGGCGCCCGCCCGGGCCAGCTCGTCGGCGATGAACCCCGCGGAGCAGCCGACGTCGAGCGCGCTCAGGCCGGCGAGGTCGGCCCGGCCCAGCCCGTGGCGCAGGACGGCGACGATCTTCGCGGCCTTCTGCCGCCGGGAGGTCTCGTCGAGCATCGCGGCCATCTGCTCGGAGTAGGCCAGCTGCTCCCCCCGGGGCCGACCCGGGCCACTCGGCCCGCCCGACGGCCCGCCGGCGGTCGGCCCGCCCGGGGGTGGTTCACCGCCGGTCGGCCCGCCCGCGAGTGGTTCACCGCCGGTCGGCCCGCCGGCGAGTGGTTCACCGCCGGTCGGCCCGCCGGCGCCCGGCTCGCTCATGCCCGCGATCCGAGGAGGTGGTGGGCCCGGCCCCACGCCCAGCCGGCCCCGGCGACGAGCACGTCGGCGGCCACGGTGAGGAAGCGGGAGAGCACCACCACGGCGGTGGCCGCCGCCACCGGCATGACCGAGCCGAGCAGGAGGACCAGGGCCCCGTCACGGACGCCGAACCCGGCCGGGAGCACGACGGCGAACATCCCGATCGACGAGGCCAGCGCGAAGCCGGCGACCGAGGCCGTGAACAGGTGCGTGTAGGGCACCTCGGGCGCGACCGTGTGCGCCAGGGTCAGGACCGACAGGCCCGCCGCCAGCCACGCCAGCAGGAACCACGCGGCCGTGGTGACCACCGCCCGGCCACCGAGGTCGTGCTCGAGCGGCTCGCGGCGCAGCACCCGCAGCACCACGGCGATCCCGGCGTTGAGCACCCGCGGCCAGAACAGCACGCACCCGAGCAGCCCGGCGGCCACGATCCACCACCCCGAGAGCTGCCCCCCCGCCCGGGTGAGCAGCAGCGGCAGCGCCGGGAGTCCGGCGAGCACCCCGGTCAGCGCCGCCAGGCCCATGGTCAGCAGGCCGACGACGCCCATCCGCCGGCGGGAGACCCCCAGGCGCGCGCCCATCTCGGTCTGCGCGACGACGCTCCACACCGAGCCCGGGACGTACTTGCCGAGCTGGCCGACGAAGAACACGCTCGCGGCGGGGGGCAGCGGCAGCGCGGTCCCGAGGTCGGCCAGCAGCGTGCGCCAGCCCAGCAGGGTGAACGGCGGCGACGCGAGCGCGAGCAGCCCGGCGAGCAGGAGCGCCGTGCCGTCGACCTCACGCAGGTACCCCGAGACCGCGGCCCAGTTCCGCGCCAGCGCCACCGTCACGGCGACCAGCACGAGGCCCGCGAGGACCCAGCGCACGGCCGCGAGCAGGTGCGAGCGCCGCACGTCAGCGGCGCCGGAACGTCAGGCGCAGGATGCCGTATGCCGGTGCGTCGCCACCCGCGGTGGCCGCCACCGTGGCCGCGCGCCGCATCCGGGCCGTGACGGAGGCGTCCACGTCGCCGACCAGGCCCAGGCCCAGGTCGTCGGCGCGGGCCAGCACCCCGCGCACGTCGGCGGGCCGCACCGCCCAGTCCGGGTCGTCGTCCCCCACGGGCAGGGTGAGCACGAGGACGCCGCCGGTCCGCAGCGCCCAGGAGGCGGAGGCCAGCGTCGCGTCCACGTCGCCCGACCCGCAGCCGCCGGGGTGCACGCGGGTGAGGACGTCCAGGGAGGCGGTGTCCACGTCGAGCGGGTCGTCCGCCGGGTCGGCTCCCGAGCCGCCCCACGCCGGTCCCAGCTCCAGCGGGGCGAAGCCG
This sequence comes from Dermatophilaceae bacterium, assembly GCA_035633255.1. Lineage (GTDB taxonomy): Bacteria > Actinomycetota > Actinomycetes > Actinomycetales > Dermatophilaceae > DASQFD01. The sequence continues at coordinate 3,230 of DASQFD010000017.1, forward strand.
AGGGCGCGCAGCCAGCCGGCGAGCGGGCTGGTCGGCCCGGAGAGGTCGAC
>DASQFD010000018.1:0-28138 GCA_035633255.1 Dermatophilaceae bacterium
GCGCATCCCGGTGTCATCGTCGTCGTAGCGGTAGAGCAGTACGCGTCCGCAGCTGACCAGGACCTGCCCGTCCTCGCTGGTGTGCAGGCGCAGCAGGGTCGGCTCCGGCATCCCGTCCAGGGTGGGCAGATCCATCCACACAGCATATCAGATCTTAACTGTTTTCCGATGACAATTCGCGAAGAGAAAGCCCTGATCACAGGGCTGGTCGGTCAGCTACTTCCGGAGGTCTGAGCCTGCTGACGTTCTTCTCCTCCACCGAGATGACTCGCCTGAACGCGACCGCGGACCTGCTCAACGCGACGATCGCGCAGGCCGCGCAGACCGCCGGTGTCGGCTTCGTCAACCCCGCCCCGGCCTTCCTCGGCCACGCCGTGTGCGACTCCTCGCCGTGGCTGAACAACCTCACCTCGCCGACCTCGGAGTCCTTCCACCCCAACCGCGCCGGCCACGCCTCGGGCTACACGCCCACGGTGAGCCCCAGCCTGACCGGAGCTCCCGTCACTGCGACCTCGGCCGTCCTGCGGACCGCCGAGGGCGCCGGGGCCGCGCAGGCGAAGAGGCAGCGCGGGTATGCCGCCTTGGACCGCACCATCACGCCCAAGGAGTTCCGCCTGCCTGACCTCCACAGCCCGCGGGTCCGGGCGGCGGCGGAGCGCGCCGGAGTGGACGTCGACGACCCGGCCAGCGTGGCCGCCGCGGACCGCGTCTGGTCCGCCCGGCAGGACGCCGCCCGGCAGGCGCAGCCCGCTCGGTGACCCGGCGGCCCGTCGCCTGGCGCGGCGGGCGCCGAGGGCGCCGCTGCTGGTCCTGGTCCCGGTCCGGGTCACCGGGGCGTGCTCGCCCTCAGGCCGGTGCGCCGCGACCCGCCCGTATGCCGTCCAGCCAGTCCAGCCACGCCGCCAGCCCCTCCCCGGTGCGGGCACTGAGGTGGAGCAGGCGCGCTGCCGGGTTGACGGCATACACGTTGTGCTCGAACAGGTCGAGGTCGACGTCCAGGTGCGGGACGAGGTCGACCTTGCCCACGAGGACGAGCTCGACCGCGCGGAACATCACCGGGTACTTCAGGGGCTTCTCCTCGCCCTCGGTCACCGACGCGACCATCACCCGGTGGTGCACCCCGACGTCGAACTCCGCGGGGCAGACCAGGTTGCCGACGTTCTCGACGAGGACGAGGTCCAGGTCTTCGAGGTCGAGGCCGGCGAGCCCGCGCGCCACCATCGGCGCGTCGAGGTGGCACTCACCGCCGAAGCCGGCACCGGTGTTGACGAGCGAGACCCGCGCGCCCAGGCCGGCCAGCCGGTCGGCGTCCAGCGCGGTCTCGATGTCGCCCACCACGACCCCGGCGCGGACCCCGCGCCGCGCTAGCTCCGGCAGGGTGCGGGCGAGCAGCGCGGTCTTGCCGGCGCCGGGCGAGGACATCAGGTTGACCCCGACGACGCCGGCCGCGTCCAGGGCGGCCCGGTTGGCGGCTGCGAGGGCGTCGTTCTCCCCGAGGATGCGCTCGAGCACCGCGACCCGCTCCGGGCCGGTGCGGTAGCCGGAGTGGTCCCCGAGGTCGTCGTGCCGGTGCCCGACGTCGTCGGGCGGGTACCCGGTCCCGTCGTGCCGGTGCCCGGGCCCGTCGTCGTCAATGTGCCCGGTCCGGTCGTGCACGTGCCCCGTGCCGTCGTCGTGCACGTGGAACCTACCCATCGGCCACCTCCAGTGCGGCGACGAGGAACTCCTCGCCGCGGACCACCCGCACGGCCCTGGACCCGCACGACCGGCACGCGACGACGAGCAGGTCGGTGACGCCGGTCGTGGTCCCGCACGCGGGGCAGGACAGGGTCACCGGCACGTGGTCGATCCGCAGGGCCGACCCGGCGAGCGGCGTCTCCGCGGTGACCACCTCCCAGCACGCGACGAGTGTCTCGGGCACCACCTGGCGCAGCTGCCCCACCGTCAGCTCGACGCTCTCGACGACGCGGCCACCCCGCGCGCGGTCGACGACCTCGTAGATCGAACTGCACAGCGCCAACTCGTGCACGGGGCCACTCTGGCACGGCCGGGATGAGGACACACCGGCGCCGGCGTCCTACCGTGGGCCTGTGCCAGACGAGCCGGCTGCTGGTGTGACCGCGGTCCGGCGCGTGGTCGAGGCGACCGGAGTCGTCCAGGGCGTGGGCATGCGCCCCTTCCTCGCCCGCCTCGCCCGCGAGCTGCACCTCTCCGGCTGGTGCGCCAACACCTCCTCCCGCGTGCAGGTCGAGGTCGAGGGGCCGTCCGCGGCGGTGGCCGAGTTCGAGCGCCGCGTCGTCGAGGAGGCCCCGCCGCTCGCGGTCCTGGCCACGGTCACCTCGCGCACCGTGACGACGCGCGGCGGCTCCGGCTTCGTCGTCGTCGACAGCACCCCGGACGCGGGCGCCCGCACCCTGGTCGCCCCGGACACCGCACCGTGTCCCGACTGCCTGCGGGAGTTCGCCGACCCGGGCGACCGGCGCCACCGTCACCCGTTCGTCACGTGCACCAACTGCGGACCGCGGTTCACCATCACCCTCGACCTGCCCTACGACCGCCCCAACACGACCATGGCCGGCTTCCCGATGTGCCCCCGGTGCACCGCCGAGTATGCCGACCCGCGCGACCGGCGCTTCCACGCCCAGCCGATCGGGTGTCACGACTGCGGGCCGAGGCTGACGCTGCGGGGCGCGGACGGCACACCCCTTGCGACCGCACTGGACGACGTCGTCGCGGGGGCGGTCGACCTCCTGGCCGCGGGCCGCGTCGTCGCGGTCAAGGGGCTCGGCGGCTACCACCTGGCCTGCGCCGCGGGGAACCCGGAGGCGGTCGCCCGCCTGCGGGAGCGCAAGCACCGGCCGCACCAGCCGTTCGCCGTCATGGTGCGCGACCTCGCCGCGGCGGAACGGCTCGTGGACCTCACCTCGGGGGCGCGGGCGCTGCTGACCTGCCCGGCCCGGCCGATCGTCCTGCTCCGCCGGCGCGCGGACGGCGCAGACCGGGCCGCCCCCGTGACGAACTTGCCAATAGGCAGCTTCGTGACACCCGACCCCGTGACGAACTTGCCTATTGGCAGCTTCGTGACGGTCGATGGTGCCGTGGCGCCGGGGCTGGACGACCTCGGGCTGCTGCTGCCCTACACCCCCGCCCACCACCTGCTCTTCGAGGAGGCGCCCTACTCGGCGATCGTCATGACGTCGGGGAACCGCAGCGGGGAGCCGCTGTGCGTCGACGACGACGACGCGCTGCGCCGGCTGCCCGGCATCGCCGACGTCTTCCTCACCCACGACCGGCCGATCGCCGTGCCGTGCGAGGACTCGGTCATGGCGCTCGACGCCGAGGACCGCCCGCTCCCGGTGCGCCGCTCCCGTGGCTACGCGCCGCTGCCCATCCCGCTGCCCACCGTGCCGACGGTGCCGACCGTGCCCGTGCCACCCGAGCCGATCCCGGGCCCCGAGCCCCCGCCGCCGGTCGTGCTGGCGGCCGGCGCCGAGCTCAAGAACACCTTCACGCTGGTCCGCGACGGGCTGGCCTTCGTCAGCGCCCACGTCGGCGACCTGGGCACCCTGGAGGCGCACACGGCATACGAGCGGGCCGTGGCGCAGGCCGAGCGGTTCCACCGGGCCGCCCCCACGCTGGTCGTCGCCGACCGGCACCCGGGCTACCGGAGCCGGGCGGACGCGGCCCGGCGGGCCGAGGACCTGGGCGTGCCGCTGCTGGAGGTGCAGCACCACCACGCGCACCTCGCGGCGCTCGCGGCGGAGCACCAGCACCTCGACGCACCGCTCGTCGGCCTGGTCCTCGACGGCACCGGCTACGGCTGCGACGCGACGGTCTGGGGCGGGGAGCTGCTGGCGCTGCGCGACGGGGGCCGGACGGCCGCCCGCCTCGGCCACCTGGGGGTGTTGCCGCTACCCGGTGGTGACGCCGGCGTCCGCCACCCGGTGCGCATGGCCGCCGCAGCGATGCTCGCCTCCGGGCTTGGGCTCGAGCCGGGTGCGCCGGTGCCCGACGAGCTCACCGAGCACGAGCGGCGGCAGGTCCCCCGGCTGCTCGAGGGCTGCAGCGGGTGGGTCGCCACGAGCAGCGCGGGGCGGCTCTTCGACGTGGCCGCCTCGATGCTCGGGGTCCGGCACCGGGTCACCTACGAGGCGCAGGCGGCGGTCGAGCTGGAGGCGCTCGCGACCCGCTGGGCCCGCCGCGTTGGCACGGCCGGCGCGGCCCGCGCGGCCGGCGCGGCGGTGCCCCTGCCGACCGTCGCGCCGGACGGCGGAGTCCTCGACCCCCGCCCGTGGGTCCGTGCGCTGGACGCCGGGGTGCGCGCCGGGGCCCACCGCGGGGAGCTGGCCTGGGCGTTCCACGCGGCCCTCGCCGACGGCGCTGCCGAGCTCGCGGCCGGGGGGGCCACCGCCGAGGGCGCCGACGTCGTCGGCCTGACCGGCGGGGTGTTCCAGAACCGGCTGCTCACCGCGCTGGTCCGGAACGCCCTGGCCGCACGGGGGCTGCGCGTCCTCACCCACCGCGTCGTGCCGCCGAACGACGGCGGCCTGTCCCTCGGCCAGGCGGCGGTCGGCCTTGCCTCCCTCGCACACCCCGGCGGTATGCCGTGACCGCGCGACGTGGTGCCCCGCCGACTCCGCCCGGGGTCGAGGTGATGCGCGGCGCGGCGCAGTAGGGTCGGTGACCTCGACGTCGGGCAGGAGGGGAGCGGATGCGCACCACCGAGCGCGGTCGACGGCGCCCGCCCCTGACCGACACGCACGTCACGCTCGCGCACGGGGCAGGGGGCAAGTCCTCGGCCGCGCTGACCGAGGCGGTCTTCCTCCCGGCGTTCGGCAACCCGGCCCTGGACCTGCTCGGTGACAGCGCCGTCCTCGACGTCGCCTCGGGCGTGCGGCTCGCCTTCTCCACCGACTCCTACGTCGTCTCCCCGATCCGCTTTCCCGGCGGGTCGATCGGGCACCTCGCGGTGCACGGCACCGTGAACGACCTGGCCGTCGCGGGCGCCGTGCCGCGGTGGCTGTCGGCGGCGTTCGTCCTGGAGGAGGGCGTCGCCGTCCAGACCCTGCGGGAGGTGGTCGCCGACATGCGCGCCGCGGCGTCCGACGCCGGGGTGGAGATCGTCGCGGGGGACACCAAGGTGGTCCCCAGGGGCGCGGCGGACCTCCTCTACGTCACGACCGCGGGCGTCGGCGTGGTCCCGGCAGGGCGTCACCTCGGCGCCCACCTGGTCCGGCCCGGTGACGCGGTCGTGCTCTCGGGGTCGATGGGTCGGCACGGGATGGCGGTCATGCTGGCCCGCGACGAGCTCGCCATCGAGGCGGACATCACCTCCGACACCGCGGCCCTGAACGGTCTCGTCGAGGCGCTGCTGGCCGCGGTGCCCGGAACCCGCTGGATGCGCGACGCCACCCGGGGCGGGGTCGGCACGGTCGCCAACGAGCTGGCCCGCGCGAGCGGCCTCGGCGTCGTCCTGCAGGAGGAGCGGCTCCCCGTGCAGCCGGTCGTCCGCGGCGCCTGTGACCTGCTCGGGATCGACCCCATCTACGTCGCCAACGAGGGGCTGCTCGTCGCCGTCGTCCCCGCGCCGGACGCCGACGCTGCGGTGCAGGCCTTGCGCGCCTCCCCCCTCGGCAGCGACGCTGTGGTGGTCGGCGAGGTCGTCGACGGGCCCGCCGGGCTCGTCGCGATGCGCACCACGTTCGGCGGGACCCGGCTGGTCGACCTGCTCGTGGGCGACCCACTGCCGCGGATCTGCTGAAGCCGGCCCGACGGAAGGGAGGACGCCCTTGTGCCTCGGCATACCCGGCCAGGTCGTCGAGATGACCGACCCGGAGCAGCACCTCGCCACCGTCGACGTCTCCGGCGCCCGACGGGCCGTCAGCGTGCGGCTCCTCGCCGACGAGGGGGTGGCCGTCGGGGACTGGGTCCTCGTGCACGTGGGCTTCGCCATGGCGAGGATCGACGAGGACGAGGCCGCCGAGACCCTGCGCGCCCTGGAGCACCTGGGGCAGCTCTACCGGGACGAGGTCGACGCGTTCAGCGCCGCGGTGCCGGAACGGCATACCAGCGCATGAGGTTCGTCGACGAGTTCCGGGACCCGGCGGCCGCGCGGGCGCTGGTGGCGGCCATCGAGGCCGTGCCGCTGCCCGGGCCGGTGGCGCTGATGGAGGTGTGCGGGGGGCACACCCACACGATCTACCGGCACGGCCTGGAGCACCTGCTGCCCGACACCGTGGAGCTGGTGCACGGGCCCGGCTGCCCGGTGTGCGTCATCCCGACCGGGCGGGTGGACGACGCCATCTGGCTGGCCGAGCAGCCGGGCGTCGTCCTGACCACCTTCGCCGACATGATGCGGGTGCCCGGCTCGAGCGGCTCCCTCCTCGACGCCAAGGCGCGGGGCGCCGACGTCCGCTTCGTCTACTCACCGCTCGACGCGCTCCGCCTCGCCGCGCGCAGCCCGGACCGGCACGTCGTGTTCTTCGCCGTCGGCTTCGAGACCACGGCCCCGTCCACGGCCGTGACGCTGCTGCAGGCCCGCGCCCTCGGGGTGGAGAACTTCTCGGTGTTCTCCAACCACGTGACGATCGGGCCGCCGCTGGAGGCCATCCTCGACGCGGCCGAGGTGCGGCTCGACGGCTTCCTCGGCCCCGGCCACGTCGCCACGGTCACCGGGCTCGACGTCTTCGAGCCGATCGTGCGGGAGCACCACGTCCCGCTCGTCGTCGCCGGCTTCGAGCCGCTCGACATCCTCTCCGCCGTCCACATGCTGCTCGTGCAGGTCGCCGAGGGGCGCGCGGAGGTCGGCAACCAGTACGGCCGCGTGGTGCGACGCGAGGGCAACCCGGAGGCACTGCGCCTGATGGCCCAGACGCTCGCGCTGAGGGACGCCTTCGAGTGGCGCGGCCTCGGCGACATCCCCCGCTCGGGCCTGAGGGTCCACCCCGACTTCGCGACGTGGGACACCGAGCGCCGCTTCGACGTGCCGGGCCTGCGGGTCGCCGACCACCGCGCGTGCCAGTGCGGGTCGGTGCTGCGCGGGGTGATCAAGCCGTGGGAGTGCAAGGTGTTCGGCAAGGGCTGCGCTCCCGAGCGTCCGCTGGGCACCTGCATGGTCTCCCCGGAGGGCGCGTGCGCGGCCTACTACACCTTCGGCCGGACGAGCAACGACGCCGCCGGCCTCCTGGCGCGTCGATGACGCCGTTCGTCGCAGTCGGAGGACCGCAGCCACACGTCACACCCCCGGTGGGGTGCGGGTTCGGGGCGCCGGGCGTAGCGTTCCCGGACATCGACAGACGCGCCCTTCACCCGAAGGGCTGACTCACCCGCCACCGGGCAGCGCAGCACCGGGCTGCCCCGTCGTGGCGCCAACGCGACGGAGGCCGTCGGTATGGGCATCGACGCGGCACGGCTCCTCGACCGCCACGGGCACGACCGCACGCGCCTTCTCGACATGCTGTGGGAGGTGCAGCGCGCCGAGGGCCACCTGCCCCAACCGGTCGTCGAGGAGCTCGCCGCGGGGCTCGGCACCACCGCCGGCGACATCCACGAGACGGCGTCGTTCTACCACTTCTTCCACGACGAGCCGGGCGGCCGGCACCGGGTCTACCTCGCCGACACCGTAGTCGCCAAGATGCGCGGGTATGCCGACGTGCGCGCCGCCCTGGAGCGCGAGACCGGGGCGTGCTTCGGTGGCCCGCCCGACCCCACCGGGACCTTCTCGCTGCACGACACCCCGTGCATCGGCCTCTCCGACCAGGAGCCGGCGATGCTCGTCGACGAGGTCGTCTTCACGAGGCTCCGGCCGGGGAAGGTCGCCGACATCGTCGGCCAGCTGCGGGCCGGGCTCACCGCCGAGGAGGTGGCCAACCCGGTCGGGCTCCCTCGGGACGAGGTGGCCTACGTCGACAACCTCGTCGAGACCAACGTGCGGACCAAGGGGCCGGTCTTCTTCCGCTACCCCGCGGACTACCGCATGCTCCTGCGGGACTGCCTGGTCCTGACCCCCGAGCAGATCACCGAGCGGATCTCCGAGTCCGGCCTGCGGGGGCGGGGCGGCGCCGGCTTCTCCACGGGCCTGAAGTGGCAGCTGTGCCGGTCGGCATACGGGGACCGGAAGTACGTGATCTGCAACGCCGACGAGGGGGAGCCCGGCACCTTCAAGGACCGCGTCCTGCTCACCCGGTCGCCCAAGCAGGTCTTCACCGGCATGGTCATCGCCGCCTACGCGATCGGCGCCAGCGGGGGGCTGGTCTACCTGCGGGCCGAGTACGCCTACCTCCAGCCCTATCTGGAGCGGCAGCTGGAGGAGATGCGCGCGGACGGCCTGCTCGGCCACGACATCCTCGGGCGGGCGCCCTTCGACTTCGACATCCGCATCCAGCTCGGCGCCGGCGCCTACGTCTGCGGTGAGGAGTCGGCGCTGATCGAGTCGTGCGAGGGCAAGCGGGGCACCCCTCGGCTCAAGCCGCCCTTCCCGGCCCAGCAGGGCTACCTCGGGCAGCCGACGTGCATCGACAACGTGGAGTCGTTCGGGACGATCACCCGGATCCTCGAGGAGGGGCCGGGATGGTTCCGGGCGATGGGCACGGCGGACTCGGCCGGGACCCGACTGATAAGCGTCGCCGGTGACGCCCGCAAGCCGGGGGTCTACGAGGTGGAGTGGGGGACCACGCTGGCGGAGGCGCTGGCCCTGGTCGGAGCGGAGGACGCGCGCGCCGTGCAGGTCGCCGGCCCGTCCGGGGAGTGCGTGTCGCCGGAGCTCGATGGCGAACGCCGCCTCGCGTTCGAGGACCTGAGCTGCAACGGGGCCTTCACCGTCTTCGGCCGCGACCGGGACCTGCTGCGGGTGGTCCGCGACTACGTCAAGTTCTTCGCCGACGAGTCGTGCGGCATCTGCGTGCCGTGCCGGGTCGGCAACACCGAGCTGCTGCACAAGGTGGACCTCTTCCTCGCCGGGCGGGCGAGCGAGCCCGACGTGGAGGACCTGCGGCGGTGGAGCGCGATCATCCGCGGCGCCAGCCGGTGCGGGCTGGGCGCGACGTCGCCCAAGCCGGTGCTCACCACGCTGTCGAGGTTCCCCGAGATCTACCGGGAGCGGATGGCCGCCGGGGGCGGCCCGCTGCTGCCGGCATACGACCTGGCGGGCCAGCTGGCCGGCTACGACGCCGCGATCCGGGAGCTGGAGGGGGAGCTGCGATGACCATCCAGATCAGCATCGACGGCGAGGTCGTCACGACGAGCGCCGGCAAGGCCGTCGTCGACGTCGCCGCCGCGCACGGCACCTACGTCCCGACGCTCTGCTACCACCCCGGGCACGCCTGCCTGGGCACCTGCCGCGTGTGCACGGTCCGGGTCAACGGCGCCATGGTCGCGTCCTGCACCCTGGAGGCGCGCGACGGCATGGTCGTGGAGGTGGACACCCCCGAGCTGCGGGACACCCGGCAGGCCCTGGTGGAGATGCTCTTCGTCGACGGCATCCACAACTGCCCCAGCTGCGAGAAGAGCGGCCGCTGCACCCTGCAGGCGCTGGGCATCGAGATGAGCCTGGAGAAGCCGCGCTTCCCGTACCGCTACCCCGCCCGGGAGGCCCAGCACGGCGCCGCGGAGCTGTGGCTGGAGCGCGACCGGTGCATCTTCTGCCAGCGGTGCGTGGAGTTCGTGCGCGACGCGGAGACCGGGCGCAAGGTCTTCAGCATCTACGGGCGCGGGGAGAAGGCCCGGATCGAGATGGACGAGGACCTCGCCGACGCGATGACCCCCGAGCAGGTCGACGAGGCGGTGGCCCTGTGCCCCGTGGGGGCGATCCTGCACAAGGGGGTCGGCTACGACACACCGATCGGCAGGCGACGCTACGAGACCGTCTCGCTGAAGGACCGCGTTCTCGGGCGGAGGCCGTCATGACCGAACCGGCTCACCTCTCCGGGCACTCCTCCTCCTCCCCCTCCTCCTCGGGCGAGGAGGCCTCGCACGACCTGCCCCGCACCGCCGTCGCCCCGGGGACCGCGGCCGCCCGCGACGGCAAGATCAAGATGGCGACGATCTCGCTCGCCGGGTGCTGGGGCTGCAACCTCAGCCTCCTCGACCTCGACGAGCGCATCCTGCCGCTGCTGGACAAGGTGACGATCACCCGCAGCTCGTTCACCGACATCAAGCGCATCACCGAGCGGTGCACCGTCGGCTTCGTCGAGGGGGGCGTCGCCAACGAGGAGAACATCGAGACCCTCGAGCACTTCCGCGAGAACTGCGACCTGCTCATCGAGGTCGGCGCCTGTGCCATCTGGGGCGGGATCCCCTCGCTGCGCAACGCGGTCGGGCTCACGGCCTGCCTGCGGGAGGCCTACGTGGACAGCCCGACCCGCCCGGCCGGGTCGCTGCCGGTCATCCCGCGCCACGAGGACATCCCGGTCCTGACCACGCAGGTCAGGCCCTGTCACGAGGTCGTCCACATGGACTACTTCATCACCGGCTGCCCACCCGACGGCAACCAGATCTTCTCGGTGCTCGACGACCTGGCGAACGGACGCCCGGTCAACCTGCCCACCGCGATCACGCGGTACGACTGACGTGGTCGCCCCCCGTCCGACGGACCTCCCGGAGGAGCCATGAGCCGCAAGCTCGTCATCGACCCCGTCACCCGCATCGAGGGTCACGGGAAGGTCGTCGTGCACCTCGACGACGACAACCAGGTGTCCGACGCCCGGCTGCACGTCGTGGAGTTCCGGGGCTACGAGCGCTTCGTCCAGGGACACCCGTACTGGGAGGCGCCGGTCCTGCTGCAGCGGATCTGCGGGATCTGCTTCGTCAGCCACCACCTCGCGGGCGCCAAGGCGATCGACGACGTGGTCGGGGCCGGCGTGAACGCGCCGACCGGGATCCCCGTCGCCGCGGAGAAGATGCGCCGGCTGGGCCACTACGCGCAGATGCTGCAGTCGCACGCCACGGCGTACTTCTACCTCGTGGTCCCGGAGATGCTCTTCGGGATGGACGCGCCGCCCGAGCAGCGCAACGTCCTCGGTCTCATCGAGGCCGACCCGGGGCTGGTCACCCGGGTGGTGATGCTGCGCAAGTGGGGCCAGGAGATCATCCAGACCGTCTTCGGCAAGCGGATGCACGGGATCTCCGCCATCCCGGGTGGGGTGCAGAAGGGCCTGACCATCGCGGAGCGCGACCGCTTCCTCAACGGCGACGAGGGCATACCGTCCATGGCGCAGGTCATGGAGTACGCGCAGGACGGGCTGAGGGTCTGGCACGACTTCCACGAGAAGCACCGCGCGGAGGTGGACTCCTTCGCCGTCGTGCCCGCCCTGTCGATGTCGCTGGTCGGCGACGACGGCAACGTCGACTACTACCACGGCCGGCTCCGGGTGACCGACGAGCACAAGCGGGTGGTCGACGACTTCGACTACCACGACTACCTCGACCACTTCTCCGAAGGCGTGGAGCCGTGGAGCTACATGAAGTTCCCGTTCCTGAAGAAGCTGGGGCGCGAGCAGGGCTCGGTGCGGGTCGGCACCCTGGCCCGGATGAACGTCACCGAGACGCTGCCGACCAAGTTCGCCGCCGACGCGCTCGACCGCTTCCACGGGTACACCCACGGCGAGGCGAACCTCGCGACGCTGCACTCGAACTGGGCGCGCGCCATCGAGATCATCCACGCCGCCGAGCTCATCGAGGAGCTGCTGCGCGACCCCGACCTGCAGAGCGAGGACCTGGTCACCGACCCGGGCCCGAGCGGGTGGACCGGTGAGGGGGTCGGCGTGGTCGAGGCACCCCGCGGGACGCTGCTGCACCACTACCGCGCCGACGCGGACGGGGCGATGACCTTCGCCAACCTCATCGTGGCCACGACCCAGAACAACGAGGTGCTCAACCGGACGGTGCGGGCGGTCGCCGAGGAGCAGCTCACCGGGAAGGTCGAGGTCACCGAGGGGATGATGAACGCCATCGAGGTAGGGCTGCGGGCCTACGACCCGTGCCTGAGCTGCGCCACGCACGCCCTGGGCCAGATGCCGCTCGTCGTCACCGTGGTGGACGCCGCGGGGGACGTCGTCGCCGAGCGGGTGCGCTCGTGAGTGCGCCCGCGCCCGCGCTCGGGACCCGGCTCTCCGGCTACGACGACCCGACGTGCCTGGTGGTCGGCGTGGGCAACGTCGGGCGCGAGGACGACGGGCTCGGCTGGGCGTTCGTCGACCGGCTCGAGGAGACCGGCGCCTGCGCTCGTGCCGAGGTGGTGCAGCGCTACCAGCTGCTGCTCGAGGACGCGGACCTGTTCTCCCGCTTCGAGCGGGTGCTCGTGGTGGACGCGACCCGGGACGCCGGCGTGACGGCATACGGGGTGCAGGTCCCGGAGCCACGGCTGGACGTGACGTTCACCTCGCACGCGATGTCGGTGCCGTGCGTGCTGGCCACGACGGCGACCTGCTTCGGCCGGGTGCCGCAGGTGGAGGTGCTGGCGATCCGCGGCTACTCCTGGGACCTGTGCACCGGGCTGACCGATCAGGCCGCGGCCAACCTGGACGCGGCCCTGGACGCCCTGGGGTGTCCGCCCCCCGGCACCGGGCGGCCCGGCCGGCCCGGCCGGACTGACCGTGACGTACCCGCTCTCGGCGCGTGTGGAGGATGAGGATGGACGAGAAGACGTTCGACCGGGTCGCGACGACCATCTACGAGGCCCCCCTGGGCACCTACATCGGGCGGGAGGGCGCGGAGGTGCTCGCCGAGTTCGCCGGCGAGGAGGTGACCCTGACCGACAAGGAGTTCCTCTTCCACCAGGGCGAGTTCGCGCGGACGTTCTACATCGTCACCGGCGGGCGGCTCGCCTTCGTGCGCGAGGCGACGGCCAGCAAGCCCGAGGTCATCATCCACGTCCTGGAGAAGGGCGACCTCTGCGGTGAGATGAGCTTCATCGACGGTGGTGAGTACACCGTGTCGTGCTGTGCGCTGGGCCCGGCAGCGGTCCTGTCCTTCCGCGTCGGTGACCTCTCGCCGCTGGTGGAGAAGCACCCACGCGTCCTCTATGACTTCATGCGGGCGGTCATCGCCCGGGCCCACTCGACGAGCGCGTCGCTGAGCCGGCAGCGCCAGGAGCTCGCCGACTTCATCGCCACCGGAGGCAAGCGCGGCTGACGCGCGCCACCGGCATGCCACCATCGTGGCGTGGAGGACATGTCGGTCGGTGAGATGGCGGGACGCCTCGGTGTCACGCCGTCCACCGTGCGGATGTGGGGCACGCGGTACGGACTGCACGCCTCGGCGCGCAGTGCCGGGGGGCATCGCCGGTACACCGCCGCGGACGTCGACCGCCTGCAGCAGATGCAGGAGCTGGTCAACAGGGGGGTCGACCCGGCCGAGGCGGCGGCCCGCGCGCTCGCCGCGGGCGGCGCCGCGGGTCCCGGGGGCGCCGCGGGTCCCGAGGGGACCACGGGTCCCGGGCGGTCCGCGGGCCCCGGGCGACCGGGCGGGCCGGGCGGTTCGGTGCTCGCCGTCCCCGGCGCCGACTGCCGCGTCCGCGGGCTGGCCAGGGCCGCCAGCCGCCTCCAGGACGGTGAGGTCACCGCCATCGTGAGCGCCGCCCTGCGCGAAGAAGGCGCCGCCGCCACCTGGACCGGGCTGGTGGTGCCGGTGCTCGTCGCCGCCGGGGAGCACTGGGAGCGGGGCGGCACCGGCATCGAGGTCGAGCACCTGCTGACCTCCGCCGTGTCGGTCGCCTTCACCGGCTACGTGTCCGGCCTCCCCGAAATTGCACAAGATCGGCCCGTGGTGCTGGCGGGGGGGCCGAACGAGGACCACGTCCTCACGCTCCACGCGGTCCGCTCGGCGCTGGCCGAGCGAGGCGTGCCGGTCCGGTTCCTCGGGCCGCGGACGCCGCTCGGGGCGCTCACGGCGACGGCCCGCCTGACCAGGACGCCGGCGGTGCTGATCTGGGCCAGCCTGGCGGATTCCGAGGCGGCAGACGGGCTGGCGGAGCTGCGGGCGGCTCACCGGCGGTTGCTGCTGCTCGTCGCGGGACCCGGCTGGACCGGCCTGGACACCGCGCCGGCCACGGTCTGCACCAGCCTGGACGACGCGGTCGCCCGGTTGGGCGGGGCCTGGGGGCGGCGGCTCGGCGGCGCTGCCGAACGTGACGAATGAAACTTGCACAAGTCTTGACCTGACCCCAGCCGGAGGCGTCTACTGGGAGGGCTTCCGCACCCTCGGGAGCGCTCTCGACGGCCGCCATGCACGCATCGGCGCCTCAAGGCCAGGAGTCCGCATGAACGACGACCAGTCGGCAGTCAACATCCCCTCGCTCACGGCCGGCCAGTTCGACATCGTCTACAACCTGTTGTCGCTGACCATCGCCTCGATGCTCTTCACCGCCCTCTACCTCGTGCTCTCCCAGCGCCGGGTCGCGCCTCGCTACCGGAACGCGGTCGTCGTCTCCGCCATCGTGTGTGGCATCGCCGCGTACCACTACTTCCGGATCTTCCAGAACTTCAAGGAGAGCTACCCACCGGGGGAGGGGGTCACGTCCGACCACCAGCTCTCGAACGTCGTCTTCAACGAGGCCTACCGCTATGTCGACTGGCTGCTCACCGTGCCACTGCTTCTCGTCGAGACCGTCGCGGTGATGGCCCTGGCTCGTGCCGCCCAGCGCTCCCTGCTGGTCAAGCTCATCCCGGCGGCCGTCGCGATGATCCTGCTCGGCTACCCCGGTGAGGTCGCGACGACCAACACCGCACGGCTGATCTGGGGCTTCCTCGCGACCCTGCCCTTCATCTACATCGTCTACGTGCTCTTCGTGGAGCTGTCGCGGTCCCTGGACCGGCAGCCTCCCGAGGTCCGGCGGGTCGCCAAGCTGCTGCCGGTCACCCTCGTCGCGCTCTGGTCCGTCTACCCGGTCGCCTACCTCTTCCCGGTCTTCGGCGGGGACTTCTTCGGGGGCGCGGACGGGTTCGTCCTCCGCCAGGCCGGCTACAGCATCGCCGACATCCTCGCCAAGGCCGCGTTCGGGCTGCTGATCTTCTACGTCGCCCGGGTCCAGAGCCGACTGGACGACACGGCCTACGACGACGACCACTCGGTGACCGGGCACACCTCCCCGGCCACGAGCAACGGCTCCAGCGGTGACGCCTCCATCGGGAGCGCTGCCACCGGTGTGCCGGTCGGCGAGGTCACCGGCGCGCAGGCGTCCGCGGTGGGCCGGTCATGAGTGCCGTGTCCTCGCAGCTGCCACCGCTCGACCTGCCCGCCGGCTCCCCCGTCGGCCTCGAGGACGGCGGAGGCTCGCCGCAGAAGCCCTTCTACGACCTGACGGTCCGACTGCTGGGCCACGTCCGGGACCACGACCTGCCGGCGCTGGCCGCCCTGTGCGACGACGACTTCGGGATCGTCGAGATCACCACCACGGGTGGATCGCTGGTCATCCGCGACCGGGCGGGCTGGGAGGCCTGGTTCGGCGGGCTGTTCGCCCAGCTCGACGCCATGCAGGCACGCACGTGGTCGGAGGTCACCGGTTACGAGGCGGTGGTGAGCGGCGACATGGGCTACAGCGTCGTCGACTTCCACCAGATGCTGGTGACCGAGGAGGAGTCGCTGCGCTTCACCGTGATCGCCACCATCATCTGGAAGCGCGTCGACGGCGGCTGGAGGGAGTCCCGCTACCACAGCTCCCTCCTCGGGGTGGAGCCCGTCTGACCCACGCCTGACGTCGCTCTGACCTCGGTCTGACCGGGAGGTCGGGCCCGGACAACCCGGGTCCGACCTCCCGTTCCGCGCTCGCCCCTGGCGACTGAGCCGTGGCCGTGCCCCGTTCGGTCGTCGTAGCACGGGACGGGCCGGAAAGGGAGATTAGAGTCGGGTTGACCCGATCTGACTTCCCGGTCGGCGACGGGCGAAGGTAGTGGAACGCAGAGACGCGCCAAGCACCTTGTTGCGGCGCGAGAGCGATGCCGACGACTGCGTGGCACTGCTCATGGTCCAGCAAGGGGCCCTCGCGTCCGGGCCGATCCGGCCATCCGATCCACATCTCTAGGGGTATTTCCTTGTCCTTCTCCACCATCGACGACACCACCACCAACGACCGTTCGGTCCGCACCCACGGTGACGAGACGCGCCCGGCGCGCAAGACCACCGAGCTCATCGCCTACGTGGTGGCCGTGCTCGCGGTGGCCCTGACCGCACTGGTCGTGGGCGACGAGGCGACAACACCGCCGACCCGTTCAGCGCCGAGCAGGCCATGCGCTACATCGCCTACCTCACCATCGGCTACATGGTCGCGCGCGGCCTGGCCAAGTCCGGCAGCCGCGGTCGGGTCAGCGACGACGCCTGAGCCTCGGCTCACCACCGGAGGGATCTCCGGTAGGACAGCGACAGCGCCCCCCTCCCCTTCGGGAGTGGGGGCGCCGTGCTGTCCGGAACGGGCGGCCGGCGACCCACGACGCGGGGGGCCGACACCGCGGACCGCGGGGTATGCCGTGCCGTGCCCTTCCGTTTGCGCGCCGGGTCCAGCGGTGGTTCGGTGGGGTCCATCCCCGGTCCGACCCGCGAGGAAGTGGCGTCCATGAGGACACGGCACACGGCATACCCGCTCAGGACGCTCGGGGGGCTGGCCCTCACGGCGGTGACCGCGGCCGCGTTGGTGGCCGCGCCGACGGCGGGTGCCCAGCCGTCCGCGGTCCCGCGAGGCGGCGTCGACGCGCAGGGGACGGCCGGGTGCGACCCCTTCTCGGAGCCGGCGCTCGACGCCCGGGTGCCCACGGCTCGGGACGTCCTGGGACTCGACCTCGGTGACCGGGACGTCACGACGGCCGAGTCGGACGCGTACCTGCAGGCGCTCGCGGCCGCGAGCCCCATGGTGACCGACGGTGTGCTCGCGACCTCGGTGCGCGGGCGGCCCCTGCGGTATGCCGTGGTGGGCCAGCAGAAGTGGGTCACCGAGGCCGGGCTGGCCCGGATCGGGCGCGATGTCGGGCGGCTGCGGGACGCCCGCACCCCGGAGGCGCAGGCCCGGCAGATCATCCGGTCCATGCCGTCGATCCTGTGGGTGGCCGGGAACGTCCACGGGGGCGAGGAGAGCGGCACCGACGCCTCGCTGCGGGTGCTCTACGAGCTGGCCGCGAGGACCGACTGCGCGGCGCAGGAGATCCTCGACGACGCGATCGTCGTCGTGCTGCCGACGCAGAACCCCGACGGTCGCGAGGCCGACACCCGGCGCAACGCGTACGGCTTCGACATGAACCGCGACTGGTTCGCGCGCACGCAGCCGGAGACCGACGGGAAGCTGGAGCTGCTGCGGCGGCTCCCCCCGCAGGTCTTCGTCGACGCGCACGAGATGGGGCGAGCGACGTTCTTCTTCCCGCCGAACGCCGACCCCGTCTACCACGACATCGGCGAGACCCCCCTGAGCTGGATCTACGACCGGATCGGGCCGTCGATCCAGTCCTCGTTCGGCCGGTTCTCGATCCCCTACTTCAACGGAGACGTCTACGACCTCTTCTACATGGGGTACGGCGACACCGTCCCGACGACGGGCTTCAACGCGGCCGGGATGACGTTCGAGAAGGCGAACGGCGACCCGACGCCGCAGCGGGTGCGGGAGCAGTACGTCGCGATCTGGAGCACCCTCAGCACGATGGGTGCCAAGGACGACGCGCTGCTGACCGAGTGGCGGGCCGAGCACCGGACGGCATACCAGCAGGGCGTGCAGGGC
Source organism: Dermatophilaceae bacterium (assembly GCA_035633255.1). Lineage (GTDB taxonomy): Bacteria > Actinomycetota > Actinomycetes > Actinomycetales > Dermatophilaceae > DASQFD01. The sequence continues at coordinate 17,693 of DASQFD010000018.1, forward strand.
AAGCTCGAGCCCAACCAGCTCTACTGGGAGGGCGCGGCCGTCGAGAACCAGGTGCCGGACGCCCCGGTCAGGCACTACTTCCTCGAGACCTCCGACCCGGCGAAGGCCGACGAGGCGCAGCGCGTCGCGCGACGGCTGCAGCGCATGGACGTCGACGTCTTCCGGCTGGTGCGGCCGCTGACGGTGCCGGACTACACGCCCTATGGACGGCCCAGCGGGACGCGGACGCTGCCGGTCGGCACGTTGTGGGTGCCGATGGCGCAGGGGCAGAAGCACTGGGTGCAGGCGATGCTGAACGAGGACACCTACGTGCCGTTCCCGTACTTCTACGACGTGACGGCGTGGAGCGCGCCGCTGCTGGAGAACGTGCCGGGCGGGCGCTCCGGCGCCGAGCTGCGGCCGCAGGCGGTGGCGCTGGCCCAGCAGGCCGAGCCGGACGTCACGATGCAGGGGGACGCGGCGCCGCGGGTCGCGGTGTGGCAGATCTCCGCCACGTCGGGCGGATCGATCGAGTCGGCGGGCTGGCTGCGCTGGTGGCTCGACAAGCGGGCGGGGCTGGAGCACGCGGACGTCACGGCGGGGCGGATCGCCGGCGGGGCGCTGGCCGACGTGGACGTGCTGGTGGTGCCGAGCGGGTCCGACTCGACGGCCGACACCGCCCTGGGCGCGGCGGGCCGGGCCGCCCTCACCTCGTGGGTGCGGGACGGCGGGCGGTTGGTCATGCTCCGCGACAGCTCCCGCCTGGCCACCCGGCTCGGCCTGACGTCGGCGACCTTCGCCGACGCCACGTCGGACATCCCCGGGTCGCTCGTGCGGGTCGAGGTCGACCCGGCCAGCCCCCTCGCCGCCGGGGTGGGTGACACCGCCTACGCGATGTACGAGTACGACTTCGTGTGGACGGCGCCGGAGGCGTCCTCGCCGGTGCGCTACCCCGCGGCGGGGGACCCCGACTGGTTCGTCTCCGGCTTCGCGGCCGGCGAGGAGCAGCTGAAGGGGACGTCCGCCGTCGTCGACGAGAAGCTGGGTCAGGGCCGGGTCGTGCTGTTCGGCTTCGACCCGAACTACCGCGCGTTCACCAACGGCACGGCGCAGCTGCTGCGCAACGCCATCACCGGCCCGGCACCGTCCGACGCGCCGACGGCGCGGGTGACGGCACCCGGGGCGGCCACGGCGGCGTCGGTGGAGGCGTCCGGCCGGATGGTGCTGAGCGTGCGCCCGGGCGCGGCGGGCCGGGTCGAGGCGCTGCTGCGGGCCCGCGGCGCCCAGTCTGACGTCGTGCGGTCGCCCGGCGTGGTGAGCTACCGGGTGGACCTCGGTGGCAGGACCGCGGACGAGCACCCGTGGGCCTCGGACCTCGCCGCCGAGGTGGCGGCGCTGGGCAGCGCGGTGGTGGCGGTCCGCCTGCCGTAGCAGGGCGACGCCTCCTCGGGGCCGGTCAGGCGTCGACGATGACCGGGATGATCAGCGGGCTGCGGCGCTGCTCGCGGTGGGCCCAGCCGGACGCGGCACGGCGGACGAGGTCCTCGATCTGCTCGAGGTCCTCGATGCCGTCCTGGGTGGCCTTGGTGAGTGCCTTCTGGATGGCGGGCGTGGCGGCGGAGAAGTCGATGGTGCCCGGGGCGAAGCCGTGGGCGAGGTAGTCGGGCTCCTCGGTGAGCGTGCCGGTGTCGGGGTCGACGAGGCACACGATGGTCAGGACGCCCTCCTCGGCAAGGGTCCGCCGCACGTGCAGGGTCTCCTCCGTGGCGCCGCCGACGTTGGTGCCGTCGACGAAGACGAGCCCCGCCGGCACGGTCCCGGTGATGGTGGCGCGGCCGTCGACGAGGTCGATGACCGCGCCGTCCGAGGCGAGGATGACCCGCTTCGGGTCCACCCCGGTGCGGATGGCGATGTCGGCGTTGGCGCGCAGGTGGCGCCACTCCCCGTGGACGGGCAGGACGTTGACGGGCTCGATGATGTTGTAGCAGTAGGCGAGCTCGCCGGCACTGGCGTGCCCGGACACGTGCACCTTGGCGTTGCCCTTGTGCACGACGGTGGCGCCCCAGCGGGTCAGCTCGTTGATGACGCGGTAGATGGCGTTCTCGTTGCCCGGGATGAGCGAGCTGGCCATGAGGACGGTGTCACCCTCGGTGACGCTGACCGGGTGGTCCCGGTTGGCCATCCGGGCCAGTGCCGCCATCGGCTCGCCCTGGGAGCCGGTGGCGATGATCGTCATCTGGTCGGGTCGGAGCCGCTCCAGGGCCTTGAGGTCCTTGACGACGAGGCCGTCTGGGACGGTCAGGTAGCCCAGGTCGCGGGCGATGCCCATGTTGCGCACCATCGAGCGCCCGACGAAGGCCACCTTGCGTCCGTGCCGCTGGGCGGCGTCGAGGACCTGCTGGATGCGGTGCACGTGGCTGGCGAAGCTGGAGACGATGACCCGGCCCTTGGTCGTGCGGAACACGGTGTCGATCGCGGGGGCGAGCTCTCCCTCGGAGACGGTGAAGCCGGGGACCTCGGCGTTGGTGGAGTCGACGAGGAAGAGGTCGACGCCCTCCTCACCCAGGCGCGCGAAGGCGCGCAGGTCCGTGACCCGGTCGTCGAGGGGGAACTGGTCCATCTTGAAGTCACCGGTGTGCAGCACCAGCCCCGCCGCGGTGCGGATGGCCACGGCCAGCCCGTCGGGGATGGAGTGGTTGACGGCGACGAACTCGCAGTCGAACGGGCCCAGCGTGCGCCGGTGCCCCTCGGCGACCTCGACGGTCACCGGGGTGATGCGGTGCTCGAGCAGCTTGGCCTCGAGGAGCGCCAGGGTGAGTCGCGAGCCGACGACCGGGATGTCGGGGCGCTCGCGCAGCAGGTAGGGCACGCCGCCGATGTGGTCCTCGTGGCCGTGGGTGAGGACGATCGCGTCCACCAGGTCCAGGCGGTCCCGCAGCCAGGTGAAGTCCGGGAGGATGACGTCGACGCCGGGCTGGTGCTCCTCGGGGAAGAGCACTCCGCAGTCGACGACCAGCAGCCGGCCGGCGTGCTCGAAGACCGTCATGTTGCGGCCGATCTCGCCGAGGCCTCCCAATGGGACGACCCGGAGCCCGTTGCGCGGCAGGGCGGGCAGGGTGCCGCTGCTCCGCCGGCGCGGCGAGCGGCGGCTCATCGGCGGACCCCCGTCGGGTGCGGACGGGGCGTTGCTGCGGAACGGTCGTGCGGCGTGAGGCTCATGGGCTACTCCGGGGGTGGGGGCTATGAGGACCGGTGCGAGGGCACGTCGGCAGGTCGCTCACCGGGGGTCCATGGGTGGCCAGGGGCGGGGTCGAACCGCCGACCTCCCGGTTCTCAGTCGCCGGAGGGCCGTCCCTGATGTGCGGACCGGGCCGACGCGTGCTCAGCAACGTCCATCCTATCCATGCCGAACCACGGCGGTGCCGGGCGGCGCTCAGCACGCTGCCGGCACGGGAGGGCCGCTTGACGACCAGGCGTGACGGCACCGCGGGCAGCCGGTACCTCGCGCCCGCCACCGGGTCGTCCACGGGATCCCCACCGGGGCGGCTGCTTCTTCACCCCCTCGGGTCTCGGCCCTCCGGGACGTCATCGGTGCTGCGCCCGGCCTGGAGACCTGAGAAGCCGGGTGACCGGCCCAGAACCACGCAGGGCTCCTCCGTGCGCGTTCGCGCTCATGGCGGGCCGGCGGATGGAGCTGCGGCGGTGCGGTCCTTCCGCACCTGTCGTTCGTGCTGGGGGTGGTTCACCCGCCCACTGCGGGTGGCTCCACCTGCTCCACCTGGTCGGGCCGGTCGGACGCGACAAGCTGCGTCCTGGAGCTGACGCCCAGCTTTCGGTAGATCTTCCCGAGGTGGAACTCGACCGTCTTGGGTGAGAGGAAGAGCTCGGCCGCGATGTCGCGGTTGGACCCGCCGCGCTGGACGGCGGCGACGACGCGGCGCTCCTGCTCGGTGAGCTGCTCAGTCGGCTCCCGTGTCCGCCGTCCCCCGGCGGCGCGCAGCTCCGCCGCCGCCTGCGCCGCCCATGGTCTGGCGCCGAGGCGCTCGAAGCCGGAGACGGCCTCATGGAGGTGCTCTCGCGCCTGCACCCGGCGCTTCGCGCGATGCAGGCGGCGGCCGTACGCGAGCTGCGTGCGCGCCCGCTCGAAGGGCATCGGCCGATCGTCGTCGAGGCGGAGTGCCTGCAGGAAGGGCTCGTCGTAGTCGGCGTGCACCATGCCTCGGCACCGGGAAGCCGCTGCCGCGGCGACGGCGGTGCCGGCCGTGTCGGCCCGCTCGACGAGACGGTGCGCGGCGCGTCGGGCATCTCGAGCCCGGCCCATGCGAAGGTACGCCTCGACGAGGTCCGGAGCCCAAGGGATGAGGGTGGGTTCCACCATCCCGTCGTGCTCGGCTGCCGCGGAGACCCACTCGAGGTGCTGCACGGCGGCACCGGCCCGGGCGAGCCCGAGCTCGAGGAAGCCCAGCCCGGCCCGCGCGTAGTGCAGGCCGCTGCGCATGCCCGAGGCCGTCGCCCCGTCGACCACGGCACCCAGCATGGCGCGGCACTCCTCGGACTGACCGCGGGCTCCGGCCAGCCGCGCGGCGATGACCGCGGCGTGACCGGGAACGGCTTGCCCGGTGTCCCGTCCGACGTGCTGCGCCTCGGTCAGGGCCCGGTCGGCCCCCGCCCAGTCACCCATGCGGTAGGCGCAGTCCGCCACGACGACGAGCAGGTTGGGCAGCGCGCCCAGTGCGCCCGCCCGCCGGGCGTCGGCGCACATGGCCGAGGTGTGCGCGACCGTCGCCTCGAACGCCCCGGTCACCACCCCGCCGTAGAGCCAGCCCTTGACGTGGTCGCCGGTCGGGCCCAGCGGGTCGTCAGCTCTGGTGAGGCGATCCACCCGGGCGAGCACCTGCTGAGCTCGTGCGGCCTGACCACGCAGCAGCAGCGCCCAACCGAGGGCCGCGAACACGTGCGCACGCGCCGTCGCCGTCCCCGACCCACCCAGCAGCGCGGCTGCTCGCTCTGCGACCTCGAGGGCTTCATGGGTGTCCGCAGCCGTGTTCAGCGCCAAAGACGCGTCCGCCAGCATTACAGCCGCCGAGCACGGGTCGTCGAGCTGGATCCGCGTCGCCTCGGTCACCAGCATCTCCACCGCGGGACCGACGCCACGCCGCCAGAGCAGGGTCAGCCCCTGCAGGTGCCGTGCGGATGCCCGGAGAGAACGGTCGTCGGTGCCGGCGACCGCCTCCTCGAGCAGTGACAGGGCCCGCTCGGGCTGCCCCGCCGTGACCGCGGTCTCCCCGGCGGCGACGAGCCGGCGGGTGGCGGCGGATCGCTCCGGAGTGAGCCGCGCGCTGCGCTCGAACGCCGTGGAGGCATCCGCCGGAGCACGTCGCACCAGCGCCGACCGGGCGACGTGCTCGAGCTCGGCCGCCACCTCCTCCTCGGGCTCCACGGCGGCGGCGGCCCGATGCCAGGTGCGCCCCTCGCCGGTGACGACACCGGCCAGCGCGGCATGGGCGGCGCGCCGGCTGCGCCCACGGGCCCCGTGGTAGGTGGCGCCACGGACCAACGGGTGGGTGAAGGTGAGCCGGCCGCCCTCGATGCCGACGAGGCCGGCCTCCTCGGCGGCCGTGAGGTCGTCGAGCCCGCAGCCGACGCTGCCCGCGGCGGCCGCCACCGTGCGCAGGTCGTCACCCTCGTATGCCGCCGCGACCAGCAACAGGGTGCGGCTCGGGCCGGAGAGCGCACGGATGCGGCGCAGGTACACCTCGGTGAGCAGCGGGCCCGGCGGCAGCGGCACCCGCGGGGGGAGGCGGCAGCGCTGCTCGGGTCCCAGACCCGCAGCCAGTTCCACCAGGGCCAGCGGCAGCCCACCGGCCGCCTCGAGGACCCGGTCCACCACCGGACGCTCGAGGTCGGGCGCGATGCGGGACAGCAGGGCTCGGGCAGCCGACGGCTCCAGGGGGCCGATGGTCAGCTGCGGCAGGTCGTCGGTGACGGGGACCCCACCGGACTCCCGGCTGGTGAGCACGATCCCGAGCGGACGCTTGGAGGCGCGGCGCGCGGCATACCCGAGGCATTGCAGGGAGGAAGCGTCCACCCACTGCACGTCGTCGACCAGGAGGACGACCGGCCGGGTGGCGGCGTGGGCCAGGAGAAGTCCCCACGTCGCCACGCACACCGCGAAGCGGTCGCCCGCTCGGGACGGGCCGAGGGCGAGCGCTCCCAGCAGAGCCGCCCCCTGGACGGGAGGCAGCTCGGCCACGCGGCCCAGCAGGGGGGTGACCAGGTCGCCGAGCGTCGAGAACGCGAGCTGTGCCTCGCTCTCGACGCCGCGAGCGATGAGGACCTTCGCTCCACGTCGCGCAGCGCGCTCTGCCACGACGTCCAGGAGCACGGTCTTGCCGACGCCGGCGGCCCCGGACAGCACCAGCGACCCTCCCGCCCCCACCAGGACGCCGTCGACCAAGCGGTCCAGACGGGCACTCTCCGCCTCACGGCCCACCAAGGTGACAGGGGGCTTGAGCGCTAGGGATTGCCCCGGTGCTGCCGTCCTCGATTCCGCACACACTGGACCCGCCCCGTCGTCATGAGCAAGCGCGGAGGACGCCTCCCTCGGGAGACCGCGCTGCGAGCAGTCTGCACCCGGCCGGACGACGGCGGCACCCGAGATGCGCTGAACGTTGCCCTGCACGGCAGAACCAACCCGCGGAGAGAAGAAGCGATGGAACCGACAGCGCAAGCGTTCTCGAGGTCTCGCCGAAGCGTTCGGCTCAGCTTCCGGTTCGTGGGGGAGGAGATCACCCTGTTCGACCGTCGTGGGCTCGCCCAGGCGGCCCTGCCCTCGGCCGTCCTGGACCCGAGGACGACGGGTGAGTGGACCGGCTCCTGGTTCGAGCTGCAGGACGACTCGGGCAGGCCGCGCTACCGGCGACCGATGCCGCACCCGCTGCTCCTGCGCTCGGAGGGGCCGGAGGAGGAGGGCGGGGCCCCCCGAACCGTCATCTGGGCGCCCCAGCGCGGCGCCTTCTCGCTGGTCGTGCCGGACGTCCCCGAGGGCGACGTGGTGGTCTTCGCGAGCCCGGTGGACCGGCCGGACGTGCCTCAGCCGGCGGGCGAGATCCTGCGGGTGCCGCTCCGGGCGCCGACGTCCGGCTCCACCTCCGAGCGGAGCGGCTGACCGTGGGCGTCAACCACGGGCAGGTCCTGGGTGCGACGAAGATCCTCGACAACGGCCCCGACCTCTCCCACTACACCATCGCGCTGATGTCCGAGGGCTACACGCAAGCCCAGATGCCCGCGTGGGAAGCCGACGCCCGAGACCTCATGGACCACCTCCTCGAGCAGGCGCCGTTCGACGAGCTCGAGCTGCGATGTGCGCTGAACATCTACCGCATCGACGTGGTCTCCGACGAGTCGGGTGCGGACGACCCGAGGTGCGGCGACACCGGGCCCGGCGAGAAGGTGAAGACCTACTTCGACGCGACCTTCTGCGCCGCGGCGGACGTGCGCCGGACCATGGCGCTCGACACGCAGACCGCGCTGCTGGTCCTGCTGAGCCAGGTGCCGTTCTGGCGGATGGGGCTGGTCGTCGTCAACAGCACCGTACGCGGTGGAACGGGCGGCTCCATCCCCATCGTCTCCAACGGCGGGACCGACTGGCTCGACACCTGTGTGCACGAGCTGGGCCACTCTGCTTTCGGCCTCGCGGACGAGTACCCGACCTACGCGGGCTGCGACACGGAGGAGGAGGGCCACGACGTCGCCCTGCCCTTCGAGCCCAGCGAGCCGAACGTCACGGTCCTCCAGCAGCTGCTTCCCAGCGGCTTCAAGTGGGGCGGCCTGGTGGACCCGGCCACCCCCCTGCCGACCATGCAGAACCCCGACCCCGACTGCACTGCCTGCGACCCCCGCACCGAGCCGGTCGACCCGGCGGGCAACCCGGTCCCGAACGGGACGGTCGGCGCCTTCGAGGGCGCGCGGTACTTCCACTGCGGCATCTACCGCCCGGAGTTCGACTGTCGGATGCGCACGTCAAGCAAACCCTTCTGCGCGGTCTGCGCCCAGGTGGTGCGGGACACCCTCGCGCCGTTCGAGCACCCGCCTTCGGCCGACCTGCTGAGCCCCAGCGTCGCCTTCCCCGACATCGAGGCGGGGACGACCGTCACGGCCGCGGTGAGCTTGGCGGTGGACTGGTGCGACGACCTGACCTTCTGGGTCACCGACTGGCCGCACCGCGTCGACGGCGGCCCGGAGGTCTTCCACGACGCCCCGGTCCTCGACCTGCCGCTCGGCCGCAACCCCACCTCACCCGGCTCGGGCCCGCGCACGGCATACGTTTGGGTCTCGTACCAGGCGACCGACCCGGGTGACACCCTCCTCGGCACCATCAGCGTGGAGTGCAACGAGACGCACGAGGTGTTCACCGTCCTCATCACCGGCAACACCGTGGCGCCACACACCGTGGGCGTGATGCTCTCGCTGGACGCCTCCGGGTCGATGACCGAGCCCGCCAGCGGCGGCGACAGCAAGGAGGAGGCGCTGAGGTACGCGGCCGAGGTCTTCGTCAACGTCATGCCGGACGCCGACGGGGTGGGCGTCAACACCTTCGCCAGCGACGCCACCGAAGGGGTCCCCATCGCGGTGGCCGGCGGTGTCCTCGGCGGCGGGCGCAGTAACGCCCGTGAGTTCGTCCTCCGAGAGTACGCGCCGGACCCGCAGGGTCTGACGTCGATCGGTGACGCCCTGGCGCTGTCGGACGAGGCGCTCGGCACTCCCGGCGTCGGCTTCGACGAGTGGGCGGTCGTCGTCTTCACCGACGGCATGGAGACCGAGCCGCAGTACATCTCCGACGTCGCCGGCTCGCTCTCGTCGAGCTCGCGCATCTTCGCGGTCGGTCTGGGGACCCCCGAGAACCTCGACCCCGCGACCCTGGCCACCCTGTGCTCCGGGAGCGGGGGCGCGCTGCTGCTGAGCGGCGCGGACTCGGGCGACACCTACTTCCTGCTCGCGAAGTACTTCCTGAAGATCCTGGCGGGCCTCACCAACACGGAGGTCGTGCGCGACCCCGAGGGGTACCTCCCGCCCGGCGTCACCGTGCGCATCCCCTTCATGCTGAGCGAGACCGACACCAGCGCCGACGTCATCCTCCTCACCCCGGTCCCGTCGGCGGTGGACTTCACCGTCGAGGGCCCCACGGGGCAGGTCCTCCGCCCAGCCTCCAGCGCCCCGGGGGTGACGTTCGCCAGGGGGACGCGGGAGGCGCACTACCGGATCTCCCTCCCGGCGCTCATCGACGGGCAGCCTGCCCGCGAGGGCACCTGGCACGCGCTGCTGCGCATCGACCTGGACGCCTGGACCGCGGGTGACAACGCGCCGCTGCTGTACCGGTACCTCCAGCAGCACCCGGAGGCGGTGGCCAACGGCCTCCCGTATGCCGTGCAGGTCCAGGCCCGGTCCAACCTGAGGCTGGCCGCCTCCTGCCACCAGGACTCCTACGAGCCGGGCGCGGAGCTCCGTGTGCGCGCCGTCCTCACCGAGTACGGTTTGCCGGTCGACGGCCGGGCCACGGTGACAGCCGACCTGACCCGTCCCGACGGCACCGCGGCCCACCTGGCCATGCCGGAGGTCGAGCCGGGGGTCTTCGAGGTCCTCGAGACGGCGCACCAGGCGGGTGTTCACCACTTCCGCGTCCTCGCTGGTGGCACGACGCTGCGCGGCTACCCCTTCACCCGCGAGGACCTCCTCACCGGGTTCGCCTACCACGGGGGTGACGACCCCTCCCGCCCGGGCAGCGCGGGCGACGGAGGCGGGCTGGAGCAGTGGTGCCGCCTGTTCCGCTGCGTCCTCGGTGCCGTCACCCCGCAGACGTACGACCGGCTGGGCATCGACCCCGCGCGCCTGCGGCACTGCGTCGACCAGGTCTGCGGCTCACCCGGCATGACGACCTCGCACAGCCCGGTGGACCTGGACCCCGCCGACATCGACCTCATCCGCGACGCGGCCCGACAGCTCGGGATGTCCCCACCTCGAAGTAGCCGCGGCGACCCACGGCGGTCCTGACCCGAGCCACTGACGAGGCCGGACGACGCGAAGGCGGCCCACGGCATACGGCCGCAAAGCCGGAAGCGTTCGTTTCGCCGGGTGACAGCGGCCACGAGAAACTGCCCGGAGGCGGCCATGTAGCTGCCCCGTAGCGGACATGAGAGTTGCCCGCTGGCGGTCATGAGATCTGCCCGACACGAGTTCGTCTACCTCGCCGCGTCCCGCGGCGTGGGCCCCTCCTGGGGTGCGGTTGCGGTGCTCAAGCGCCTGCCGCCCCCAGGATGGACACCATGAAGTCTCAGACCTCCGGAAGTAGTGCCGGGCTGACTGTTGAGATTTGGGCCGGTGTGACCTGGTAGGTGATGGTGCGGGGGTCGCCCGGGATGCGGGCCGGGGTGTGGTTCAGCTCCTCGGCGAGCAGCTGGAGGGCGCGGG
>DASQFD010000019.1:0-70817 GCA_035633255.1 Dermatophilaceae bacterium
GGAGTCTGATGCGGGCGTCGCTCGTGGTGAATTGCCAGTCGACTTGTCGCTGGTCGGCGTTGGTGGCGGCCTGCCACGCGGCGAGCTCTGTGTTGAGCAGGTCGAGGTCGTCGATGCGCCGGTCGAGGCATTGCCGGGTCAGGCGGGACAGCTCGATCTCGGCGATGTTGAGCCAGGAGCCGTGCTTGGGCGTGTAGTGGATCTCCAGGCGGGAAGCCAGTGCGCGGGCCTTGGCCGGTTCGAACGCTTCGTACAACGATCCGAGGGTGTGGGTGTTGAGGTTGTCCATCACCAGCACGACCCGCTGGGCGTGCGGGTAGTCCAGGGTCAGCAGCTGATCGACCTCGGCGGCCCAGTCGATCCGGGTCCGCCGGGGCCTCGCGTCGACGCGTCGGCGCCCGGCGAGCGGTTCAGCCCACACGAAGATCGAGCAGGTCCCGTGGCGGACGTACTCCGAGTCCTCCTTGAGGTCGTGACCGGGCCGGGCCGGGATCGAGTCACGGGCGTGGCCGAGCAACTGGTACGGCTTCTCATCCATGCAGACCACCGGCACGCCCGGATCGTAGGGCCGGTGGTAGACCTCGAGGACGTCTTCCATGCGGGCCACGAACTCGCCGTTGGCGGCCGGTGGGATCGTCCAGCACTTCTTCAGGTGAGGGCGAAGCCCCCCCTTTTCAGGACCCGCCCGATCGTGGAGTGGTCCAGCGGCGGTATCCCGTCGGTGAGCACCACCTGTTTCTCCAGCAGCCGCAGCGACCACCGGTCGTAGCCGGCCGGGGGCTTGGCGCACGCCAGCGCGATCACCCGCGCCTCGACGTCCCCGGTCACCTTCGCCGGCACCGGCGGCGTGGCCCGCTTCCGGCGGCCGATCACCTCCTCGACGTCACCGGCCACCTCGGTGAACCGTTTCGCGACCAGATACACCGTTCCCTCCGAGACCCCAACCCGGTCGGCCACCACCCGCCGATCCGACGCCGGGCCATCGGACTCATCCAGCTCCAGCAGGATCCTGGCCCGGGCGTTCATCCGCGCTGGATGCTTCCCCCGCGACACCACCCGTGCCAACCTCACCCGGTCGCCAGCTGTGAGCGTGACGACATGTTCCTTCGGTCTGGGCATGACAACGACTCCTCCCGATCAAGTATCAACCGAGAACAGCCAACCAGCAATACCAACCAACTTAGATGCGACACGCTACTAGGGCCTCGCAGCCTCAGAGCGGCTCCGGCTCCACATCCACCCAGACCGGGCGGTGGTCGCTCCCGGCGAGGACGTCTGCCTCGTCGAGGTCGACGGGCCGGTGCGGCAGCACCAGCACCGACGGGGAGGCGAAGACCGCGTCGATGAGCCGGGAGGGCCGGCGCGCGGGGAAGGTCGGCTCGCCCGGCGACACCCGGGTGAGGCGGGACTCCACGAGCCGCCAGGCGTCGCCGTCGGGGCCCTCGTTGAGGTCCCCGGCGAGCAGCACCGGCGCGAAGGTCGGCAGGGCGGCGAGCACCTGCGCCACGTGGCGGACCCGCTCGGCCGGGTCGAGGGAGAGGTGGACGCTGGCGACCACGAGCGGACGGTGCCCCGGTCGGACGACGGTCGAGACGGCATACCCGCGGGTCCGGCGCGGCGTGGCGACGGGAAGCCGGCGGTGGGCCGCCCCGGTGACCTGCACGCGCAGCGAGGTGAAGATCGTCGTCCCGCCGCTGCCGCGGTGGCGGCCCGGCCAGTACAGGCCGCACTCGGCGGCCAGACCCGCCACCCGGGTGGTCGCGAGCAGCCGGCGGGGCACCTCCTGGAGGCAGAGGACGTCCGGGTCGACGGCCCGGACCACCCGCGCCGCCGCGGCGCGGTCGTCGAGCAGGTCTCGCGTGTTGTACGAGGCGACGCGCAGGGTGCTCACGCGGTCAGGCCCTCCCGGGCCAGGTCCGCGGCGCCCACCACGCCGGCGTCGTTGCCGAGCTCGGCGGCCACGATCCGCGCCTCCGGCCGGTAGCCGCGTCCCGGAAGCCGGCGACGGAAGGTCTCCCGCGCCGGGCCGAGCAGCAGCTCGCCGGCCGCGCTGACCCCGCCGCCGACCACGAACGTCCCGGGGTCGAGGGCGGCGGCGAGGTTGGCGATGCCGACACCGAGCCACTGGCCCACCTCGGCGAGCAGCTCGACGGCGGTGGGGTCTCCCTCGCGCGCCGCCTCGGTGATCAGCGGGCCGGTGAGGTCCTCGGGGCGCCCGCCCACCCGCACGGCGAGGTCCCGCCCCACGGGGCTGTTCGCCTCGAGCAGGGAGCGCGCCTCGCTGACCAGGGCGTTGCCGGAGGCGTACTGCTCCCAGCACCCCCGGTTCCCGCACTCGCAGCGGATCCCGCCGGGCACGACCTGCATGTGCCCGAACTCCCCGGCGATGCCGTACCGCCCCCGGACGACGCTGCCGTCGAGCAGGATGCCACCGCCGATGCCGGTGCCGAGGTTGACCATGACCAGGTCGCGCTCGCCACGGCCGGCGCCGAAGCGCCACTCGGCCCAGATCGCCGCGTTGGCGTCGTTGTCGACGCTGATCGGCAGGTCGAGCCGCTCGCTCAGGGAGACCTGCAGCGGCTCGTTGCGCCACGAGAGGTGCGGGGCGAAGACCACGGTCGCCCGGTCGGCGGCGACGAACCCCGCCGCCCCGATCCCCACCGCGACCGCCGGTGCGGGCGCCGCCGCGAGCAGCTCCTCGACGACCTCGACGATCGTCTCCTCGACGACGTCGGGGCTCACCGACCGGTGAGGGGTGTCACGGCGGGCCCGGCGGAGGATCACCCCGTCGCCGTCGACCAGGCCACCGGCTACCTTCGTGCCGCCGACGTCGATGCCGACGGCGAGGGACCTCCCGGCCCCGCCGCCGTCGGTCACGCGCCCGCCGCCTCGGCGAGGTGCGGTCCTCGGGCCAGGTCGGCGGCCCCGATGAAGCCCGCGGTGTTGCCGAGGGTCGCGATGACGAGCTGCGGCTCGGGGCGGTGCCCCCGGCCGACGAGGTTGCGCAGGAGGGCCTCGCGCACCGGACCGAGAAGCAGCTCACCGGCATGGCTCACCCCACCGCCCAGGACCACGGCCCCCGGGTCCAGCACGGCGCCGAGGGAGGCGATCCCCTCGCCCAGCCAGGTGCCGACCTCGGCGAGGAGTGCGATGGAGGCCGGGTCACCGGCGAGCGCGAGCTCGTCGACGTCGCGACCGCTCAGCCGCTTGGGCACCCCGCCGCAGCGCGCGCTGAGCGCGGCGGCGGCCAGGCCCCCCACGCGCACGAGCTCGCGGGCGTCGCGGATCAGGGCCGAGCCGGAGGCGTACTGCTCCAGGCAGCCCCGGTTGCCGCACCCGCACCGGTGCCCGCCGGGCACGACGCGCATGTGGCCGATCTCGGCACCGACCCCGAACGCCCCGCGCAGCAGGTGCCCGTCCACGACCGCGCCACCGCCGACCCCGGTGCCGACGGTGACGAACAGCATGTCGTCGACGTGGGCGGCGGCCCCGTGGCGGAACTCCCCCCACGCCGCCGCGTTGGCGTCGTTCTCGAGGAGGACGGGCAGGTCGAGCACGGCGGTGAGCCGCTCCCTGAGCGGCTCCTCCCGCCAGGCCAGGTTCGGCGCGAAGAGGACCACCGATTGGGTGGCGTCGATGAGACCGGCACACGCCGCCCCGACGGCGGAGACGCCCGGGACCTCGGCCCGGAGCTCGGCAACGAGGTCCGCGCAGGTGGCCGCGATGGCGGCCGGGTCCGAGGGAGGGGTGGCCCGGCGGGCCCGGGCCAGGACCGTCCCGTCCTCGTCCACCACCCCGCCCGCGATCTTGGTGCCGCCGATGTCCAGGCCGATGGTCCGTGACACGCTCACTCCTCCTCGTCGACGACGGGGACGCGGTGCGTCCTCGGTGTGCGCTCCGGCGTGGGGTGGGCCGGCTCGGTGCCCTCGGCGGGAGGCCGGGGCGTGGCGGTGCGCGCGGCGGCGAGGTCGCTCAGCAGCGCGGCGGCGGTCCCGGCCAGGTCGGCGAACCGCTCGAGGGTCTCGGGGCTGACCGCCCGCAGCGCCGTGACGGCCCGGCACAGCGGGCAGTAGGTGCACGACTCCGCCGTGCCCATCGGCACGGCGCCGGGCGGGAGGCCATGGTCGTGGGCCTCGTCGGGGGCGCCGTGGGGGGCGCCGTGGGGGTTCGGGTCGGGGGGAGACGGGTCGTGAAGTGAGGTGTCGGGGGGTGACGGGTCGGGCTCGTCGTGGGCGTGCTCCGCGGACGGGTCCGGCGCGGCGGGCTCGTGCGGGCCGGACCAGTCGACGCGGCGCAGGCTCTCCAGCAGCCGGGCGGCCTCGTCGGCGACCGTGCCGAGGTCGGGCCCGTGGGGAGGGCGTTCGTCATCGGGCACGGGGCCAGACCTCCTCGTCGCGCTCGAAGCGCACCCTCAGCTCTCCCTGGCCCACGGACGCATTCTTGACGACGCAGCGGCGGAGCACCGCAGGGAGGGCGACGACGCGCCGGTCGGCCCCCACCGTCACCAGCAGGTCGTCGTCGCGCCGGGCGAGCGCGACGTCGGCGGACCGCGCCAGCGGCAGCCGCAGGGTGAGCACGAAGTCCAGCCCCACCGCCTCCACCCGGGGCCCGGACGGCTCGACCGGGTGCTCGAGCGGACGCTCCTCGCCCTCGATCAGCACCGTGGCCGCAGCGAGCGCGGCGAGCGCGTCGGGACCGGTCGGCTCGGCGGCCAGGTAGGGCGCGGACCGGGTCGGTATGCCGGCGAAGGACTCACCGATGGCGGCCAGCCCCTCGTGCTGGGCGGCGTTCCAGCCGGCCCGCCACGGGTCGCGACCCGGCGGCAGGACGCGGTTGACCACCAGGCCGTCCACGGCATACCCGTGCAGGCCGAGCGAGGTGAGGAGGCGGCGGGCCTCGGCGATCACCACCCGCTCGGGCGTGAGGACCAGGCGGACGCTCGCGCTGGCCGAGGTGAGCAGGGCCCGCACGGCGACCACCTGCTCGCGCCACGCGGTGACCACGCCGAGCACCTCCGGCCCCGGCATGGCGATGCCGGCCGCGGCGGCGGCCGCCGGCCGCAGCGCCGTGAGCAGCCGGCGCTGGGCGGGCAGCAGCCGGTCGAGGTGCCAGCCCAGCACCTCCGGCAGGGCCAGCAGGCGCAGGGTGTCCGCGGTGGGCGCGCAGTCGACGACGACGAGGTCGTAGCGCCCGCTGCGAGCCTGATGGCCGAGGGCCAGCAGCGCGGTCACCTCCGCGGCTCCGGGGAGGGTGGTCAGCTCCTCCGCGAGCACCGGGTCCACCCCCACGCCGTCGAGGAGCTCGAGGAGGTACCCGTGGACCGTCGGCCAGGACGCCTCCACACCGGTCTGCGCGTCGACCGCCGTCGCCTCGAGGCCCGGTTCGACGGGCGTGGCGTCGCGCCACGACGCGGCGGTGGGCAGCTCGACGCCGAGGGTGTCACCGAGGCTGGCCGCGGCATCGGTGGACACCACCAGGGTGCGACGGCCGGCGCGGGCCGCCTCGACGGCGAGCGCGGCGGCGGTCGTGGTCTTGCCGACGCCGCCCTTCCCGGTGACCAGGAGGACGCGGGGGGCGGCGCCGGGCACCGGTGCGGCGCTCAGGATGAGTAGGCCTCGACGCGCCGCTTGAGCTCCTTGAGGGCGGTGTCGGTGATGATCTTCTCGGCCTTGCGCTTCAGCGCACCGATGAGCGGGATCTTGACGTCCACCTCGAGCTCGTAGAGGACCTCGGTGACCTCGCCGCGCGCGTGGAGGGTGTACGTGCCGTTGAGTGCCTTGAGCTGGATGGCGCGGACCAGGCGCCACGACACGCTGCCGCTGCCGTCCTCCTCGATGCCGTCCCAGTCGTACTCGAGGACGTAGTTGTCCCTGATGGCCCCCGCGTCGAGGTCGTACTCCACCTGGTCGGCCCAGCCGTCACCGTCCTCGCTGAGGACGACGGCCCGCTTCACCTGCCCGGCCCACTCCGGGTACTCCTCGAAGGAGGCGATGACGTCGAGCACGGCGCCGGGTTCGGCGGTGATCTCGATCCGTGAGGTCGTGCGGTCGGCCATGGCGCCGAGGGTACCCGCCGTCAGCGCACGCCATCCTCGAGGACGTCCTTGACCCGGTGCACCGTCCGCTTCCAGCGGCGGACGTGGGCGTCCGACCACCGGCGGGCCCTCGGCCGGGTGCCCGTCAGCCGACCGCGCACGTAGTGGTGGACGACCGTGCCGTCCGCGACCGGCTCCAACCACACCTCGCACTCGCCCACCAGCGGCCCGGAGAGCTGCCACCGCATGCCCTTGGTCCCCCGGTCGCGCAGCACGGTGAGGAACGGCGCCAGGTGCGGCCACAGCACCTCGGTGGCCCCCTCCACGTCGAGCACCGCGCGCAGGACCGCCGGCGCGGCCCGCACGAACGTGTCGTCGGCGACGTCGACCTCGCGGTCGAGCGGATCGGGGAAGTGGCGCACGACCGGGGACAATAGACTGCGACCGGCGGCCCAGCAGCGGTGCTGCCGGTCAGCGACGACACGACGGCCCTCGGGAGCGACGCAGAGCTGACGTCATGAGTGCTCGGAGGAGTCACATGCAGGAGATCTCGACCCCGGTCATCACCCCGGCGACGACCGAGGGGACACTCGGCGACGTCCCTCGGCGGAACGCCGACGCCTCCCCGGGACGGCCGGTCTTCCAGAGGCGTTCGGGCTCGGCCTGGTCGCCCGTGACCGCCGCCGAGTTCGCCGACGAGGTCGAGGCGCTCGCCAAGGGTTTCGTGGCCGCCGGGATCGGTCCGGGCGCGGCGGTGGGCATCATGAGCGCCACACGCTACGAGTGGACGCTCGTCGACTTCGCGCTGTGGGCGGCCGGCGCCGTGCCGGTCCCCATCTACGAGACCTCCTCGCCTGACCAGGTCACGTGGATCCTCGAGGACTCCGGGGCGGTGGGCGTCGTCGTCGAGACGGCCGTGCACTCCGGCGCCGTCGCGTCGGTGCGTGACGGCCTGCCGCTGCTCGCGCACGTGTGGAGCATCGATGAGCACGACCTCGAGCGGCTGGCCGGCAGCGGCGAGGCCGTGGACGACACGGCGCTGGCCGCGGCGCGCGCCGGCCTGGACCGGAGCAGCCCGGCCACCATCATCTACACCTCGGGCACCACCGGGCGGCCCAAGGGGGTGGAGCTGACCCACGGCAACTTCCTCGACCTCTGCGAGAACGCGACCGTCAAGCTCCAGCAGGTGCTGCGGGCCGAGGGCGCCTCGACCCTGCTGTTCCTCCCGCTGGCCCACGTCTTCGCGCGGTTCATCGAGGTGCTCTGCGTCTCGGCCGCCGTGACCATGGGGCACTCCGCGACCATCAAGACCCTCCTCGACGACTTCGCGACCTTCCAGCCGACCTTCATCCTCGCCGTCCCCCGGGTCTTCGAGAAGATCTACAACTCCGCCGAGGCCAAGGCGGTCGCCGGCGGTCGCGGCGCGATCTTCGCCCGGGCCGCCGCCGCCGCGCGGGCGTGGTCGGAGGCCAAGGACGCCGGCCACGTGCCCCTCGGGCTGCGCCTCCAGCACGCGATCTTCGACCGGCTCGTCTACGGCAAGCTCCGGGCGGCCATGGGCGGCCGGATCCAGTACGCCGTCTCCGGCGGGGCGCCGCTCGGCACCCGCCTCGGGCACTTCTTCCGCGGCATCGGCGTGACGATCCTCGAGGGCTACGGCCTCACCGAGACGACGGCACCGTGCACCGTGAACCTGCCCGACAACCTCAAGATCGGCACGGTCGGGCCGCCCATGCCCGGGGTGTCGGTCCGGATCGCGGAGGACGGTGAGATCCTCGTCCGCGGCGTCAACGTCTTCGGCCACTACCACGGCAACGACACGGCCACGGCCGAGGCGATCCGCGACGGCTGGTTCCACACCGGCGACATCGGTGAGCTGGACTCCGAGGGCTACCTGCGGATCACCGGCCGGAAGAAGGAGCTGCTCGTCACCGCCGGCGGGAAGAACGTCGCCCCGGCCGTGCTCGAGGACCGCCTGCGAGCCCACCCCCTGATCTCCCAGTGCATCGTCGTCGGCGACCAGCAGCCCTTCATCGCGGCCCTGGTGACCCTCGACGAGGAGATGCTGCCGATGTGGGCGGCCAACCAGGACCTCGGGGAGCTGACCGTCGCCGCGGCCCGCACCCACGAGGTGGTCCTCACCGAGATCCAGCGGGCCGTCGACCAGGCGAACGAGGCGGTGTCCAAGGCGGAGGCGATCCGCAAGTTCCGCGTGCTGGACGTCGACTTCACCGAGACCTCGGGCCACCTGACCCCGTCCCTGAAGCTGAAGCGCAACCTGGTCATGAGGGACTTCGCCGACGAGGTCGATGCGCTCTACGGCGGCTGAGCGCGCGCCGGCGGGAGGCCCTGCCGCCGCCCTGGTGGCCGGCGGCTGGCTCGCCTACCTCGGCGTGCTCCAGTGGAGCGTCGTCCGGTTCCGGGTCCCGATCGTCCTCACCCTGACCGCGGTCGCGCTGGGGCTCGCCGCCTGGCTGGTCCTCCGCCGGGAGGTTCGCCTGCCCGTGTGGTGGGGCGTGCTCGTCCCCGTGGCCTCGGTGGTGCTCCTGTGGACGGTGCCGCTCTTCTCCTACCTCCGCGGCGGGTGGCTCACCGCCGCCCTCGCCGTCGTCACGGTCGTGGGGGTACTCGGCGCGCTGCTGCTCGCCCGGGGCACGCCGGGCGCGGCGGACCTGGCGCACCTGGTCGCCGTCGCCGGTCACGCGGTGCTGGCCGCGGTGGTCATCCTCGGCGACCGGGCCCCGCGGATCGACGTGTGGGTGATCCTCCAGCAGGCGAGCGACGGCCTCGCCCGCGGGGAGAACATGTACTCCGCGACGTGGACGGGCTCGCCCGGGGTGCAGGACGCCTTTCCCTACCTGCCGTGGACGGCGGTCCTGCTGGCCCCGGGCCGGTGGCTGTTCGGGGACGTGCGCTGGTCGCTCGCCGCCTGGACGGTCGTCCTGCTGCTCGGCCTGCGAGCGCTGGCGGTGCCGCCGCGACCGGACGGCGCAGCCGGGGCCGCGGGCCCGGCACGGGGGCCATCGGCCGGCCGGGGGCCGTGGGCGTGGCCCGCGGCGGTCGCCGCGGTCGCCCTCGTCGTGGCGCCGGGTGGCATCACCCAGGTGGACCAGGCGTGGACCGAGCCGCTGCTTGCGGCGGGCCTGGTCTGGTGGGCGGTACTGGTGCGACGCGGGCAGGCCTGGTGGGCGGTGGTGCCGCTGGCGCTGGCGTGCGCCAGCAAGCAGCACCTGGTGCTGCTGCTCCCCGTGCTGGCCGCCTGGCCGGCGTTCGGCGTGAAGCGCACGGCCGCGGCGGCCGGGCTGGCCGGCGCGCTGTGCCTGCCGTGGTTCCTCGCCTCCCCCGCGGACTTCCTCCACGACACCGTGACCCTGCTCGTCGGCTTCCACCCCATCCGGTTCGCCAACACCTGGCACCTCTACCTGCTCAACGAGCACGGCGTGGAGCCGCCGTTCTGGCTGACCGGGCTCCTCGTCGTCGGGACCGTGGCCGCCGCGGCCCTGACCGTCGCCCGCCGCCGACCCGACCTCCCCGAGCTGCTGCGGTGGCTGGCGCTGGTCCTCCTCGCGGCGAACCTGGTCAACAAGCAGGCCTTCTACAACCAGTTCTGGCTCTCGGCCGCCCTGGTGGCGGCGTCCCTCGCCCTGGCCCCACCGCCCCTCACCGAGCCGAGGCCAGCTCCGCGGGACGTTGCCGCCACGCGCGGGTGAAGGCCTCCTCGGTGGTCCCCAGCACCTCCTCGAAGGCCCCGGCCGTCGCCGCCTGCGCGGACTCCGCCGAGCCCGCGGACGTGGCGGCGACGACGAACCGGCGCAGCCCGGACGGCCCGACCGCTCGGGCGACCTGCTCGACGGCGATCCAGGCGGCGGCATAGGCGGGCGCGATGTCACCCCCAGCCGGGTCGAAGTCGCCGTCGTCCGGAAGCGCCTCGGGCCCCGAGCCGGCGGCCACCTGGTCGAGCAGGCCGGCGGCCACCTGCACCTGATCGAGGCCGGTGCCGGAGTAGCCGACGTGGTCCGCGAACCCCTCGGTCACCCAGCGCGGCGCCCGCCCGGCGAGCGAGGACCGCAGCGCGACGTGCACGGTCTCGTGCCTGACCACGAACTCCCGCCCCACCGCGGTGAGGCCGTCCATCGCCGCCCGGTCGAGTACCACCCGGTCCCCCGTCGCCAGACCGTCGGCGCCGACCGGTCCGTCGGTCACGGCCGCGAGCTGGTCGAGGTCGGCGGACCCCCCGACCTGGGCGCGCACCCCCGCGGCGTCCGCAGCCACCACCACGAGCAGCCGGCGGGACCAGGGCCGCTGCCACGCCGCGTCGACCGCACCCACCGCCGCGTCCGCCAGCCGGGTGTATGCCGTCGCCCCGGCTCGGTCCAGCGCGCCCACCACGAGCGACCGCTCCCCTTCGGCGACGACGGCACCGTCGACGTCCCACGGCAACGACGGCGCTCCCGGCGCGGGCGCCTCGCCCGAGATGCGCCAGCCGGCGGAGGTCCGGTGGAGCGTCACGAGGCGTCGGGAGGTCCGGTCGGCCCGGTCGTGGCCGGCCACCCGGTACCGCAGCGTCGCGGCCACCTGCGCCACGCCGCCGGGTTCGCCGGGGCTGCCGGCCGACGCCGGTGGGGCGCCGCTGGACCGCACGTCCTCGTAGGTGACGGGCGACAGGCCGACCGCCGCCATCAGCTCGACCTCGTCGGCACCTGCATACCCGCTGCGCGTACCGGCCCGCACGGCGGCCGCGCGCTCGGCGAGCAGCCGCCGGGCCGCGGCAAGCACCGTCCCCTCCTGCGTCACCGGTCCGGCGGTCGGCGTCGTGGAGGGCGGTCCCGGGGCCGTCCGGGGCGCACACCCGGCAGCCAGCCAGGCGACGGCGACCAGGGCCGCCACGGTCAGCGCCGTGAGTCGCCCGCTGCGGCGCGGGACCACGGGCACCGGTCAGCCGGCCACGCGTCGCCGCAGCGGCAGCGGTTCCCGCGTGGCGTGGGCGCCGGCGGCCTCGTCGACGCAGACCAGACCGGCTCGGACCAGCCCGTCGAGGGCTGCGCGCTCGTCGAGGTCGAGCGGCAGCCGCTCATCGCCGCGCGCGCCCACGTCCAGCAGCGCCGTCACCATGCACCCGTCGCAGTGCAGCCCGCGCACCGGGCACGTCCCGCAGCTGATGGTCATGCTCGTGGGAACCACCGCACACCTCCTGTCCTCGCGGCGACCGGGTCGGCACGGGGCCGTGAGGTCGTCGAACTCATGAGGAGCACGCTACGGGCGACCTCCGACAACGGGCTGGGCAGCGCTACGACGACGTGCGGCGAGCCTGAGGAGGCCTGTCGGACGGCCCGCCTACGGTCGGCGGCATGCGGATGGTCCAGGGCACCCTCGACGACCTGGGGACCCCGCTCTGCGCGGTGACCTTCGTCGTGGTCGACCTCGAGACCACCGGTGGGAGCCCCGCGGAGTCGGGCATCACCGAGATCGGTGCGGTCAAGGTCCGCGGTGGGGAGGTGGTGGGCGAGTTCCAGACGCTCGTCCACCCCGGCGCCCCCATCCCCGCCTTCATCTCCGTGCTGACCGGCATCACCGATGCCATGGTCGCGGGCGCCCCGCGCGTCGACGTGGCGCTCGGCGCGTTCCTCGACTTCGCGGCCGGCTCGGTGCTCGTGGCGCACAACGCGGGCTTCGACGTCTCCTTCCTCAAGGCGGCGGCCGCGACGAGCGGCCGGGACTGGCCCGCCTTCCCGGTCCTCGACACCGTCCACCTCGCCCGACAGCTCGTCACCCGCGACGAGGCACCCAACCACCGGCTCGCCTCCCTTGCCGCCCTCTTCCGCTCGACCACCACGCCCGACCACCGTGCGCTGCACGACGCGAGGGCGACCGTGGACGTCCTGCACGGGCTGCTCGAGCGGGTCGGCGGTCTTGGAGTCCACTCACTCGAGGAGCTGCGCGACTACTCCCGCCGGGTGCCGGCCGCCACCCGGCGCAAGCGCCACCTCGCCGACGGCCTCCCGGACGCCCCCGGTGTCTACCTCTTCCGCGACGGTCGGGGCCGGGTCCTCTATGTCGGCACCTCGGTCTCGGTCCGCACCCGGGTCCGCTCCTACTTCACGGCCAGCGAGCAGCGACGCCGCATGGCCGAGATGGTGCGCCTCGCGGAGTCGGTCAGCGCCGTCGTCTGCGCGACACCGCTCGAGGCCGAGGTCCGCGAGCTGCGGCTGATCGCCGAGCACCGCCCCCGCTACAACCGGCGGTCGCGGCACCCCGAGCGGGCCCTGTGGGTCAAGCTCACCGCCGAGGCGTTCCCGCGGCTCTCCATCGTCCGCGGCGTCCGCCCGGACGGCGGCCGCTACATCGGCCCCTTCGGGTCGCGGGGCGCCGCCGAGGCCGCGGTCGCCGCGGTCCACGAGGTCCTGCCGCTGCGCCAGTGCGTCGAGCGGCTCAGCCCCGCCCGCCCGCGCTCCGTCTGCGCGCTCGCGGACATCGGGAGGTGCGGCGCACCGTGCACGGGTGCCCAAGGCGTGGAGGAGTATGCCGTCGTCGCGGCCCGCGCGGCCACCCTCCTGGGCGGTGACTGTCGGGAGGCCGTGGCCGCGCTGCGGGAGCGGATGGCGCGGCTGGCTGCCGCCGAGCGCTTCGAGGAGGCGAAGGTCGTGCGTGAGCGCCTCGTGGCGCTGGTGCGTGCCGCTGCCCGCGCCCAGCGGTTGGAGCCGCTCGCCCGCATCCCCCAGCTGGTGGCCGCCCGTCGGGCGGCGGAGGGCGGCTGGGAGATCGTCTGCGTCCGCCACGGCCGGCTCGCCGGCAGCAGCCGCTCGCCGCGCGGCGCTGACCCCATGCCCTACGTCAGCGCCCTCGAGGCGAGCGCCGAGGTCGTGGACGCGCCGGTCGCACCTGCCACCGCGGCCACCCCCGAGGAGAGCGAGCGCATCCTGCGATGGCTGGAGTCCCCCGGCGTCCGGGTGGTCGACGTCGACGGGGCCTGGACGTGCCCGGTGGGCGGCGCGGTCGCCGCGCGCGAGGAGCTGGAGCCGCTGGAGGCCTCCCGCCGTCAGGTGCCCGACTTCGCCCCGGCCTGACCCGCCAGGTCGGCCCGCGGTCGTGCTTCGATGGGGACGCCCCACGATGGTTTCTCGCGAGGAGGCCGGTAGGAATGACAGTGCCGCCGCGGTACCAGGCCGACGTCGAGGCCATCCTGGGCACGCGTGGGGACAACGGTGCGGACTACTGGGCCACCCCCGACCGCCGGCTGGGCAAGGGTGGGCCGTTCTCGACGCTCGAGGCGCCCGCCCTGCTGCTGGAACTGGGGGTCGACCCGGGCGAGCCGGTGCTGCGCGGGGCAGCCGAGCTGGTGTTGAGCACGTGGCGGGACGACGGCCGGTTCCGTCTGTCCCCGGCGGGTGCGATCTATCCCTGCCACACGATCAATGCCGCCCGCGTGCTCTCCCTGCTGGGCTTCGCCTCCGATGACCGGCTTGGCCGGACGTTCGACCACCTGTTGGGGACGATGCACGACGACGGCGGCTGGCGGTGCCGGAAGTTCAGCTTCGGCCGGGGCCCGGAGACGGACTTCTCCAACCCCGGCCCCACCCTCGCGGCACTGGATGCGCTCCGGCTCGCCGGCCTGGCCGACTCCGCCCCCACGGCCGCCGTGGAACTCCTGCTCCAGCACTGGGTCAGCCGCGCACCGCTGGGGCCCTGCCACTTCGGCATCGGGACCCTGTTCCTCCAGGTCGAGTACCCCTTCGCCGGCTACAACCTGTTCTGGTACGTGCACGTCCTCTCCCACTACGAGCGGGCCAGGACCGACCCGCGGTTCCGGGAGGCCCTGGCCGTCCTGGAGTCCACGCTGGTGGACGGCCAGATCGTGGTCGAGCGCGTCCATCGCAGGCTGGCCGGGCGCACCTTCTGCCGGAAGGGCGAGCCGACGGAGCTGGGTACGGCGCGCTACGCGGAGATCCTGGCGAACCTCGGCCACCGGTGAGAGCCGATGGGAGACGGTCTTCGTTCGCCGCGCGGGCGCTGGCCGCGTCCCTGTCCGGGCGGGGTGCTCAGCTCGCGTCCGGTCATCTTCCCCGGCTCCCGCTGGTAGGCGCCCGGATACGCTGCCCCGGTGATCACCGCCATCGTCCTCATCTCCGCCGACGTCGACCGGATCCCCGAGGTCGCCCAGGAGATCGCCGAGCTGGACGGCGTCACGGAGGTCTACTCCGTCGCCGGCGACGTCGACCTCGTGGCCATGGTCCGCGTGCGCGAGCACGAGCAGCTCGCCGACGTCATCGCCGACCGGATGGGCAAGGTCCCGGGCGTCACGGGCACCGACACCCACATCGCCTTCCGCACCTACTCCACGCACGACCTCGAGTCGGCCTTCAGCCTCGGCGTGGAGGACTGAGGTCTCGCGGCTGCGACCTCAGCCGGCGAGCTCGCGAGTCACGGTGGCCCAGCGCTCCAGCACCGTGGCCGCCGACCCCGAGTCGATCGCCTGACCCGCCCGGCGCACTCCGTCCCGCACCGCCTCCAGGAGCCGCTCATGACCCGGCTCCGCAGTGCGGCCGGGCCCCGGAGTCCGGCCCGTCTCCGCACCCCGGACCGGGTCGGCCGGCTGGGCCGCCAGGGTGGCCACCGCCAGCGCGGCGCCGGCGTTGAGCAGGACCGCGTCGCGGGCGGCCGATTGCTCGCCGGCCAGCACCGAGCGGGCGACGCCGGCGTTGTGCTCCGCGTCGGCGCCCCGCAGGGCCTCGATCGGGCTGCGCTGCAGCCCCACGTCCTCGGGAGCGATGGTCAGGACGGCCACGTCGCCCCCACGGACCCACCACGTCGTCGAGGTGGTGGACAGCGTGAGCTCGTCCAGGCCGTCGTCCCCCCGGACCACGACCGCGTCCTTGCCGCGCTCGGCGAACACGCCGGCCAGGAGCGGGGCCACCCGCGGGTCGGCGACGCCGATCGCCGCGAAGCGCGGCTGCGCCGGGTTGGTGAGCGGGCCCAGCACGTTGAACGCCGTGGCGACGCCGAGCTCCCGGCGGGCCTGCCCGGCATACCGCATCGAGGGGTGGAAGGTCTGCGCGAAGCAGAAGGTGATGCCCGCCCGCTCCGCGACCTCGACGACCTGCGCGGGGGTCAGCCCGAGCGTCACGCCCAGCGCCTCGAGGACGTCGGCCGACCCCGAGGCCGACGACGCGGCCCGGTTGCCGTGCTTGACCACCTGCAGGCCGGTGGCCGCGACCACGATGGCGGACATCGTCGAGATGTTGACGGTGTTGGCCCGGTCGCCCCCGGTGCCGACGACGTCGATGCTGTCCCCGGGCACCTCGATGCGGTGGGCGTGCTCGAGCATGGCATCCGCGAGGCCGCGCAGCTCCCCGACCGTCTCACCCTTGGCCCGCAGTGCGACCAGGAAGCCCGCGAGCTGGACCGGCGACGCCTCGCCGGACATCACCGCGGACATGGCCCAGCGCGCCTCGTCGAGCGTGAGGTCGCGCCGCCCGATCAAGGCGGTGATCAGGTCCGGCCACGAGGCGGCGCCACCACCCGGGGACGCCGCAGCGGGTGCGGAGGTGGTCACCTCAGGCGGCCGCGGAGCGGGTCCTCGCCAGCGTGGCGACGGCCTCCGCCATCTGGATCGGGTCCAGGGGGTGGGGGACCACCTCGTCGGCGAGCGACCACGCGGCCAGCCAGGCGTCCTGGACGCGGCCGATGAGGACCAGCACCGGCGGGCACTCGAAGATCTCGTTCTTCAGCTGTCGGCACAGCCCCAGCCCCCCCACCGGCGCCGCCTCGCCGTCGAGGACCACGACGTCATATCCGCCTGCGTCCATCGCCTCGACGACGGCCGGGGCGGTGGCGCACTCGTGCCAGCGGACGACCTCGACGTCGCGGGCGGGACGCCGCCCGGCCGCCGCTCGCACGGCGTCCCGGGTGGTGATGTCGTCGCTGTAGAGCAGCACCGAGACCCGGTGCACCGCGGTGGTGCGGCCGCCGGCGGCCGCACCGGAGGCCGGCGCCGTCGACCCGGGCACGTTCGTGGAGGTCATGCGCCGGATCCTACTAGCGCCGAAAACCGACCGCCCAAGGCGCCATTCCGGGGGCCAACCCCGCACCCGTCAGGTTCTATGGCAATAATGACGCCGTGGCGACAGCAGCGATCGAGACGACGTCGGCCGGGCCGGTCCCGAGCATCCCGGGGCAGGGCCCCGCGACCCGCCCCAACATGGTCGCCGTCGGCACCATGGTGTGGCTCGCCAGTGAGCTCATGTTCTTCGCGGCGCTCTTCGCGTTCTACTTCACCATCCGGGGACACGAGCCGGAGCTGTGGGCGGAGAAGAGCCAGGCGCTCAACGTCCCCCTCGCCGCCGTCAACACCCTCATCCTCGTCACCAGCTCCGTCTGGTGCCAGCTCGGCGTCTGGAAGGCAGAGCACGGTCAGGCCGCCCGCACCGGCTCGTTGCTCCAGTTCCGCCAGTGGGGCATGCGTGAGTGGTACGTCCTGACCTACATCTTCGGCGCCGTCTTCGTCTCCGGGCAGGTCTACGAGTACGCATTGCTCACCCAGGAGGGCACCACCCTGGCCTCCGACGCGTGGGGCTCGATCTTCTACCTCGCCACCGGCTTCCACGGGCTGCACGTCACCGGCGGCCTCATCGCCTTCCTCCTCATCATCGGACGCACCTTCACCACCCGCCGCTACTCGCAGACCCAGGCGGTGGGTGCGGTGGTGACCTCCTACTACTGGCACTTCGTCGACGTCGTCTGGGTCGCCCTGTTCTCGATGATCTACCTACTTCAGTAACGGCACCATCCCGGCCGCCCTGCTCCCCGCCCCCAACGCAGCGAAGGACCTCCGCACCGTGAACGCACTGGCCGCCCGCCGTCGCCACCCGGCGGCGATCGCAGTCCTCATCCTGCTCGGCCTGTTCCTGACCGGCGCGGTGTACACCGCGGTGGCTCCTCGGCCCGCGGAGGCGTCCGCGGTCAGCGCCGACAAGGTCACCGAGGGGCGGGCTCTCTTCCTCGCGAACTGCGCGTCGTGCCACGGGCTGAACGCCGAGGGGCGCCAGACGGGCCAGGGCGACCAGATCGCCGGGCCCCCGCTGGCCGGCGTGGGCGCCGCCTCCGTCGACTTCCAGGTCGGCACCGGCCGGATGCCCATGCGCCAGCCGGGCGTGCAGGCCCAGCGCGGCTCGGTGCAGTTCGACCAGGAGGAGATCGACGCGATGGCGGCCTTCATCGCCTCGCTGGCCCCCGGCCCGGCCGTCCCGAGCGAGGAGGCGGTCGACCCGACCCTCGGTGACTCGGCCAAGGGCGGCGAGCTGTTCCGGGTGAACTGCGCGATGTGCCACAACTTCGCGGGCTCGGGCGGCGCCCTCACCCGCGGGAAGTACGCGCCGACGGTGCGCGGGGTCGAGCCCAAGCACGTCTACCAGGCGATGGTGACCGGTCCGCAGAGCATGCCGGTGTTCAGCGACGAGAACATCTCGCCGGAGTCCAAGCGCGACATCATCGCCTATCTCACGACGCTCAGCGAGCAGGAGGAACCCGGTGGCTTCGCCCTCGGCTCCCTCGGCCCGGTGACCGAGGGGCTCTTCGCCTGGGTCTTCGGTCTCGGAGTCATGGTCGCCGCGGCCATCTGGCTCGGATCCAAGGCGGCCTAGTGGCGCATCCCGCCGTTCGGCCCCCCCGTCTCCCCGTCCCCGCCCTCACGTCGACAGGACGAACACCGCGATGAGCGAGCACGACACCCCCCGCCCCGGAGACGCGGTCCCTGCCGGCCCCACCCGACCTGACGGCACTTCCGGCACTTCCGGCACTCCCGTCGTCGCGGACACCAACGCCACCGGCACCGGCACTGGCACCGAGGCGGTCCTCCTCGACGACGGGCACCCGGGCGCGCAGGTCGGCATACCGGAGCACTTCGAGAACCCCGGGCTCCCCCCGCACATCCCGCGAACCGCGGACCTCAGCGAACAGGGCGCCCAGCGCGCGGAGCGCCAGGTCGTCGCGCTGTTCGCGCTGTCGATCCTGGCCACGGTGGTCTTCGTCCTCGGCTACCTGTTCATCGACACCGCGACGGTCGCCTTCGTCCCCGGCATCGGGGACACCCGGCTCTCCAACATCGTCCTCGGCACGTCCATGGCCGTCGGGCTCCTCGGCATCGGCTTCGGGGCCGTGCACTGGGCGAAGACGCTGATGCCGGACGAGGAGGTCGTGGAGATGCGCCACCCGCTGCGCAGCTCTGACGAGTCGCGCGCCGCCTTCGGCGCCACCATGCGGCACGGCGCCGAGAGCTCCGGGCTCGCCCGTCGCCCGATGATCAAGTACACCCTCGGTGGGGCCCTCGGGCTCGTCCTGGTCCCCACGGTCCTGCCGCTGATCGGTGGCCTGGGCCCGATGCCCGGCAACTACCTCTCGACGACGTTCTGGGACGGCCCGGAGGGCGAGGACGGCACGACGACGTTCACGCCGCTGCGGCTCGTTCGCGACCCCGAGAACACCCCGGTCAAGGCCGACGACGTCACCATCGGGTCGGTCTTCCACATCCAGCCGGAGGGCCTGCTGGACCTCGACCACGGGGTTCTCGAGGCGAAGGCCAAGGCCTCGGTCATCCTCATCCGCCTCGACCCCGAGGAGATCCAGTCCCAGAAGCAGCGGGACTGGGGCTATCAGGGCATCGTGGCATACTCCAAGATCTGCACCCACGTCGGGTGCCCGGTGGGGCTGTACGAACAGCAGACCCACCACCTGCTGTGCCCCTGCCACCAGTCGACGTTCGACGTCACCCAGGACGCCAAGGTCATCTTCGGACCGGCCAAGCGAGCCCTGCCACAGCTGAAGATCACGGTCGACGACGAGGGATACCTCGTCTCCGCCCAGCCGTTCCAAGAAGCGGTGGGCCCGAGCTTCTGGGAGCGCAACTCATGAGCACCACCACGAGCCGGCCCCCGGACGCCCTGCGCGCCGGCGACGTCCCGGCCGCCGCGCCTCCGTCGGCCGCGACCAAGCGCATCGGGGGCATGGCCGGTTGGGTCGACGACCGCACCGGCTCCGGCAAGGGTGTGAACTACCTGCTCAAGAAGGTCTTCCCGGACCACTGGTCGTTCATGCTGGGCGAGATCGCCATGTACTCGATGATCATCTGCCTGATCACCGGGGCCTTCCTCACCATCTGGTACGTCCCCAGCGCCGGCCAGGTGGTCTACGACGGCTCCTACGTCCCGCTGCGGGGCGTCACGATGTCGGAGGCCTACGCCTCCACGCTGAACATCTCCTTCGACGTCCGCGGCGGCCTGCTCATCCGGCAGATCCACCACTGGGCGGCGCTGATGTTCGTCGTCGCCGTCACCGTCCACATGTTCCGCGTGTTCTTCACCGGCGCCTTCCGCAAGCCGCGCGAGATCAACTGGGTCATCGGCTGCGGGCTGTCGCTGCTGGCGATCATCGAGGGCTTCGCCGGCTACTCGCTCCCGGACGACCTGCTCTCCGGCACCGGCATCCGGGCCATGCAGGGCTTCGTGCTCTCCACGCCGGTCGTCGGCTCCTACATGTCCTACATGATCTTCGACGGGCCCTTCCCCGGCGAGGCGATCATCCCCCGTCTCTTCACCGTCCACGTGCTGCTCGTGCCGGCCATCCTCATCGGCCTGTTCACCGCGCACATCATCCTGGTCGCGCTGCAGAAGCACACCCAGTTCCCCGGCCCCGGCCGGACGAACGACAACGTCGTGGGTTACCCCGTCATGCCGACGTATGCCGCGAAGGCGGGCGGCTTCTTCTTCATCGTCTTCGGCCTCACGGCGCTGATCTCGGCACTGGTGCAGATCAACCCGATCTGGGCCTACGGCCCCTACGACCCCTCACCGGTGACGGCCGGCTCCCAGCCGGACTGGTACATGGGCTTCGCCGACGGCGCGCTGCGGCTGGTCCCCGGCTGGCTGGAGTTCCACCTCTGGGGCTACACCCTCAGCCTCAACGTGGCGATCGGCGCCCTGCTGCTGATCCCCGTGTTCTACGCCATCGCGGCCGCGTACCCGTTCCTCGAGCGCTGGGTCACCGGGGACGACCGCGAGCACCACCTGCTCGACCGTCCCCGCAACGCCCCGGTGCGCACCGGGCTCGGCATGGTGGCCATCACGGCATACACCATCCTGCTGTTCGCCTCGGGCAACGACATCATGGCGATCCGCCTCGGTCTGTCGATCAACGACCTGACGTACTTCTTCCGGACCGCGTTCTTCCTCCTGCCGCCCCTGGTGTTCTGGCTGACCAAGCGCATCTGCCTCTCCCTGCAGCGCCGGGACCGGGAGATCGCGTTGCACAACCGCGAGACAGGGATCGTCATCCGGACCCCGGACGGGAAGTTCTTCGAGCGCCACGAGGGCCTGGACCAGTACGCCCTTTGGAACCTCGTCCAGCACGAGCCGGTGGCCCCGCTGCAGCTCACGGAGGGGGTCGACGCCAACGGCGTGGCCAACCCCCGGTCCCGCAGCGAGCGGGTGCGAGCACGGCTGTCCAACTTCTACTTCGGGGACGCCGTCAACCCGGTCACGCCCGCGGAGCTCGCGGCCGCGCACTCGGTCGACGAGCACCACGAGCAGATCGAGCCCAGTCTCCAGCAGGAGCAGGCGACGGGCATCTCGGGCGACACCGCCCCGGCCCACACCGCCCCGGCCGACGCCGCCCTGACCGGGAGCCGCCAGGACCGCTGACGGGCCCACCCTGTGTGGACGGGCGGTCAGGGCGGTCCTCCTGCCTCTGGCAGGGTATGAACCGTGCGGGTAGACGAGGCGACCTTCGAGGCGCTCGTCTCCGAGGCGCTGGACGCCGTCCCGGCGGACCTGCTCGACCTGCTCGACAACGTCGTGGTGCTGGTCGAGCCGGAGCCGCCCGCGGACGACCCGGACCTGCTGGGTGTCTACGACGGCACCCCGCTGACCGAGCGTGACGACGGGTGGGCGGCCGGCGCGCTGCCCGACCGGATCACCCTGTTCTCCGGACCGTTCTCGCGCCTGTGCGACAACCTCGGGCAGCTGCGGCACGAGGTGACCGTCACCGTGGTCCACGAGATCGCCCACCACTTCGGCATCGACGACGACGCGCTGCACGAGCTGGGGTGGGGCTGAGGCGCGCGGAGGACGGCGCCGGTCTCCAGGTCCGATCAGGTCCGATCAGGTCCGATCAGGTCCGGTCCAGTCGGGCCGGCCCCGCCCCCCCCGGTCACGCCAGCGCGCTCTGCTTCTGCCAGCCGTCGTAGGAGTACTGCCAGACGCCGATCCCCTCGGCGGGGAGGAACTCGCGGTTCGAGCCGGTGAACGTCACGACGTCGCCGACCTTGGAGGTGGCGAACATCCACCGCGCATTCTCCGGCGCCATGTTGACGCACCCGTGGGAGACGTTGCTGTTGCCCTGGGCGCCGACCGACCACGGCGCGGAGTGGAGGAACTCCCCCGTCCAGGTCACCCGCAGGTTGTAGTCGGTGTCGATGCGGTAGTAGCCGGGCTTGCCCTTGGGGATCCCGATGGACGTGGAGTCCATGGTGATGGCGCGCTGCTTGGTGATGATGACCTTGGTGCCGGACCGCGTCTCGGTCTTGGCACCCGGCCGCCCGGTGCTCACCGGGATGGTCCTCAGGACATCACCGCCGCGACGGACCGTCATGGTGTGGTTCGGGATGTCCACCGTGCTCACCACGGCGGAGCCGACCGTGAAGCCGCCGGACGCGTCGTTCGCCACCCACTTGCCCTCCCCCGTCTGCACGCCGGTGAGGGGAGCGTCGACCGTGACCCTCGTCCCCGGCTTCCAGTAGGTCTTCGGGCGCCACATCAGCTGCCGGTTGTCCAGCCACCCCCATGAGCCCTCCTGGGCGGGCACCGTGGTGACCCGCACGAGCTTCTCCACCTCCGCCCGCTGCTTCTCGGTGGCGACCTCGGAGTCGAACTGGATGCTCACCGGCATACCCACGCCCACCGTCTGGCCGTCGTAGAGCACGCCGTACGTCGCCGTCACCTTCGGCTCCAGGACGCGGAAGTCCGACGTCGTCGTCGCCACCGTCCCGTCCGAGCCTGCTGCCCTCACGGTCACCGTGTATGCCGTGCTCGGCCGCAGCCGCCCCGTGGACGTCCAGCCGTCGGCACCCATCGTGCCCTCCAGCCGCCCACCCTTGGCGTCCGCGACCACGACGTCCTGCAGGCTGCCCGAGCTCGCGGTCACCGTGACCGGCTCCGTCGGCAGGACACCGGTCGCGCCGTCGGCAGGTGTCACGGCCACCTCGGCAGGGGTCGGGGTCGGTGCGGGAGTCGCCGATGCGGCGGCGCCACCGCCCGCGCCACCACTCTGGTTCCCGCTCGAGCCGGCCGAGGTCGTGCAACCCGCTGCCAGCGCCACGGCGAGGGCCAGGGCCGACAGGCCACCGGCACGAGCGCCGGCGACACGAACGCCGGCGGCTCGAGAGGAGCCGGCGCGAGCGGTGCCGGTGCGCGCCGGGGTGTCACTGCGTGCGGTCACACGGGGTCCTCTGCAGGGGGATGCCCCGGCGCCGCCGGGGGTCGGGCGCCTGTCGCCCACTGGTCAATGGTAAGCGACCGGCCGCGGCGCTCCGGGAGGTCCGCCCGAACCCCGGCGTGGCGCGACCGGCGAGGCAGGCCGGGCCGCGCCCCGCCCGTCAGAGGGCGTGCGGCCCGCGGAAGTACTCGAAGGTCCAGATGATCAGCGCCGGCACGGCGAGGAAGACACCGATGATGAACAGCCACCACCCGACGGCCAGGCCGAGGAAGCAGATGGCCGCGGCCCCGGCGAGCCAGAGAGGGCTCCAGCTGTGCGGGCTGAAGAAGCCGTACTCCCCCGAGATGTCCGCCACGTCGCCCAGCGGGTCGTCGGAGGGGTCGAGGTCGAGCTTGCGGCGGGTGACCGCGAGGTAGGAGGCGATCATGAAGCCGAGCAGGCCGCCGAGGTAGAGGCCGACGGCACCCACCGGCTCGCTCCACCCGGTCCAGATGCCGTACCACGTGGCCATGGCGAAGGCGAAGAACCCGATGAGGAGCCCGATGCGCTCCATCGCCTTCATGGACGGCGCTCCCGCCCGGAGTCGTCGACCATGGTCTGTCCCTCGATGTCGGCAGGCCCGAGCGCCTGGACGAGCGAGTTCGACTTGTCGTCGTGGACCCGGCGGCTGTCCGGACCGTGGACCCCGGCCGGCGCGACCTGCGGGTGGTGGAGGTCGAAGGCCGGGCGCTCGGAGCGGATCCGCGGGATGGAGTTGAAGTTGTGCCGGGGCGGCGGGCAGGAGGTCGCCCACTCCAGCGAGGCGCCATAGCCCCACGGGTCGTCGGTCTCGACGAGCGGCGCGGTCCGCCAGGTCTTCCACACGTTCCACATGAACGGGAGCATCGAGGCCCCGAGCAGGAACGCCCCCGCGGTGGAGATCTGGTTGCCGAGGGTGAAGTTGTCCTCGGGCAGGTAGTCGGCGTACCGACGGGGCATGCCCCAGATGCCAAGGAGGTGCTGGACGAGGAAGGTCGCGTGGAAGCCGATGAAGAGCATCCAGAAGTGGATCTTCCCGAGCCGCTCGTCGAGCATGCGCCCGGTCAGCTTGGGCCACCAGAAGTAGAAGCCGGCGAACATCGCGAACACCACCGTGCCGAAGACGGTGTAGTGGAAGTGCGCGACGACGAAGTAGCTGTCGGAGAGGTGGAAGTCCAGCGCGGGGCTGGCGAGGATGACGCCGGTGAGACCACCGAAGAGGAAGGTGGTGAGGAAGCCGATCGCCCACATCATCGGGGTGTCGAGGACAAGCTTGCCGCCCCACATGGTGCCGATCCAGTTGAAGAACTTCACCCCCGTGGGCACGGCTATGAGCATCGTCATGATGGCGAAGAACGGCAGCAGCACCTGGCCCGTGACGTACATGTGGTGCGCCCACACGCTGACCGACAGGGCCGCGATGGCGATCGTCGCGTAGACGAGGGTCTTGTAGCCGAAGATCGGCTTGCGGGAGAAGACCGGCAGGATCTCGCTGATGATGCCGAAGAAGGGCAGGGCGATGACGTAGACCTCGGGGTGCCCGAAGAACCAGAAGATGTGCTGCCAGAGGATCGGCCCGCCGTTGGCCGGGTCGAAGATGTGCGCTCCGAACCGCCGGTCGGCCCCCAGCGCGAACAGCGCCGCGGCCAGGGCCGGGAAGATGAGCAGCACGAGGATCGAGGTGATGAGCACGGTCCAGGTGAAGATCGGCATCCGGAACATCGTCATGCCGGGCGCCCGCATGGTCAGGATCGTCGTGATGAAGTTGACGGCGCCGAGGATGGTGCCGAAGCCAGCGAGGGCCAGGCCGAACACCCAGAGGTCGCCGCCGAGGCCGGGGCTGTAGCTGCTGTCCGAGAGCGGGGCGTAGGCGAACCAGCCGAAGGCCGCCGCGCCCTGCGGGGTGAGGAAGCCGGCGGCCGCGATAAGGCCGCCGAAGAGGTAGAGCCAGTACGCGAACATGTTCAGGCGCGGGAACGACACGTCCGGCGCGCCGATCTGCAGCGGCATCAGCGCGTTGGAGAAAGCGGCGAACAGCGGCGTCGCGAAGAGCAGCAGCATGATCGTGCCGTGCATGGTGAAGAGCTGGTTGTACTGGTCGGGGTTGTCCACCACCTGCAGCCCCGGCTCGGCCAGCTCGGCGCGGATCAACAGCGCCATCAGCCCACCGATGAGGAACCAGATGAAGGAGGTGATGAAGTAGAGGTTCCCGATGACCTTGTGGTCGGTCGTGGTGACCCACTTGACCACTGTCGAGCCCGGGGCCAGGCGGCGGGTGCGAGTAGGCTCCGCCGTGCGGAACATGGTGGCGCCGGTGTCGGTCGCTGCACTCATTGCGAGTCCTCCGCCCTCTGCAGCAGCGGCACTTCGTCCTGCATCAGCTGCTCCCGGTTCAGGTCGTTGTTGAGCAGGCCGGTCTGCCCCTTGGCCCGCAGCTCGCCCATGTGGGCGTCGAACTCCGCGCGCTCCACGATCTTGACGTTGAAGAGCATCTGCGAGTGGTAGGCGCCGCACAGCTCGGCACACTTGCCCTTGAAGGTGCCGGTCTGGGTGGGGGTGACCTGGAAGCGGTTCACCTGCCCCGGGATCAGGTCCATCTTCGTCAGGAACTGCGGCACCCAGAAGGAGTGGATGACGTCACGCGCGGTGAGCACGAACTCCACGCGCTCGTTGACCGGAAGGTAGAGCGTGGGAATGGTCTTCTCAGCCCCCGGCTTCCCGGTGAGGATCGCCTGCGCTCCGGTCTCGTGCACGTCCGCGTCGACGTAGTTGAAGTCCCAGCTCCACTGCTTGCCGACGACGTTGACGACGACGTCGGGCGTCTGCTTGACGCTGACGAGCTCGGACTCCTTGTCGGCCGTGTAGTAGAAGAACACGGCGATCATGAAGATGGGCACGACGGTGTAGAGGATCTCGATCGGGATGTTGTAGCGCAGCTGCACCGGCAGCTCGTCGTCGTCGCGCTTGCGCCGGTAGGCGGCCATGCACCAGAAGATGAGCCCCCAGACCAGGACGCCGACGGCGAGGAGGGTGATCCACGCCCCGATCCACAGGGTCGTGACCGTGTCGGCGCCTTCGGTGATGCCGTCCGGCAGGAAGCCGTTCCTCCAGCTTCCCTGTCCGCACCCGGAGAGGGCGAGGGCGGCGAGGACGGCCACGAGGGCCGCCGCGACGGTCCGCCGGCCGCGCGAGCGCGGCGTGTAGAGGTCGTGCTGACGCACCGGTGCACCCTTCTTGCGGGGGGGACATCGAACGAGCCACACAGTAGTGCATGGGCTTGGGCGCAGCAGGCCACGCCCGGGGCTAACGTCGGGGCGTGCCCAGCCCGATCAGCGAGCGGTCGTCGCGCGGCGACGAGCGGTCCGTCCTGGACGCCGCCCGGTCCCCGCTGCACCCGGCTGCCCGCGCCACCCTGCTCGCTGCCCTCGACGCCGGTTGGGCCGACCCGCGCCGCCTGCACCGAGAGGGTCGCACGGCCCGGATGCTGCTCGACCGGGCGCGGGAGTCGCTCGCCGCCGACCTCGCGGTGCGCCCCGACGAGCTGTCGGTCCACCCGAGCGGCCCGGACGCGGTGGCGACCGGCATCGCGGGGCTGCGCCACGCGCGCCGCCGCGTCGGCCACGCCCTCGTGACCTCGGCCGCCGACACGGCCGCCGTGCTGCTGGCCGTCGGCCGGGCCGACCCCGTGCTCGCCGACCCGATGCCCGCCGACCCCGTGCGGGCCGACTCCGTGCCCGCCGACCCCGTGCCCGCCGACCCCGTGCCGGTCGACCCGCTCGGCCGGGTCGACCTCGACCGGTTCACCGCCGCGGTCGGGGTCCCGGGGACCGCCCTGGCGGTCCTGCACCACGGCAACGGCGAGGTGGGGACGCTGCAGCCGGTGCCCGCCGCGGCCGAGGCGTGCACCCGGCACGCGGTGCCCCTCCTCGTGGACGCGACCGCGAGCCTGGGCCGGACCGACCTGCCGGGCGGTCCCTGGGCCGCGCTGGCCGGTGACGCCGCCTCCTTCGCCGGGCCACCCCTGGGGCTGCTCGCCGTGCGGACCGGGACCCGCTTCGCCCTCCCGGGGCCGCGACGGGAGCCCGAGCACGGGCGCGCCCGAGCCGACCCGTGGGTGCCCCTGGTCCTGGCCGCCGCCGAGGCGCTGCGCCAGGTCAGCGCCGTCCGGGCCGCCGAGGAGGCGTCGGCGCGCGCGCTCGTGGACCGGGTCCGCGCCGCCGCCGGTGCGGTCCCGGACGTCGAGGTGGTCGGCGACCCCCAGGCTCGCCTCCCCCACGTGGTCACCTTCAGCGCGCTCTACGCGGACGGGGAGGCCCTCGTCGGCGAGCTCGACCGCCGGGGCGTCGCGGTGGCCTCGGGATCGGCGTGCACCTCGAGCACCCTGCGACCGAGCCACGTCCTGGCCGCCATGGGCGCCCTGACCCACGGCAACGTCCGGGTCACGCTGCCGCTCGCCGCCGTGGCGCCCTCCCGGGACGCGGACGTGGAGCACCTGCTCACCGAGCTGCCCGGCTCGGTCGCGGCCGTCCGCGCCCGGCTGGGCGCCGAGGGCCTGTGACCGGCGCGGGCGCCGACGCCGAGGTCGACGCGCGGGGCCTGCCCTGCCCGGTGCCGGTCATCCGGCTCGCCCGCGCCACGCGGGACCTGCGCCCTGGGGCCCGGGTCCGCCTGCTGGCCGACGACCCGGCCGCCCGGGCTGACGTGCCGGCCTGGTGCCGGATGCGCGGGCACACGCTGACGGTGGCCGAGGAGGGCGGGCACACGGCATACCTCGTGGTGGTGGGCGACCTCGCGCTCAGGCCCGGCTGAGGTCGACGTCCGGGGCGCGCAGCGCCTCGGCGAGCGCACCCAGGTAGTCCTCGCGCGGCCACTCCTGGGCCCCCAGCCGGGCGAGGTGGGGCGTGGACCACTGCACGTCGACCAGCCGGCGGGGGTCGCCGTCGCGGCCGAGGCGCTCGACGAGCGCCACGAGCGCGACCTTCGAGGCGTCACGGACGGTGTGGAACATCGACTCCCCGGCGAACAGGCCACCGACGGCCACCCCGTACAGGCCGCCGACCAGCCGCCCGTCGCGCCACGTCTCCACGCTGTGGGCCCAGCCCAGGCGGTGCAACGCGGCGTAGGCCCCCATGACGTCGGCGGTGATCCACCGCCCCTCCCGCTCGGGGTCGGCGCAGCGCCGCACCACCTCCTCGAAGGCGGTGTCCACCCGGACCTCGAAGCGCGGCAGCACCTTGCGCAGCGACGACCGCACCCGCAGGGCGCCGAGCGGGAGGACCCCGCGCGGGTCCGGTGACCACCAGCCGACCGGACCGGCCCCGTCCCGCCCCAGCCCCATGGGGAAGAGGCCGGACCGGTATGCCGTGAGCAGCGTCCCGGGTGCGAGGTCCGCTCCCCCGGCCACCAGGTCCTCACCCGGCTGGGGCCGGACGTCGTTGAGCCGCCACGGGGTCGGTGGCGCCTCGACGGGCGGGAAGGGCACCGTCACGGCGGGCGGGCGGTCAGGGGTGGCCGAAGGTGAGGTGCTCCGCGACGTCGGCCGCGGCGTCGTCGCCGTAGGCCCGGGCGAGGCGGTCGAGGAACGCGGCGCGCCCGAGCACGTACTCCTGGGTGCCGACCGTCTCCAGGACGTGCGCGGCGACGACGGACCCGATCTCGGCGCACCGCTGGGAGGTCAGGCCGGCGGCGAGACCGCTGAGGAAGCCGCCGCGGAAGGCGTCACCGACGCCGGTGGGGTCCACCCGCTCCACGTCACCGGCGACCGGGACGTGCACCGGGTCCTGGCCCTTCGCCATGACCAGCGCGCCGTCCTTGCCCTGGGTGATGACGCGCGTGGTGACCCGGCGTCCCACCTCCTCGGCGTCCCAGCCGGTCTTCTGCTCGGTGAGGTGGGACTCGTACTCGTTGGTGAAGAGGTAGTCGGCCCCGTCGATGAGCTGGCGGATGAAGGGCCCCTCGGCGAAGGCGAGCTGCTGGGAGGGGTCGGCGACGAAGGTGTAGCCGCGGTCACGGCACTCCTCGGTGTGGCGCAGCATGGCGTCGGGGTCGTTCGCGCCGATGAGGACGAGGTCCAGGCCCTCCTCCCCCGCCACCGGGCCGAGCTCGATGTTGCGGGCGTCGGACATGGCGCCGGCGTAGAACGTCGCCATCTGCGCCATGTCGTCGTCGGTGGTGCAGACGAAGCGGGCGGTGTGCCGCTCCTCGGAGATGTGCACGTGGGTGCAGTCGACACCGTGGCGGGTGAGCCAGCTGCGGTAGTCCCCGAAGTCCTGGCCCGCCGCGCCGACCAGCAGCGGGCGCTGGCCGAGTGCCGCCATCGCGAAGCAGATGTTGGGGGCCACCCCACCACGGCGGATCTCGAGGGACTCGGCGAGGAAGGAGACCGAGATCTTGTCGAGCTGGTCCACGACGAGGGAGTCGGCGAACCGGCCCCGGAAGGTCATGAGGTGGTCGGTTGCGATGGACCCGGTGACGGCGACACGCACCCGGCGAAACTACCGCACGGCGAGGAGCGGGCGGTTCATGCCCGGGTGGGCCGCCCGGGGTCAGCCGGGGCGGCGCCCATCCGCCCGGGGCCATCCGCCCCGGGCCATCCCCCCGCGGTCAGCTGAAGGAGTCGCCGCAGGCGCAGGAGCTGCCCGCGTTGGGGTTGTCGATGGTGAAGCCCTGCTTCTCGATGGTGTCGGCGAAGTCGATGGTCGCGCCGTCGAGGTACGGACCGGACATCCGGTCGATGACGACCTCGACACCGTCGAAGCCGCGCACGAGGTCACCGTCGAGCGAGCGCTCGTCGAAGTAGAGCTGGTAGATCAGGCCCGAGCAGCCGCCGGGCTGGACCCCGACGCGCAGGCGCAGGTCGTCACGGCCCTCCTGCTCGAGCAGGGACCGGATCTTCGAGGCGGCCACGTCGGTCAGGACCACGCCGTGGGCGGCCGCCTCGGCCGGGGCCGGGGCGAGGGTGGTGTCGAGCTGCTCGCTCATCGGGTGGCTCCTTCTGGAGGTCGTCTGGTCGGAGGAGGTCAACGGCCGGCAGGCGCCCGCGATTCCCCGCTGTCCTCAGGATACGTCCTCGCGCCGACGGCGCCCGCTCATCGAGCCGGCGACCAGGTGCGGGCCACCCGGGCGACGCGGGCCCGCAGGGTCCCGACGGGGTCCAACATCGCCCCCTCCAGCTGGGCCGGGGAGTCCGCGACGGCGTAGCAGCCGCTCAGTCCCAGGGCCATCGTCTCCCGCCGGCCGACCAGCACCTGACCCGCGACGACCACGGCCGGCGTGCCGTGGCGCAGGGCCGCGTCTGCCACGCCGGCGACGACCTTCCCGCGCAGGCTCTGCCAGTCGAACCGGCCCTCCCCCGTGACCACGAGGTCGGTCTGCGAGAGCCGCTCGGAGAAGCGAACCGCCGTCAGGACCTCCTCGACACCGCTCACCCGGCGCCCCCCGAGGAGCAGCAGGCCGTAGCCGAGCCCCCCGGCCGCGCCCGCACCCGGCTCGCGGTCCAGCCGCCGGGGGTGCCCGGTGAGGAGGTCGATCGTCGGCTCGAGCGTCCCCGCGGCCACCTCGGCGAACCGGCCCAGGGCCCCCTCGAGGGCCTGCGCGGTCACGGGGTCCGCGCCCTTCTGCGGCGCGTAGACCGCGCTGGCGCCCTGGAGCCCCAGGAGCGGGTTGTCGACGTCGGTCGCGGCGACGACGTCGACGCCGGCGAGCCGCTCCCGCACCCCGGCCAGTCCCGCGAGCGCGTCCTCCGGGGTGTCGGCGAGCGCCAGCCCGCCCCGGGCGAGGACCTCCGAGGGGCCGGCGCCCAGGGCCGCGAGCATCCCGGCCCCGGCGTCGTTGGTGCCGCTGCCACCGAGCCCCACGACGACCCGCGTGGCCCCCTCCTCGACCGCGGCGGCGACCAGCTGCCCGACTCCCCAGCTGCTGGTCAGGGCCGGGTTGCGCTCGTCGGCGCCCAGCAGGTGCAGGCCGGCCGCCTGCGCCGACTCCACGTATGCCGTGCGCGTCCCGTCCTCGACGATGAGCACCGCCGCGGGCACCTCGCGCCCGAGCGGGTCGCTCACGGTCACCGCGACGGTGGTGGCCTCCACCGCGGTCTCCAGGACGTCCAGGAAGCCGGGTCCGCCGTCCGAGAGCGGCAGCAGCAGGGTCTCGTCGTGCGGGGCGCCGTCGTTCCAGCCGACCGCCATGGCCCGGGCCGCCTGGACGCTCGTCAGCGTGCCGGTGAAGCAGTCCGGGGCCAGGAGGACGCGCACGAGCGGAAGGCTACCGACCCGCCGCACCCGCGCCCGGGTCGAGGTGATGACCGACCCGCCCCAGGTCGCGCAACACCTCCACCCGCCGCACCCCCGCCCGGGTCGAGGTGACCACCGACCCGCCCCAGGTCGCACAACACCTCCACCCGCCGCACCCCCACCCGGGTCGAGGTGATGACCGACCCGCCCCAAGTCGCGCAACACCTCCACCCGCCGCACCCGCGCCCGGGTCGAGGTGACCACCGACCCGCCCGAGGCGGGGCGGGCACCCGGCGGCACGGCATACCCTGTCCGGGTGACGACGACGCCCGCGGCGCCCCTGCTCCCACTGCTCCTCCTGGGGCAGGGTCGCGACCTGCGCAGCGAGCGGGGCGTGGAGTGCCCGGGCGACCTCCCGGCGCCCTCGGACCCGACGCTGGTGGAGCGTGCCCGCGCGGCCAAGGAGGCCCTCGGGGAGAGAGTGTTCGTGCTCGGGCACCATTACCAGCGCGACGAGGTCATCGCCTTCGCCGACACCACCGGGGACTCCTTCAAGCTGGCGCGCGAGGCAGCGGCCCGCCCCGGGGCGCCCTGGATCGTCTTCTGCGGTGTCCACTTCATGGCGGAGTCGGCCGACATCCTCACCGCGGACGACCAGACCGTGATCCTCCCCGACCTCGCCGCCGGGTGCTCGATGGCCGACATGGCGGCACCGGACCAGGTGGCGGACTGCTGGGACGACCTGGTGGAGGCCGGCGTCGCCGACGACGTCGTGCCCGTGACCTACATGAACTCCTCCGCGGCCATCAAGGCCTTCACCGGCCGCAACGGCGGGACGGTGTGCACGTCCTCCAACGCCGCGACCGCCCTGCGCTGGGCGCTCGACGGTGCCGGGGACCGCGGGAAGGTGCTCTTCCTCCCCGACCAGCACCTCGGCCGCAACACCTACGTGCGCGACCTCGGCGGCGAGCTCGACGAGTGCGTCGTGTGGGACCCGCACCGGCCGAGGGGCGGGCTGACCGCGGCGGACCTCCAGCGGGCCCGGATGATCCTCTGGCGGGGCCACTGCTCCGTGCACGGACGCTTCTCGGTGGACGCGGTGGCGGCGGCGCGGCGCGAGGTCCCCGGCGTCAAGGTCATCGTGCACCCCGAGTGCCGCCACGAGGTGGTCGAGCTGGCCGACGAGGTCGGGTCCACGGAGGGCATCATCCAGACGATCGCCGCCGCCCCGGACGGCACGGCCTGGGCGGTGGGCACCGAGCTGAACCTCGTGCGCCGGCTCGCGGCGCGCTTCCCCCGGCAGCGGATCGTCTTCCTCGAGAAGAACGTCTGCTACTGCTCGACGATGAACCGCATCGACCTGCCCCACCTGGTGTGGGCGCTGGAGTCGCTCGTCGCCGGCCGGGTCGTCAACGCCGTCGCCGTCCATCCGGACGTCGCCGCGGACGCCCGGGTGGCGCTGGACCGGATGCTGGCGCTCCCCGGCGCCTGATCCGCACCCCGACGCGGCCGGTCAGGCGCCGGCCACCCGCACCATGCCGGACGCGTCGACGTGCGGGTTGTGCGCCCGCGGCACCCGTTCGGCCACCGGCGGCGGGCCGGGCGGGGTGCCGTCGCCGAAGGGGGTGCCGCCCAGCGCCGCGCGCCCGTGCGGCTCCCCCCAGCCGGACAGGTCGGGCCCCTGGGGCACGACGCCGGTGGGGTTGATGTCGCGCTGCACGACGTAGTAGTGCGCCTTGATCTGCACGAAGTCGGTGGTGTCGCCGAAGCCCGGGGTCTGGAACAGGTCGCGCGCGTAGTCCCACAGCACCGGCATCTCGACCAGCTTCGACCGGTTGCACTTGAAGTGGCCGTGGTAGACGGCGTCGAACCGGGCCAGGGTGGTGAAGAGCCGCACGTCGGCCTCGGTCACGTGGTCACCGACGAGGTAGCGCCGGTCGGCCAGTCGCTCCGCCAGCCAGTCGAGCGCGGTGAACAGCCGGTCGTATGCCGCGTCGTAGGCCTCCTGGGTGCCGGCGAACCCGCAGCGGTACACCCCGTTGTTGACCTCGGAGTAGATCCGCCCGCTCACCTCGTCGATCTCCGCGCGCCACGGCTGCGGGTAGAGGTCGGGGGCGCCCTCGCGGTGGTGCACTCGCCACTGGGTGGCGAGGTCGAGGGTGATCGTCGGGAAGTCGTTGGTGACGACCTGCCCGGTCGGGACGTCGACGACCGCGGGCACGGTGATGCCGCGCGGGTAGCCCGGCTGCCGCTTCTCGTACGCGTCCTTGAGCCGGGGGACGCCCAGCACCGGGTCCACCCCTCCGGGGTCCAGGTCGAAGGTCCAGCTGTCGGCGTCGTGCGTCGGGCCGCAGAGCCCCATCGAGACGGCGTCCTCGAGGCCGAGCAGGCGCCGGACGATGATGGCCCGGTTCGCCCACGGGCACGCCCGCGCCGCCACGAGCCGGTAGCGCCCGGGCTCCACCGGCCAGGTCGCGCCCGGCTCGGCGCTGATCCGGTCACCGAGATAGCGCGTGTCCCGCTCGAAGGTCGGCTCGACGTACGTTCCCTGGGCCATCAGGGCAGGGTATGCCGTGTGCCCGCCTCGGCGGCCGGCGCACCCAGCCGGGCGAGGAGCACGGCCTGGGCGACGCACACCCGCTCGAAGTCGGCGAGGTGGAGCGACTCGTCGGCGCCGTGCGCCCGGGTGTCCGGGTCCTCCACGCCGGTGACCAGGATCGCGGCGTCGGGGAAGGTCTGCGCGAACGCC
Source organism: Dermatophilaceae bacterium (assembly GCA_035633255.1). GTDB lineage: Bacteria > Actinomycetota > Actinomycetes > Actinomycetales > Dermatophilaceae > DASQFD01. The sequence goes on from DASQFD010000019.1 coordinate 33,509, forward strand.
GCCACGAACGGGATCGACCCGCCCACGCCGATGTCGACCGGCGGCACGCCCCACGCGTCGGCGAAGGCGGCCCGCGCGGCGTCGGCGACCGGGCCGGTCGCGTCCGCGGCGAAGCCGGCCCCGGAGTCGTCGAGAGCCACCTCGACGCGCGCACCCCACGGCGCGTGCCCGAGCAGGTGTCCCTCGAGCAGCCGGAAGGCGTCGGCGGGGTCCTCGCCGGGGGCGATCCGCATCGACACCTTGGCCGACGCCGTGGGCACGAGCGTGTTCGACGCGGTGGCGACGGACGGCGCGTCGATGCCGATGGTCGTCAGCGATGGCTTGGCCCAGAGCCGGGCCAGCAGGGAGCCGGTGCCGATCGGCGAGACCTCGTCCAGCAGCCCCGACTCCGCGCGCAGCCTCGCCTCGTCGTAGTCGAGGTCGGCCGCCTCCCCCGCCTGCAGGCCCGCCACGGCCACGTCCCCGGCGTCGTCGTGCAGCGAGGCGAGCAGCCGGACCAGCGCCGTGAGGGCGTCCGGCACCGCGCCCCCGAACATCCCGGAGTGGATACCGTGGTCCAGCGTGGAGACCGTCACCACCACGCGCACCAGGCCGCGCAGGGTCGTGGTCAGGGCCGGCTCTCCCACCGCCCAGTTGGTGCTGTCCGCGAGGACGATCACGTCGGCGCGCAGCCGGTCGCCGTGCCGGGCCAGGACGGTCGGCAGGCTCTCGGACCCGATCTCCTCCTCACCCTCGACGAACACGGTCACCCCCACCGGAAGGGCACCGGCGTGGGCCCGCAGCGCGGCGACGTGGGCGAGGATGCCGGCCTTGTCATCGGCGGCTCCACGACCGTAGAGCCGGCCGCCGCGCTCGGTCGGCTCGAACGGCGGGCTCCCCCAGTCCGCCGCGTCGCCCGGCGGCTGCACGTCGTGATGCGCGTAGAGCAGCACCGTGGGGGCGCCGTCGGGCCCGTCGACGTGCCCGATCACGGCCGGCCGGCCGCCCTCGCGCACGACCTCGACGTCGAGCCCCTCGGCCCGCAGCAGCGCGGCCGTGGCCGCCGCGGACTCCTCGACGTGGGCCTGGTCGAACGCGTCGAGCGAGACGCTCGGGATGCGGGTCAGTGCCTCCAGGTCGGCGCGGACGGCGGGCATGAGGTCGGCGACGCGGGCGCGCAGGACCTCCACGGGGATCCGGTCGGCGGGGATGCTGCTCATCCGCCCGACCCTACCGACCCCGGACCCCGAGGGCGCCGGAGCGGGCACCCGGCCGGCGGCGGACCGGGCACCCGGCGGGACGGCATACCATGGCGGGGTGTTCGGACGGACGAAGACCACCGACGAGGAGCTTGCGGCTGCGGCCCTGCACCCGGCGCGCGAGGGCGCGAAGAACCGCCCGACGCCCAAGCGGCGCGACCAGGAGGCGGCGCGCAAGCAGCCGCTCGTCGTCTCCGACCGCAAGCGCGCCAAGGAGCTCGACCGGCAGCGCCGGCGGCAGGAGCTCGCCAAGCAGCGGCAGGCCATGCTCACCGGTGACGAGTCCAACCTCCCCTCGCGCGACCGTGGGCCGGTGCGCCGCTACCTGCGCGACTACGTCGACGCGCGCTGGAGCCTGGGCGAGTTCATGCTGCCCGCGATGGTGCTCGTGCTGGCGCTCTCCTTCGTGCGGCTGCCGTGGGCGATGCTGCTCGTGTTCGTCATCGTCTACGGCCTGATCATCTTCGCCGTGCTGGACGCGGTGCTCATGTGGCGGCGGGTGAAGAAGCAGGTGGTGACGAAGTACGGCGCCGCCGCGGTGCCCTCCGGCAGTGCCGTGTATGCCGTCATGCGCGTCTTCCAGATGCGGCGCCTGCGGATGCCCCGTCCCGTCGTGCCGCGGGGGCAGTACCCCTCCTGAGGACCGCAACGGGGGCGAGGACGGCGAGGACCGCTGGACTGCGCGACCCGCTGGACCGCGCGACCCGCTGTCCGGCTGACTCAGCCGCCCGGCTCCAGGCTCATCGGGCCGTAGACCCGCTCGCCGTCCCGGTGGAGGATCACCCCGGCGACGCCGGCCTCCGCCAGCTCGCGCCAGACCTCGCCGAACCAGTTCTCGGCGTCGGACTGGGTCGGGAAGTCCTGCGTGCTCGGCAGCTCCCCCGTCATCGGCGCGCCGTCGGCGTCCTCGTAGGTCCAGGTCCATGCCTCGCTCATGCCGCCACGATAGCGACGGGCGGCAGGCCGGGAGGCTCGAGCCGTCGGACTCAGTCGCCCCGCACGCCCGGGGTGACGAAGGGCGGGGTGGTGACCGTCGCCGGCACGTCCCGCCCACGGACGTCGACGACGACCTCGTCGCCCACGGCGACCGAGCGGTCGAGCAGGGCCAGCGCGATCCCGGACCGCAGCGTCGGTGAGAACGTGCCCGACGTCACCCGGCCGACCGGCCCGCCGGCCGCCGTGCGGACCTGGCAGCCGGCCCGGGGGATCCCGCGCCCGCTGACGAGCAGACCGCGGCTGAGCGGCCCGGCCTTCGCGGCCCGCTGCGCCGTGAGCGCCTCCTTGCCCCAGAAGCTCTCCTTGTCCCAGCCGACCGCCCAGGCGGCCCGGGCCATCACCGGGGTGATGTCGAGCGCGAGGTCGTTGCCGTGCAGGGGGTAGCCCATCTCGGTGCGCAGGGTGTCCCTGGCGCCCAGGGCGCACGGCAGGCCGCCCTCCGTCCGGACCGCCGCGAGCAGGGCGTCCCAGACCCCCCCGGTGTCCTCCCAGGACGGCACCACCTCATAGCCCCGCTCACCGGTGTAGCCGGAGCGGAGCACGAGCAGCGGCTTCCCCTGCCAGCGCGCCTCGACGAACGACATGTACGGGTGGTCCGCGGGAAGGCCGAGCGCCCGCAGCACGGCGTCGCTGCGCGGGCCCTGCACCGCGAGGACCCCGTGCCGCTCGTGCTCGTCGACCACCTCGACACCGTTCGGGGCCGCCGCTCGCAGCAGGTCGACCACCGTCGCCGTGTTGGCGGCGTTCGGCACGAGCAGGACGTCCTCGTCGGAGCGCACGTAGGCGATGAGGTCGTCCACGACGCCACCCTCGTCGGTGCAGCACAGGGTGTACTGCGCGCGGCCCGGGCCGATGCGGCGCAGGTCGGCGGTCAGGCAGGCGTTGAGGAAGTCCACCGCCCCCGGCCCGGCGACCCGGGCCTTGCCCAGGTGGGAGACGTCGAAGAGGCCGACCCGCTCCCGCACCGAGGTGTGCTCGGCCACCACGCCACCGCCGGCGTACTCGATCGGCATCTCCCAGCCGCCGAAGTCGGCGAGCCTCGCGCCGAGCTCGACGTGGCGGTCGTGCAGGGGTGAGCGCCGAAGGTCCGCCATGCACGGCACGCTACCCGCGCAGGAGGCAGGGCGGCGGCGCGGTGGGTAGGGTGCCGATGACCGCCCTGGACGCCGGTCCACCACTCCTCCCGACCCCCGGAGATGCCCCGTGACGAGCCTGACCCCGACCACCCGCGACCCCGGCTCCCTCGACGTCGACGCCCTCGTGCTCGGCACCGTGGGCACCGCTGACGGTGCCGCCCTGGCGCCGGGCCACCGGCTCGGCGCCGCGGCCGTCGAGCACCTGGCGCTGGTGCTCGCCGACCTCGGCTCGAGCGGCGAGGCCGACGAGGTAACCAGGGTCGTCGCGGTGCCCGGTGTCACGGCACGAGTGGTCGTCCTCACCGGCCTCGGGGACGCTGGCTCTCTCGGCCCGGACGCCGTCCGGGAGGCGGCCGCCGCCGGCACCCGTGCCGTCGCCACGAAGGACACGGTGGCGGTGGCACTGCCCGCGGGTGACCTCACCTCCGTGGCCGCCGTCGCGGAGGGCGCGTATGCCGGGTGCTACCGCTACGTCAAGGCCTCCGGTCGCGCGCGGGCGGACGCCGAGCAGTCGGGCGGCCCGGCCGTCACGGTGGTCTCGGGTGCCGGCGACGGCGCCGACGTCACGCGGGCGGTGGAGCGGGCCGCCGTGCTGGGTGCCGCGCGCGACCTCGCCCGCGACCTGGTGAACACCCCGCCGAACCTGCTCCACCCGCAGTCCTTCGTGGACCGGGTCCGCGAGGCCGTGCACGCCTCGAGCGGCAAGGTCACCATCGACGTCCTCGACGAGGGGGCCCTGGCCGACGGCGGCTTCGGCGGGATCGTCGGCGTCGGGCAGGGGTCGGCGAACCCGCCCCGGATCCTCACCATGACCTACGCCCCCCGCCGCGCCCGCGGCAGCGTGGCGCTGGTCGGCAAGGGCATCACCTTCGACTCCGGCGGCCTGTGCATCAAGCCCGCGGCCTCGATGCTGACGATGAAGTCGGACATGGCCGGTGCGGCCGCCGTCGCGGCGACCGTCCTCGCCGCCGCGGAGCTGGGCGGGCCGGTGGCCGTCCGGGGGTACCTGTGCCTGGCCGAGAACATGCCCAGCGGCACGGCGCAGCGCCCCGGTGACGTGGTGACGATGCGGGACGGCACCACCGTGGAGATCCTCGACACGGACGCGGAGGGCCGGATGGTCCTCGGTGACGGACTCTGCCTGGCGCTGGAGCAGTCCCCGGACGTCGTCGTCGACATCGCCACCCTCACCGGCGCGCAGATGGTCGCCCTGGGTCCGTCGGTCGCCGGCGTGATGGCCAACGGCGAGGAGATGCGGACCCGGGTCGTGGAGGCCGCCACGACGGCGGGCGAGCCCGCCTGGCCCATGCCCCTGCCGCCCGAGCTGCGGGCAGGCCTGGACTCCGCCGTCGCGGACATCGCGCACAAGGGGGACCGCTGGGGCGGCATGCTGACCGCCGGGCTGTTCCTCGCCACCTTCGTCCCCGACGAGGTGCCGTGGGCGCACATCGACATCGCCGGTCCGTCGTTCAACGAGAAGTCCCCCCACGGCTCGGTGCCCAAGGGCGGCACCGGCTACGGCGTGGCGACCCTGCTCGCGCTGGTCGAGCGCCACGCGGGCGACTGAGCGGGTCGGTCAGCCGCCGCTCTTGCGACGGAACATCCGCTGCCCCGCGGACGGCCCGTGACCGCCCTCGGCGACGCGTGAGCCGCCCTCCGGCCCGGACACGTCCGCTCCGCCGTGGGCGTGCTTGCGCTCCAGGGCCGCGCGGAACTTCTCCTTGACCTGCTCGCTCGCGGGCTGGTGGCTGCCCTTGGACCCGGACATCGGTGGCTCCTTCGTCGTGGCGGACGCCCAGCCTGTCACGGCCGGACCGCCTCGGTCATCGCGCGCGACGGCGTTGCCGGGAGTTCCACTCACGCATCCGGCTGGGATAGCCGGTCTGGTTGACGTCGTAGGTGGGCACCCCCAGGCCCCGCGCCAGCTCGAAGGCCTGCGGGCGACCGGGCACGGCGCGGCGGGTCCACTCGCCGTCGTGGGCGATGAGCACCACGGTCGTCGACGTGACGTGGGTGGCCGGCTCGACGTACGCCTCCACGCCACGACGGCTCGCCGCGAAGTCGGCCAGGTGCGCCCGCACCGCCGCGAGGTCCACCGCCGGGGGCTCCCCACGGCCGCCGGCGTCCTTGGCACGCCGACGTGACCACCACGACATGGGACCCACCCTAGGGCGCGAGTCTGGGAGTGCGCCGGATGCGGTGCCCTCCGCGCGTCCGCGTCCCACAGGGAGCCCCGACGCCGAGAGCCGCACCGGGGGGTCATCGGTGACAGGATGCTCAGCACCCGCGCCGCCGCACCTCCACGGCAGCCGCCGCCGCCGTCCTCGACCGGGGCGCCCGACACGAGAGGGACCCGCCCGATGCCGGCCAGCGCGGACGCCCCGACCCACGACCTCCTCGTCCTCGGCGCGGGCAGCGGTGGCTACGCGTGCGCGTTGCGCGCCGCGCAGCTCGGGATGTCGGTCGCCCTGGTGGAGCGGGACCTCGTCGGCGGCACCTGCCTGCACCGTGGGTGCATCCCCACCAAGGCGCTGCTGCACGCCGCGGAGGTGGCGGACGCCGCGCGCGACGGTCACCGGTTCGGCGTGCGTACCGTCCTGGAGGCGGTCGACATGCCGGCGGTCACGGCATACAAGGACTCGGTGGTCTCCCGGCTGCACCGGGGGCTGGAGGGCCTGGTCACCCAGCGGGGCGTCGAGGTCGTGCGCGGGGACGGGCGGCTCGTCGACGCGGGCACGGTGGCCGTGGGCGGGCGCACGCTGTCCGCGCCGTCGGTCGTCCTGGCCACCGGGTCGGTGGCACGCACCCTGCCGGGTGTCCCGCTCGGGCGCCGCGTCGTCACCAGCGACGGGGCGCTCGCCCTCGACGAGGTGCCGGGCCGGGTCGTGGTCCTCGGCGGCGGGGTGATCGGGGTCGAGTTCGCGTCGATCTTCCGCTCCTTCGGTGCCGACGTCACCGTGCTCGAGGCGCTGCCCCGCCTGCTGCCCGGCGAGGACGCGGCGGTCAGCGCCCAGCTGCAGCGGGCCTACCGGCGGCGCGGCATCACCGTCCGCACCGGGGCCCGGGTCGCCGGAGTGGTCGAGGACGAGCACGGCGTGCGCGTCGACGTCGACGGTGGGACGACGTTGGAGGCGGACCTGCTGCTCGTCGCCGTGGGTCGGGGGCCGGCGAGCGCCGGGCTGGGGTTCGGGGAGGCCGGGGTCTCGCTCGACGAGGGCGGCTTCGTCGTCACCGACGACCGGTGCCGCACCACGCTCGAGGGGGTGCGCGCGGTGGGCGACCTCGTGCGAGGCGTGCAGCTCGCGCACCGCGGCTTCGCGCACGGGATCTTCGTCGCGGAGGACCTCGCCGGGCTCGACCCCGCACCGGTGGACGAGTCGGTGATCCCCCGGGTGACCTACTCCGACCCCGAGGTGGCCTCCGTCGGGCTGACCGAGGAGCAGGCCCGGGAGCGCTTCGGTGAGGTGGCGACGGCGCAGTACGGCCTCGGGGGCAACGGTCGCTCGCTGATCCTGGGGACCTCGGGCTTCGTCAAGCTGGTGCGCCGTGTCGACGGGCCGGTGGTCGGCGTGCACATGGTCGGGGCGCGCATGAGCGAGCAGGCCGGCGAGGCGCAGCTCGTCGTCGGCTGGGAGGCCTTCCCCGAGGACGTCGCGCCGTTCCTCCACGCGCACCCGACGCAGAACGAGGCGCTCGGCGAGGCGCAGCTCGCACTGGCCGGCAAACCGCTCCACTCCCACGACTGACCCGCAACTAGCATGGTCAGCGCTGCCCCGGACAAGGAGAGAACACCTCATGGCTGAACGCGTGACCATGCCCGCGCTGGGTGAGTCCGTCACCGAGGGAACCGTCACGCGCTGGCTCAAGGGCCTCGGCGACCGCGTCGAGGTGGACGAGCCGCTGCTCGAGGTCTCGACCGACAAGGTGGACACCGAGATCCCGTCACCGGTGGCCGGAACCCTCCAGGAGATCCTGGTCCAGGAGGACGACACGGTGCCGGTCGGTGCCGACCTCGCCGTGATCGGCGACGGCGCGGCCGGTGCGGGTGCCGGCGACGACGGGGAGCAGTCGGGCGGCTCGCAGGCGTCCTCCGGTGGGGAGGATGCCGCCGCCGAGACCGCCACCGACACCAGCGACGGCGACCGCGTCGACTCGGCCGCCGACCGCGACGCGGTCGCGCACGCCGGTGACGAGGGCGGGCAGGAGCCGGCCCAGCCGCAGGATCCCGCGGCCGCGCCGGCAGCGGCGCCCGCTGCGGCGGCGCCCGTAGAGCAGGCGCCCGCGGAGGGGCAGCAGCCGGAGGCCCCGGCCGCACCGACCGTCGGGAGCGGCGAGGCAGGGAGCAGCGGGGGCAGTGCAGGCGGGGGCGGGGGCACGACGGTGACCATGCCGGCACTCGGCGAGTCCGTCACGGAGGGCACCGTCACCCGGTGGCTGAAGGCGGTGGGCGAGGACGTCGCCGTGGACGAGCCGCTGCTGGAGGTCTCCACGGACAAGGTGGACACCGAGATCCCGTCCCCCGTGGCCGGCACCCTCACCTCGATCCTGGTCCAGGAGGACGAGACGGTGCCCGTAGGCGCCGACCTCGCGGTCGTCGGAGGTGCGGAGGGCGGCGGCGCCGAGCCCGCCGCCGAGGCACCCGCCGAGGCACCCGCCGCCGAGGCACCCGCCGGGGAGGCGCCTCAGGAGCAGGCCCCGCCGACCGGCGCGACGCCGCCGGCTCCCGAGCCGGCTCCCGACTCGTATGCCGGCGTGGCGCCCGAGACCGAGCAGGGCGGATCGCCGGGCGGGGACGCCGCCGAGCCGTCGGCCGGCCAGCCGACGCAGGGGGACGTCGAGGTCCACGCCGAGGCGGCCGCGGAGGCCGACGAGGGTGACTCGACCCCGCCGGTCAGGCCGGCGGGCGGCGCGAGCACCGCACCCGGAGGCGGGACCACGTCCACGTCCACCTCGACGTCCACCTCGACGGCCCCCGGCCGCTCGGGCGGGGAGGAGGCACCGGCCGACGCATCGGCATACGTCACCCCGCTGGTCCGCAAGCTGGCGGCCGACCAGGGCGTCGACCTCACGACGGTCACCGGGACGGGGGTGGGTGGACGGATCCGCAAGCAGGACGTCCTGGTCGCCGCCGAGGCGACCCGGAAGGCGGCTGAGCCGGAGCCGGCCGCCCCCTCCACGGCGCCGGCGGCGCCGGCTGCCGCGCCGAAGGCTCCCGCGGCCGACGGCTCGGGGCTGCGGGGCACCACCGTGCCGATGTCCCGGCTGCGCAAGATGATCGCCCGGCGCATGGTCGAGTCGCTTCAGGTGTCCGCCCAGCTGACGACGGTCGTCGAGGTCGACGTCACGAAGATCGCCCGCCTGCGCCAGCGCGCCAAGGGCGACTTCGAGCGGACCGAGGGCGTCAAGCTGTCGTTCCTGCCGTTCTTCACCCTGGCCGCGGTGGAGGCGCTCAAGACCCACCCCATGGTCAACGCGAGCATCGAGGGCGAGGAGGTGACCTACCACGGCGCCGAGCACGTCGGCATCGCGGTGGACACCCCCAAGGGCCTGATCGTCCCGGTGGTCAAGAACGCCGGTGACCTCGGGCTGGCCGGGCTGGCCCGCGGCATCGCCGACATCGCCGAGCGCACCCGCACCAACAAGATCATGCCGGACGACCTCGCCGGTGGCACCTTCACCATCACCAACACGGGGTCGCGGGGCGCGCTCTTCGACACCCCGATCATCAACCAGCCGCAGGTGGCGATCCTCGGCACCGGCGCCGTCGTCAAGCGTCCGGTGGTCGTCAGCGACACCGAGGGCGGCGAGACGATCGCGATCCGGTCGATGGTCTACCTCGCGCTGTCCTACGACCACCGGATCGTCGACGGTGCGGACGCCGCACGCTTCCTCTCGGCGATGAAGGAGCGGCTGGAGGAGGGGGCGTTCGAGGCCTCCATGGGCCTGTGACGGACGGCGAGCGCTGATGGACGGCTCCCCCGGCGGGCGGCGCGTCGTCGTCGCCGGGGCCTCCGGGCTCATCGGCGGCGCCCTGTGCGCCCGGCTCGTCGAGCGCGGCGACAGCGTCGTGCGCCTGGTGCGCCGCCCGCCCGCCGGCCCCGGCGAGGTGCGCTGGGACCCCTCGACCCGCCGGCTGGACCCCCATGTCCTGGAGGGCACGGCCGCGGTGGTCAACCTCGCCGGGGCCGGTGTCGGCGACCGGCGATGGACCCCGTCGTACAAGACCGAGATCCTCACCTCCCGCACCGACACCACCCATGCCGTCGCGGCGGCGGTCGCGCAGTCCGGTGCCCCGGTGCGGCTGGTCAACGCCTCGGCCGTCGGCTTCTACGGGAGCCGCGGCGACGAGGAGCTGACCGAGGACAGCGGGATCGGGGACGGCTTCCTCGCCGAGGTGGTGCGGGCCTGGGAGGCCTCCACCGCGCCGGCGGTCGACGCCGGGGCCTCGGTCGCGCTCGCCCGCACCGGCCTCGTGCTCGCCGCCTCCGGAGGTGCGGCGGGCCGGCTGCTCACCGTGGCGCGGCTCGGGGTGGGCGGGCCGCTCGGGCGCGGCCGACAGTGGTGGCCGTGGATCACCCTGCAGGACGAGGTCCGGGCGCTGCTCCACCTCCTCGACGGCGACCTCCGCGGCCCGGTCAACCTCACCGGACCCGAGCCGGCCCGCCAGAAGGACGTCGCCCGCGCGCTCGGCCGGGCGCTGGGCCGGCCGGCGGTGCTGCCGGCGCCGTCGCTCGCCCTCCGCGCGGTGCTCGGCGAGTTCGCCGGGGAAATCCTCGCGAGCCAGCGGGTGCTTCCCCAGCGGCTGCTCGCCGACGGCTTCCTCTTCGAGCAGCCGACCCTGGAGGCTGCCGTCGAGTGGCTGCTCGCCGACGCCCGCCGCGCTCCCTGACGGGCCAGCGGCGCGGGACGACCGGGGCGGGGCGTCACGGGGCGCGAACGGCGGTGACCCGCCAGCCGGCGTCGGTCCAGGCGAGGTCGAGCAGCACCGGCGTGCCCGCTCGTGCGGGGCGCTCGGTGCGCGCGGACGGGGTCACCACGGCATACGCGGAGGTGTCCACGGCGGCGCGGACGGTGGCCGCCGCCCCGGACACCGCGTCGGCCCTGGCCTCACGGACGGTAAAGCGAAGCCCGGCGTAACGTCCGCCGCTGCGCTGCACCGCGGCCAGGGCCTCGGTGTCCTGCCGCATCGCCGCGGACCCGGGGGCGTCCACCTCCGCCAGTCGCGCGGCCACCCCGGTGCCCCACGCCCGCGCCCGCGCGTCTGAGAGCGCCTGCACCAGGCGCACGGGGTCGCGGCGCGGTGACCCCCGGTCCAGCCCCACGTCCGCACCGCGCACCGGTGGCGCCGTCGACGGCGGGGGGGCGGCGCTGGTGGCCGGCCCGGCACTGGTGGCCGGCCCGGCACTGGTGGCCGGCCCGGCACTGGTGGCCGGCCCGGCACTGGTGGCCGGCCCAGCACTGGTGGCCGGCCCGGCACTGGTGGCTGGCCCAGCACTGGCCGTCGGTGTGGTCCGGGGGCTGGTTGCCTCCGGTGCGCCGAGGCGGTCCACGGCCAGGGCAGCGAGCGACACCGCCACGACGACGACGGCGACCACCGCCAACCCCCCGGCGAGCGGCCGCCGGGCGGCGGGCGCCCGCCCGACCCGCTGCCCGACCCGGTCCTGCCCGGCCCGGTCCTGCCCGACCCGGTCCTGTCCGACTCGCCGTCGGCCGGTGCGCCGGCGGGTCACGTGGCGCCCGACCCCGCGCCGTCCCCGACGCTGCGGGGTCGGCACCGGCTCCGGGCGGGCCAGGTCGCGGATCCGCTGGGTGAGTGCGCTGACCTCGTCGTCCGGGGTCACCAGGTGCAGCGGCTCGGGCGCGGCGGCCTCGTAGAGCGCCATGGCGAGCTCCTCGGCCGTGGGCCGTGACGCGGGGTCACCTCGGAGCGCCGCATCGAGCACCGCCACCAGCGGCTCGTCGTGCGGGCGTGGTCGCAGCGCGTCCACGAGGCGGCCACGCACCGGCGCGGGCCCGGGCTCCTCCCCGGTGAGGCACAGCCACCCCAGTGCGCCGACGGCATACACGTCCGAGGCGGAGGTAGGCAGGCCACCCAGGGTGACCTCCGGCGCGACGAAACCCCGGGTGCCGTGGACGTCCCCGGCGATCTCACCGCGCATCCGCGCGGTGCCCAGGTCCGCGACGTGCGGCCGGCCGGAGCGGTCGAGCAGGACGTTGCCCGGGGACAGGTCCCCGTGCACGACGCCCGCCGCGTGCAGCGCCCCGAGCGCGGAGGCCACCGGTGAGAGCACGGTGACCACCTCACCGGCGCTGAGGTTACCCCGGGCCCGCACCACCTCGCCGAGGGGGCCGCCGGCGAGGAGGTCGAGGACGAGCGCGACGCCGCCGCCCTCCAGCGCCACGACGTCGTGCACCGCGACCAGGTGGGCGTGGTGCACCCCCCGCAGGACGGCCGCCTCACGGGCCACCGCGCCGTCGTCGGCGGCGGGCACGACCTTGACGGCGAAGGCGACGCCGTCGTCCTCACGCAGTGCCGACCACACCGTGCCGTGGGCCCCCGTGCCGATGAGCTCGCCGACGTCGTAACCCGGCATCACCGGTGGGCGCGGCCTGACCACCACCTCCTCCACGTCGAGCGGCCCGAGCCGGTCCAGCAGCATGGCGACACTGTGCCGCAGGCGCGCCCGGGCGCCGTTCAGTTGTCCACAGGGTCCGTCCCACGGCGGGCGCCCCTAGCCTTGCCGGCATGCCCGCCGAGTCCCCCACCATCCTCGCGACCTCGGGCGGCTACCGCCCGGGGACACGCACCGTCCTGGAGTTCAACGCCCTGGTCCACCACGCGGTCGACCGGTCCGGCGTGACCGGGCGCCGCCCGCGGTTGACGTTCGTCGGGACCGCGAGTGGCGACCAGCGGTACGTCAACGACCACGTACACCAGGCCGGCCGGCTCGCCGGCATGGAGGTCACGACCCTCGACCTCTTCCCGATGCCGAGCGTCGACGACGTGACCGGCCTGCTGCTCGCCTCGGACGTGGTGTGGGTGCAGGGTGGCTCGGTCGCCAACCTGCTCGCGGTCTGGGCCGTCCACGACCTCGGCACCGCCCTGCGCACCGCGTGGCAGGCCGGCGTCGTCCTCAGCGGGGTGTCCGCCGGGTCGATCTGCTGGTTCGTCGGGGGCACGACCGACTCCTTCGGCCCCGAGCTGCGGCCGGTCCTGAACGGGTTGGCGCTCCTGCCCTACGGCAACGGGGTGCACTACGACAGCGAGGAGCGCCGCCGGCCGCTCGTGCACCGCCTCGTCGCCAACGGGACCCTGCCGGAGACGCACTGCACCGACGACGGGGTGGGGCTGGTCTACTCCGGCACCGACCTGGTGGAGGCCGTCGCCGAGGTGGACGGGAAGGGCGCCTACGTCGTGCGCCGGGTCGGGGAGGAGGCGGTCGAGGAGCGGCTCGAGCCGCGCCGCCTGCCGACCCCCTGACGGGTCAGGGAGAGGGCGGCCGTCCGGGGGCCAGCACCTCCACCACCCGGTGGCCCCGCGCGCTTTCCCGCGCCGCGTCGAGGACCGCGAGCACGTGCACGGCGTCGCGAGGGTCCACCGGCATGGCCGCCTGCCGGTCGTGCGCGGCCAGCGCGGCGGCGAGGCCCCGGTAGAAGTCGGCCTGCTCCGAGCGCACCCGGCGCACCGGCTCCCGCTGGGCCCCCCGGTAGAGCCACCCGCAGTGGTCGGCATCCGCGTCCGCGAGGTCGGGGAGGGTGACCGGCTCCCCCGGGAACTGCGCGGAGAGGTATGCCGCCGCGTTCCCGAGCAGCCGCACGCGCGGCCCGGGTGCCGCGGACAGCGAGGACGCGGTCAGGTGCGAGACGACGCCGCTGGCGTGACGGCACACCAGGAAGGTGTCGTCCTCCGAGCGGGTGGTTCGGGCGTCGACGGTCGCGAACACGCTGTCCACCGGCCCGAAGAGGCGCACGGCGCCGTCCACGAGGTGGGCCTGCAGGTCGAGGAGGAGGCCGCCGCCCTGCTCGGCGGGCAGCTGCTCGCGCCACCGCAGTTTCGGCTCCGGCCGCCAGCGCTCCCACCTCATCTCGAGGCGGTGGACGGCGCCGACGGCCCGGGAGCGGACGACGTCGGTGAGGGTGGCGAACTCGGAGTCGTAGCGGCGGTTCTGGAAGACCGTGAGCGGCACGCCGGCCTGCACGGCGTGGTCGACGACGGCGAGTGCGGTCTCGGCGTCGACGGCCAGGGGCTTGTCGACGACGACCGGGACGCCGGCGTCGATCACCGCGTGCGCCTGCCCGGCGTGCGCGCCCGTGGGCGAGGCCAGGACGATGACGTCGACGCCCCCGGCCGCCAGCAGCCCGGCGAGGTCGTCGTGGAGCGTCACGCCCCGCAGGTGCCGGCTGGCCCGCTGCCGACGGCCGGGGTCGGAGGACACCACGGCGGCGAGCTCGAGACCGGCAGCCGTGGCGAGCGGGGCGTGGAACTCCGCACCTGCGAGCCCGTAGCCGACCAGGCCCATCCGCACCATCACCCGAGCCTAGGCCGGTGGTGGGACGGGGGGCCGGGCAGACTGGGCAGCCTGCTCCGCACCCGGATGCGACGGGCAGGGTGGGTCAACGGCGACGCAGGATGGGTGCCCGGCGGGGTACGTGGCGTGTCGTGGCGCAGAGTGCTCCTGACGCGGTTGTCACCGCGTCAGGAACAGAGTCCTGCGCTCTTCGTCGGGTCGGACCGGGTGATGGGCCGCGCACTGGACTCGCCCCTTGACTCTGTGCTGGACGCCCTGGCGATATGGTGGTCAAAGCGTCACCCGTGACCCCGGTGGCTCCCGAGCGGTCCGGACGAGGCGTAGGAGAGTGGAGATGGGGTCACGGTCTCTCTTCCTGCTGCGAGGACTCGCGGCCCGCCGAATCCAGGCGTCTTCCCTCCAGGTCGCTTCCCGCGTTGCGCGGCAGCGGGCGGAAGCTCGCTCGCCGTGGAGGTGACCCCGATCCAGAGCCCGGCCCGCTCTGACGAGCGGGTCGTCCTGGCCGGCGCTCGGAGGGGGTGGCGCCGCCGTGCTGCGGCTCGGGACGTGCGCCAGGCGGCGCTTCCTTCCCCCACTTCCCCCGCTGCTGTCATCACGCCGATGCGGTCGGGCGTCGGTGCTGGCGATGGATGACCTACCGGCGCGGATGGCCCACGCCAACAAGCTCATCGACGGCGAGCCCCGGACTGCAGGGACCTCCCCGGGGAACATCGGGCGGCTGGAGGCACTCTGTAGGGCGCTGGCCCGGGCACTGCCGGCCACCGGCGTCGGACTGAGCCTGCTCACGGATGACAGCTACGCGGGCGGGACGGTGGCTGCCTCCGACGCGACGAGCCGGGCGCTCGAGGAACTGCAGTTCACCCTCGGTGAGGGGCCCTGCATCGACGCGCACGCGTCGCGCCGGGCGGTGCTGGAACCCGACCTGCACACCCACGGCACCCGCCGCTGGCTCGGCTATGGCCCAGCGGCCCACCAGCACGGCGTCCGAGCCGTCTTCGCGTTCCCCCTGCAGGTCGGGGCGGCTCGTGCGGGGGCCCTGGACATCTATTGCGACACGCCCGGTTCGCTGACCGCCGAGGCGCTGACCCAAGCCTTCACCTTCGCCGAGGTGGCGATGGGTTTGCTGGTGGATGGGCATGGCGGTGCTGCGGGCAACCAGGCCACCACCGACCTGGATGACGTGCTGGCCTACCGGCTGGAGGTCTACCAGGCCCAGGGCATGGTGATGGTCGACCTCGGCGTGCGCATCGACGAGGCAATGGCCAGGCTCCGCGGCTACGCGTACGCCCAAGGTCGCTCCATCAGCGCTGTGGCCGGGGACATCGTCGGCGGTAAACTGAGGCTGGAACGGGACACGAAATGACCAACCACGTCGACGCTCGCGCGGTCCACGAGCCGGAAGGCTCGGGCACCATGATCGCCGTTGCGCACCTCGCCGACATCTTCGTCGAGGTCGCGGACACCCTCGTCGACGACTTCGACATCATCGAGTTCCTGGAGTCGCTGACCAGGCACACCGCCGAGGTCAGCGATGCCGCCTCCGCCGGGTTGCTGCTCGCCGACCCGAACGGTCAGCTGCAGTACATGGCGTCCTCGGGGGAGTCCGTGAAGCTGTTGGAGCTCTTCCAGCTCCAGTACCAGGAAGGCCCGTGCCTGGACTGTTTCCGCTCCGGCACGGCCGTGGTCAACAGCGACCTGCACCATGCCGAGCAGCGATGGCCGCTGTTCGCCCCCCGGGCCGTCGAGGCCGGCTTCCAGTCCGTGCACGCCTTCCCCCTGCGCCACCGGCAGAAGGTGATCGGCGCCCTGAACCTGTTCAGCACCGACCTCGGACACCTCGAACCGACCGACGTCCGCATCGTCCAGTGCCTGGCCGACATCGCCACCATCGGGTTACTCCAGGAACGCACCATCCGCAGCGCCGAGATCCTCACCGAACAGCTCCAGGGCGCCCTCAACAGCCGGGTCACCATCGAGCAGGCCAAGGGCGTTCTCGCCAGAACCCACGGCATCGGCGTCGACGCCGCCTTCGAGCTCATGCGCGGCTACGCCCGCCGCAACCAGCACCGACTCAGCGACGTCGCCTTGGCGGTCGTCACCGACCCCAGTCGTCATCCGGCCCTCACCACGGCACCCTGACCGCAGCGCTCACCAGCGGGGGCACCGGTCGCTCAGTGCCCGGGCTGCCTCGCCAGCGAGTCCAGCAGGCCGAACACGCGCAGGACCGACCCGGTCGCGCCCGTCACCTCGACCGGCGCCGTTCCTCGCGCCCGGCGGATGAGGTGAGCCGAGCGGACGTCGCAGAACCTCAGCCCGGTCAGGTCGACCGCGAGGTGTCCGCGGTTCTTCCCCGCCGCCTGCGCCAGTTCCTCCCCCAACATGCTCTCGGTGGCAATGTCGGCTTCTCCGGACAGCTCAAGGACCCACACGGCCCCATAGTCCAGAAGTGATGCCCGCAGGGTGGCGCACGAGCGAATCTGCGGCACCTGTGACACTGCTACGGCTGCCATGGCGGACTCCAGCGGTGGTCGATGTCGCCACCGGGGTCCAAGGCGGCCGTGCCCTGCCACTCTAGGCCCTCACCCCTCCGGCCCGACAGTGCCAGGCGCGGACCGTCGCTGGCTCCGGCCGTGACGGCATACGTCGCGGGCCCGTGAGTCACGTCCGGCGGTTACCGTTGCGGGCATGCGGTTCGTCCACCTCGGCTTCGCCCCCGACCTCGTCGACTACGAGGCGGGCTGGGCGCGCCAGCGCGAGGTGCACGCCGCCGTCGTCGAGGGCCGGGAGCCCGACACGGTGCTGCTCCTCGAGCACGCCCCGGTCTACACGGCGGGCAAGCGCACCGAGCCGCACGAGCGGCCCACCGACGGCACGCCGGTGATCGACGTCGACCGCGGCGGCAAGATCACCTGGCACGGCCCCGGGCAGCTCGTCGGCTACCCCATCGTCCGGCTGACCGAGGTGCCGATCGACGTCGTGGCCCACGTGCGCCGGCTGGAGGAGGCGATGATGCGCGTCACCCGCGAGTTCGGCGTCGAGACCACCGCGGTCGACGGCCGCACCGGGGTGTGGGTCCTCGGCGACGGCACGCGCCCGGACCGCAAGCTCGGCGCCATCGGCGTCCGCGTCAGCAGGCGGGTCACGATGCACGGCTTCGCGCTCAACTGCGACGCCGACCTCGCCTGGGCCGACGTCATCGTGCCCTGCGGCATCGCCGACGCCGGGGTGAGCTCGCTGAGCCGCGAGGCCGGGCGCCCGGTGACCGTGCAGGACGTGCTGCCGTACGCCGAGAAGCACCTCGCCGACGTGCTCGAGCCATCGGGCGCCTGACCCCTTCGGTGGCGGCGAGGGCCCGGCCCGCCACGTAGACTGGACCACGTCGAGACCACCGCGAGGAGCCCCGTGACCGTCGCCCCCGAGGGCCGCCGCCTGCTGCGGGTCGAGGCCCGCAACGCCGAGACCCCGATCGAGCGCAAGCCGTCGTGGATCCGGACGACCGCGAAGATGGGTCCGTCCTACACCGAGCTGCACTCCCTGGTGCGCGGCGAGGGGCTGCACACCGTGTGCGAGGAGGCGAGCTGCCCCAACATCTTCGAGTGCTGGGAGGACCGCGAGGCGACCTTCCTCATCGGCGGTGACACCTGCACCCGGCGCTGCGACTTCTGCGACATCGCCACCGGCCGACCGGCCCCCCTCGACCTCGACGAGCCGCGGCGGGTGGCCGAGTCGGTGCGCCGGATGGGTCTGCGCTACTCCACGGTGACCGGCGTCGCCCGTGACGACCGCCCCGACGGCGCCGCCGGACTGTACGCAGAGACGATCCGGCAGATCCACGCCCTCAACCCGCACACCGGCGTGGAGATCCTGCCGCCGGACTTCGGGGCCCGGCCGGAGCTGGTGGGGCAGGTCTTCGACGCGCGGCCCGAGGTCTTCGCCCACAACCTGGAGACGGTCCCGCGCATCTTCCGGCAGATCCGCCCCGCCTTCACCTACGACACCTCGCTGCGGGTGCTGTCCATGGCGCGCGACGCCGGGCTGGTGACCAAGTCCAACCTCATCCTCGGGATGGGCGAGGAGGACGTCGAGGTGGAGCAGGCGATCCGCGACCTGCACGACGCCGGCTGCGACATCCTCACGATCACCCAGTACCTCCGCCCCTCCACGCTGCACCACCCGATCGACCGGTGGGTCAAGCCGGAGGAGTTCGTCCACTGGTCACGCCTGGCCGAGGACGTCGGCTTCAAGGGGGTCATGGCCGGCCCGCTGGTCCGCTCCTCCTACCGCGCGGGCCGCCTGTGGGCGACGGCGATGCGCCGGTGGGGCCGCCCCATCCCCGGGCACCTCTCGCACCTCGCCGAGGCCGCCGCGGACCCGGCCCGGCAGGAGGCCGCCGCCCTCGTCGCCCGCTCCGCTCCCGCCGTATCCTGACCGCGGGGCAGTGCGGCGCCCACCGCCGCGCGACCCGCCCTTCCCGCCGACGAGGAGCACCGCACCGTGTCCAAGGACGCCACCAAGAAGCCCGGCCGGATCGCCGAGATCCGCCAGGGCTACGCCGCGATCCGGTCCATCGACAAGCGCATCGGCTGGTGGATGCTGCTCACCGCGGTGGTGACCTTCGGCGTCATCGTCGGGATCGGCTTCCTGCTCGGCTACCCGATCTACGCGGCGATTCTCGCGCTGCCGACCGCCCTGCTCGCCGCCACGCTCGTCATGAACCGCCGGGGCAACAAGGCCATGTACGGCGTCCTGGAGGGCCAGACCGGGGCCACCGGAGCCGCGATCCAGGGCCTGGGCCGGCGTGGGTGGTACACCAGCCAGGAGCCCGTGGCCATCGACGGCGTCCGTGGCACGAAGGCCACCGACCTGGCCGGAGCCGCCATGGTGTTCCGCGCGCTCGGCCGCCCGGGCGTCGTCCTCCTCGGCGAGGGGCCGTCAGGGCGGGTCAACAAGCTGCTCAAGGCCGAGGAGAAGAAGGTGGCCCGGGTCGCCCCCGGGGTCCCCGTGCACCTCTGGGTCGTCGGCGACGGGAAGGACCAGGTGCCGGTGCGCAAGCTCAGCGGCAAGCTGACCCGGATGCGCCCGGTGCTCACCAAGGCCGAGACCGCCGTGGTGCACAAGCGGCTCCGCTCGCTGGGCGGCCTGCGCCCCGGGGTGCCGGCCGGCATGGACCCGACCCGAGCCCGCGTGGACCGCAAGGCCATGCGCGGCCGCTGAGCCGGCGCGCACCCTCAGCCCCGGACGATCACCGTCCCGGCCACCCGGTCGTGCAGGCCGATCCCGTCGCTGTCGCTGAGCACCGCCGGAACGAAGAGGCACAGCAGGCCGGTGCGGACCAGCACCTGGAGCGGGAAGAACCCCGGCCGCAGCGGCCGGACCCGCAGTCCCACCAGGCGGTGCCCCACGGTCGTGCCGAGCGTCGAGACCAGGAGCAGGTTCTCCACCGCGAACACCCCGAGCGGCGCGAACGACGCCGCCCCCCCGCTGCCGATCGGCACACCGAGCACCCCGATGGCGATGAGCTGGCACAGCATCCAGTCCACGAACACGGCGACGGCGCGCCGCCCGAAGGTCGCGACCGACCCGGGACCGGCGGCCGGCAGACCGAGGCGCTGGCCGGCATACCCCTGCTCCTGCGGGCCTCCGTCGGAGGCCGGCCCGGGGCTGCTGGTGACCACGGGAGCACTGTATGCCGTGCCGCCGCCGTTCCACTTATCGGTCGTCCCGTCTCGCATGGTGAGACGCCGCGCCTGCGTAACACCGCAGAAACACCCGGGTCACGGACGGGAAACCGCCGATCCCTAGGGTCGGGACCGAGCGCCGGCCGTCCCGAGCCCGGCGCGCTCCACCCTCTACGAGGAGGCCCGCTTGTTCAGCACCCCTGACGAGGTCCTGACGTTCATCGCGGACGAGGACGTCAAGTTCGTCGACATCCGGTTCTGCGACCTGCCCGGCGTCATGCAGCACTTCAACGTCCCGGCGTCCACGGTCGACGCGGACTTCTTCACCAACGGGCAGATGTTCGACGGGTCGTCCATTCGCGGCTTCCAGGCGATCCACGAGTCGGACATGAAGCTGATCCCGGACCCGCGGACCGCCTACCTGGACCCGTTCCGGACCGAGAAGACGCTGGTGATGAACTTCTCCATCGTCGACCCGTTCACCGGCGAGCAGTACAGCCGCGACCCGCGGAACATCGCGGCCAAGGCCGAGGCCTATCTCGCGTCGACCGGCATCGCCGACACCGCCTACTTCGGCGCCGAGGCGGAGTTCTACATCTTCGACGACGTGCGCTTCGAGACCAAGGCCAACGCGTCCTACTACTACCTCGACTCCGTCGAGGCGGCCTGGAACACCGGCCGCGTCGAGGAGGGCGGCAACCGCGGCTACAAGACCCGCTACAAGGGCGGCTACTTCCCCGTCCCCCCGGTCGACCACTTCGCGGACACCCGCGACCAGATCTGCCTCAAGCTCGACGAGGTCGGCATCGCGGTCGAGCGCAGCCACCACGAGGTGGGCACCGCCGGCCAGCAGGAGATCAACTACCGCTTCAACACCCTGCTGCAGTCCGGCGACGACCTGATGAAGTTCAAGTACGTCGTCAAGAACGTCGTGTGGCACCTCGGCAAGACCGCGACCTTCATGCCCAAGCCGATCTTCGGCGACAACGGCTCGGGGATGCACACCCACCAGTCGCTGTGGAAGGACGGCGAGCCGCTGTTCTACGACGAGCGCGGCTACGGCGGGCTGTCGGACCTGGCCCGCTGGTACATCGGCGGGCTGCTCACGCACGCCCCGGCGCTGCTCGCGTTCACCAACCCGACGGTCAACAGCTACCACCGCCTGGTGCCGGGCTACGAGGCGCCGGTCAACCTCGTCTACTCGGCCCGGAACCGCTCGGCGTGCGTGCGCATCCCGATCGCGGGCGACAGCCCGAAGGCCAAGCGGATCGAGTTCCGGATCCCCGACCCGTCGGCGAACCCCTACCTGTCCTTCGCCGCCCAGCTGATGGCCGGCCTGGACGGCATCAAGAACCGGATCGAGCCGCCGGAGCCGGTGGACAAGGACCTCTACGAGCTGCCGCCGGAGGAGCACGACCAGATCGCCCAGGTCCCCGGCTCGCTGCCCGAGGTGCTGGACGCGCTGGAGGCGGACCACGAGTTCCTCCTCGAGGGTGACGTCTTCACCGCGGACCTGATCGAGACCTGGATCGAGTGGAAGCGCACCAACGAGGTGGACCCGATCCGCTTCCGGCCGCACCCGCACGAGTTCGAGATGTACTTCGACATCTGATCCGGGGGTTTCCGACCGCTGTCATCTGTCGCCGAGAACGGCGGCTGACCTGCGGAATCGTCTTCGGGCGTCTTCCCGCGTCAGCCGCCGTTCTTCGGTGGTCTGCGCGCCCCAGCGCGGCCCCAGCGCAGCCCTGGCGCGGCGCCAGCGCGGCGCCAGAACGAGCCCGCAGCAGCCGGATCGGGGCGCACACCTGCACGGCACGGCACTCCCCGTCCACCCCCCCGACGAGCGTGTCGCGGTCACTCCCGGCGGCGTCCACGGCAGCAGCGAACGGGACCCGTGGGACGAGCCCGCCCCCGCAGGGGGTGGCTCGGAGGTCGTCAAGCCCGTTGATGATTTCGTCAAGCGGGTTGACGAGTCCGACAGCACCCCCTCGTCCCCCGAGCCTGCGGCCGCGCCACCTTCGGCTGCGGCGGCGGGCGGACCGGCTCGCCCGGGCCACCGGGCTCCCCCAGACCCGGATCGGCGAGATCGTCCGAGGCAAGCGGGCCATCACCACCGACACCGCCCTGCGCCTGCTCAAGTCCCTCGGTGTCGACGACCGGTTCTGGATCAACCTCCAGACCGACGACGACCTCGAAGTCGAACGCGACCTCCACGGCGACGAACTGGCCAAGGTCACCGCTCTGGTGGCGCGCTGAGACTCGGCACACGGAGGCCCACCGCGGCCCCAGAGCGAGCGAGAACCGCGTTTGCGCAGGTCAGCACGTGTCGCCCAGTCACTACCTCGACATCTGAGCGGACACCAGGGCCGCTGCCGACTGCAGCAGCACGGCCTCTGGCGGACCCTGCCCGGCCCGGCCCGCAGGAGGGGCGCATCCGGCGTGCCGGGTGCGCCCCTCCACCACCCGCGACTCCTCACCGCGACGTCCCGGTGGCGACGGAGTAGCGTCGCGTCCCCACCGACGGTGGCCGGCGCCCAGACCCGTGAGCCTCGGCCGACCGCTCGGGGCCTGAGGGGGGCGACATGCCACGACTCACGCGTGTCGCCACGACAATCCTTGCCGTCCTCGCGACCGGAGGAGCCGCCCTTCCGGGGGCGGCTGCGGCGGGACCGGCTGGTGCGCCCGCCGGTGCGTCCTCCGGAGCGCCCTCCGCTGCACCCGCCGGGGCGGACCGCGGCCGGCACGGACCACGCTTCACCGCCGGTGCGCTCGGGACTGGCGACACGTACTTCCCGTATGCCGGTGCCGGCGGCTACGACGTGCGTCACTACGGCCTCGAGCTGAGATACGCGCCGCCGGCCGCCGCACCCGCGCCCCTGGAGGGCCGGCTGGACGGCACGGCCACCCTCGACCTCGTGGCGACCCAGGACCTCGACCGCCTCAGCCTCGACCTGCGCGGACTGGACGTCACGGCGCTCACGGTGGACGGTCGGCCCGCCCGCGAGGTCACCGCCCCCGCGGCCGGCGCCGCGGTGGAGGGCGCCGCCTACTGGCAGTCCCAGCACGACGGCGACCGGATCTGGGAGCTGACGGTCCAGCCACGCCCCAAGCTCAAGCGCGGCACCCCGGTCCGGCTGGTCGTCACCTACGGAGGACGGACCACCCGCCCCACCGACATCGAGGACGCGCTGTACGGCTGGGTCACGACCCGCGACGGCGCCATGGTCGCCAACGAGCCGGACGCGGCGATGACCTGGTACCCGGTGAGCGACCACCCCTCGGACAAGGCCACGTACGACATCGCCGTCACCGTCCCGCAGGGCAAGGTGGCCGTGGCCAACGGCCTCCCGTCCGGCCCACCGACGACGAGGGACGGCTGGACGCGCTGGGCCTGGCACGCCCCGGACCCGATGGCGAGCTACCTCTCCACGGCATCGGTCGGTGACTACACGCTCACCACCTCGCGGTCACCGGACGGCATACCCGTCCTGGACGCGGTGGACGACGCGCTGACCCCCGCCAACCTCGCCACCACCCGCGCGGCCCTGGCCAGGCAGGGCGACATGGTCGACTTCTTCGCCCGCACCTTCACGCCCTAGCCGTTCGTCGCGGCCGGCGCGATCGTCGACGACGACACCATCGGCTACGCCCTGGAGACGCAGACCCGGCCGATCTACGGCCGGGTCGCCCGGGAGGGGACGGTGGCCCACGAGCTGGCGCACCAGTGGTTCGGTGACGCGGTGAGCCCGGCCCGGTGGCGCGACATCTGGCTCAACGAGGGGTGGGCGACCTACTGCTCCTGGCTGTGGTCCGAGCACGCCGGCCGCACGACGGCCCGGGAGTCCTTCGAGGACGTCCTGGCGATCCCCGCGGACGACGACTTCTGGTCCCTCGACATCTCCGACCCGACGCCGCTCGGCCTCCTCGACGACGCGGTGTACGACCGTGGGGCTGCGGCGCTGCACGCGCTGCGGTTGGAGGTCGGCGACGCCGCCTTCTTCGCCGGGGCCCGGCTGTGGCTCACCCGCTACGACGACCGGTCGGCCACGACGGAGCAGTTCGAGCGGGTTTACGAGCAGGTGTCCGGCCGCGACCTCGGCGCCTTCTTCGACACCTGGCTGCGGACGCCTGCGCGCCCCGCGACCTAGCCGAGGCGGCACTCCCGCCCCACCGGTCCCGCTCGCCGAGGGCCGGTCCGGCCGGGTGAGGCAGGTGTCCGGGACCGCCCCGGTGGGTATGGCCGGCCCATGGCCACGACGTCCCCACCCCGCCTGTCCCCCTCCGGCACCGCCCGTATCCGTCGAAGGCGCCGGGCCTGCTCTTCGGCCTGGGGCTCGGCGGCTTCGTCGACGGCATCGTCCTGCACCAGATCCTGCAGTGGCACCACATGGTCAGCGACGTGGCGGACTTTCCGATGACCACCGTGGCCGGGCTGGAGGTCAACACCCTCGCGGACGGCTTCTTCCACGTCGGCACGTGGGTGCTGGTCCTCGCGGCGTCGCTGCTGACCCTCGTCTCGTGGCGCCGCGGCGCCGCGGCGACCTGGCGCCGAGCTGGCCCTTCCACCTCGGGCTGCTGCTCACGGGCTGGGGCGTCTTCAACCTGGTCGAGGGCCTGGTGAACCACCAGCTCCTCGGCATCCACCACGTCCGTGACGACCTCGGCGCACCGCTCTCGTGGGACATCGGCTTCCTGGGCTTCGGTGCGCTGCTCGTCGTCGCCGGGTGGGCGCTGCACCAGCGGGGGGCCCGGACGCTGCAGCAGCGCGCGGCTCGCTAGAACCCGCCGAAGTCACCACCACCGAAGTCACCACCACCGAAGTCACCACCGCCGAAGCCGCCCCCACCGAGGTCGCCACCGGCGGCGTAGTCCCCGCCGCCCTCGCCGCCGCCCTCGCCGCCGCCCTCGCCGCCGCCGCCGTCACCGGCCTCCTGTGCCTCCGGCGAGGTGGCGTAGCCGGCGAAGAGCGTGTTGGCGATCGCTGAGCCGATGACCACCCCCGCGACGGTGCCCATCATCGAGCCCATGACGGTCCCGCCCATGCCCATCCCTTGGCCCATCCCCGGGCCGGGCCGCGTCCCCCCACCGCCGAACGAGCCGCGCCCGAGCGTGCTCTGCAGGTAGCCCGGCTGACGCATCTCCGCACGGGTGGCCGCCCGCGCGAGGTCCTCGGGGGCGTCCGAGCGGACCTGCTCACCCTCGGGCAGGCTGCTGCCCAGCTCGGTCAGGAGCTGGCGGCGCTGCTCCGGCGTCAGCCGGGCGAACGCCTCCGTGTGCACCGCCTCGAGCTGCTCCGGCGAGGCGGTCCGAAGCAGGTACCGGTAGCGCGCCACCGCACGCTCGTCCTCCGATGGCGCCCCCGGGGACCGACCCGACCCGTCGGGGAACGGCGACGGGGCCGGCGCCGGTCCGGCATACGGCGGCGCTCCGGCATACGGCGGCGTTCCGGCATACGGCGGGGAGGAGGCCGACCGGGCGGCGCGGTCGGGACTGCGGCCCAGCAGCCAGTCGAGCAAGCCCATGCCGGACCACGTCCTTCGTGCGGGGCGACCCGGCGGGCCGCCAGGACGCCACCTTGCCCCGAGACCGGGTCCGCGGGCAATCCCCCGAACGGGTCGCGAGGGCGCCGGCGGACATCGACTTGGCCGCAGGGGTGGCGCAGGGACCACCGGACCCGCCACCATGTCACCTCACCGGGTCCACGCCCGGTGTGGACGACCACCTGCCCGTCAGCCCAGCCCAGCCCAGCCCAGCCGAGCCCGGCCGAGCCCAGCCGAGCCCGGCCGAGCCCGGCCGAGACCCACCCAGACCAGACCAGAGCCACGCCGGGGACCGGCGCGGCCGCACCCGAGGAGGCCGCCGTGGGTTACTCGCCGGTTCTACCCGCCAGTAGCCCATAGAGTGGCGTACTACACGCCGTAGTAGAGGGTTAGGGGAGGCGGACTCCACACCACACCGCGTAGCGTCACACCACAACGAGCCGAATCCTGCAGGGTCTCCAGTGCCCTGCCCCAGGCAGCGAAGGCAGGCAGCATGAAGATCGTCGTCCTCGTCAAGTACGTCCCCGAGCCCACCGCCGTCTGGCGTTTCGCCGACGACCGGACGCTCGACCGGGCGGCCGTGGCGGGCCGGCTCTCCGAACTGGACGAGTACGCCGTCGAGCAGGCGGTGCGGCTCGTCGAGGGCGGCCTGGACGCCGAGGTCACCTACCTGACCGTCGGCCCGGCCGGCGCGAAGGACGGGCTGCTCAAGGCCCTGGCCATCGGCGGCGACAAGGCCGTGCACGTCGTCGACGACGCCGTCCACGGGTCGTGCGCGCTCTCCACCTCGCTGGTGCTCGCCAAGGCCCTGGAACGGGTCGGCTTCGACCTCGTCCTCGCCGGGATGGCGTCCACCGACGCCGAGATGTCCGTGGTCCCCTCGATGGTGGCCGACCGGCTCGGGGTCAACCAGGCGACGTTCGCCGGGGCCCTGGCCGTCGACGGCGGCAGCGTCAGCATCACCCGCGAGACCGACGCGGCCGTCGAGCAGGTCACCACCGCACTGCCCGCCGTGGTCAGCGTCACCGACCAGACCGACGAGGCGCGCTACCCCGCCTTCCGGGCGATCATGATGGCCAAGAAGAAGCCCATCGAGACGCTCTCGCTCGCCGACATCGGCGTCGAGCCGGCAGCCGTGGGCCTGGCGGCGTCGTCCACCCGCATCCTCGACATCGCCCCCGCCCCGACCCGCACCGCGGGCACGGTCGTCGTCGACGACGGCACCGGAGCCGCGCAGCTGGCCGACTTCCTCACCGCCCGGGGCGCGCTCTGACCCTGATCCGCCGACTCTCGCCGACCCCCATCCACTAGGAGCCCTCCGTTGCCCGAGATCATCGTCCTCGCCGAGACGACACCGACCGGCGTCCGCAAGGCCACGCTCGAGCTGCTCACCCTGGCCCGCGGCCTCGGCGAGCCGTCCGCGGTGCTGTGCGGCGAGCCGACCGACGAGGTCGTGGCCGCCCTCGGTGAGTACGGCGCCAGCACCGTGTATGCCGTGACCGCACCCGAGCTCGAGCAGTTCCTGTCCCTGCCCAAGGCCGAGGCCGTGGTCGCCGTCGCCGAGAAGGCCTCCCCCGCCGCGGTGCTCGTCACCTCCGGCCCGGAGGGCAAGGACGTCGCGGCGCGGGTCGCCGTCCGCCTCGACTCCGGGATCATCACGGACGCGGTCGACATCTCCGCCGACGGCAGCGGCGCCCTCATCGCGACCCAGTCGGTCGTGGCCGGCACCTTCCACGTCCGCTCCCAGGTCGTCAAGGGCACCCCCGTCATCACGGTGCGGCCCAACGCCGTCAGCGCCGAGCCGGCGCCGGTCGAGCCGCGGGTCGAGACCCTGGAGGTCGCCTTCAGTGACCGCGCCAAGGGCGCGGCCGTCACCTCCCGGACCCCCAAGGGCGGCACCGGCCGACCCGACCTCGCCGACGCCGCCGTCGTCGTCGCCGGTGGCCGCGGGGTGGGCTCGGAGGAGGGCTTCGAGGTCATCGGCAGGCTCGCGGACCTCCTCGGCGGCGCCGTCGGGGCGACCCGGGCGGTCAGCGACCTGAAGTGGGCGCCGCACGAGCTGCAGATCGGCCAGACCGGCAAGACGGTCGCGCCGACCCTGTACGTCGCCGCCGGCGTCTCCGGTGCCATCCAGCACCGGGCGGGCATGCAGTCCAGCAAGACGATCGTCGCCGTGAACAAGGACCCCAAGGCACCCATCTTCCAGATCGCCGACTTCGGCGTGGTGGGCGACCTGCACAGCGTCATCCCGGCCCTCATCGACGAGGTGTCCAAGCGCAAGGGCTGAACCCCCCTCGGGGGCCAATCACCAAGGAGGGTGATCGATGGAGGTTGTCCGGCTCGTGCTCGGGCTGACGATGACCGTCGTGCTGCTGGGGGTGGCCGGTGCGCGGCTCGCCTTCCTGTACCGCGTCGGACGCTCCGGTCAGCCGCTCGAGCGTGGACGGGTGGGCGCCCCCGCCCAGATCGCCAAGACCGAGCTCGTCGAGGTGGCCGGGCAGCGCCGGCTGCTGAAGTGGACCGGACCGGGGCTGGCGCACTTCGCCGTCTTCTGGGGCTTCTGCGTGCTGCTGCTGACGGTGTTCGAGGGCTTCGGCGCCCTGTTCAACCCGCGCTTCCAGATCCCGGTCGTCGGCAACTTCCCGCTCCTCGGCTTCGTCGAGGACCTCTTCGCCCTGCTCTGCGTCCTCGCCATCGTCGCGTTCACGGTCATCCGGGTCCGGGAGGCCCCCAAGGACCTCGGCCGCCGGTCGCGCTTCTTCGGCTCCCACCTCGGGCCGGCCTGGTTCGTCCTCTTCATGATCTTCAACGTCGTCTGGACCCTCCTCTTCGCGCGCGGCGCCCAGATCAACGCCCAGGGGGTGAACGAGGAGGGCGGCCCGATGCCCTTCCTCCGGGGCGCCTTCCTCTCCCAGGGCATCGCCCGGCTGCTCGAGCCGCTGGGTGAGACGGCCAACGAGGTCATCGAGACGGTGAGCCTGCTGGTCGCCCTCGCGGTGCTGCTCGGCTTCACCGTCTTCGTCACCTACAGCAAGCACCTGCACATCCTCACCTCGCTGCCCAACGTCGCCCTGGCCCGCAAGCCGCGGGCGCTCGGCGCGCTGCTCCCGGTGACGTCGGGCGGCAAGGAGGTCGACTTCGAGGACCCCGGCGAGGACGACCTGATGGGCGTCGGGAAGGTGGAGGACTTCACGTGGAAGGGGCTGCTCGACTTCGCGACCTGCACCGAGTGCGGCCGCTGCCAGAGCCAGTGCCCGGCCTGGAACACCGACAAGCCGCTGTCGCCGAAGATGCTCATCATGGGCCTGCGCGACCACGCGCTGGCCAAGGGGCCGTGGCTGACCGCGACGGAGTCGGCGCGCGAGCAGATGCCCGACGCGACGAAGGCGCTCGCCGAGGTGCCCCTCGTCGGCCCGACCGGGTATGCCGTGGAGGCGCCCCTGGACGCGTACCGCGCCGCCGGTCCCGAGGCCGTGATCGACCCGGACGTGATCTGGTCGTGCACGACCTGCGGCGCCTGCGTCGAGCAGTGCCCCGTCGATATTGAACACATCGACCATATTGTTGATATGCGGCGCTACCAGGTGCTCATGGAGTCGGCGTTCCCCGAGGAGGCCGGAGTCATGCTCGGCAACCTCGAGCACGCCGGTGACCCGTGGGGCCGGGGCAACGCCCAGCGGCTGTCGTGGACCGAGCCCCTCGACTTCGAGGTCCGCGTGCTCGGCGCGGACGGGGGCACCACGGTCCCGGAGGACGTCGAGTACCTCTACTGGGTGGGCTGCGCGGCCGCGCTGGACGAGACGGCGCAGCGCACCAGCCAGGCGGTCGCCACCCTGCTGCACGAGGCCGGCGTGGAGTTCATGGTCCTCGGCGAGGCCGAGTCCTGCACCGGTGACCCGGCCCGCCGGATGGGCCACGAGTTCCTCTTCCAGATGCTCGCCCGGCAGAACGTCGAGGTCCTCAACGAGGCGGGCGTGAAGCGGGCCGTCGTCACCTGCGCGCACTGCTACAACGCCCTGAAGAACGAGTACCCGCAGGTCGGCGGTCACTACGAGGTCGTCCACCACACCACGCTGCTCGCCCAGCTCGTCGCCGAGGGCCGCCTGGTGCCGGTGGCTCCGGTCGCCAAGGCCGTGACCTACCACGACCCCTGCTACCTGGGCCGGCACAACCGCGTCTTCGCGGCACCCCGCGAGGTGCTCGGGGCGGTCCCCGGCCTCGCGCTGACCGAGATGCCGCGCACCCGCGAGCGCTCGTTCTGCTGCGGCGCCGGCGGAGCGCGGATGTGGATGGACGAGGACCTGGGCACGCGCATCAACCTCAACCGCACCGACGAGGCGCTGGCCCTCTCCCCCGACCTGGTCACCGCCGCCTGCCCGTTCTGCATCACCATGCTGTCCGACGGCGTCGCCCAGCGCACCGTCGAGGGCACCGCTCCCGCGGGCGTCGAGGTGACCGACGTCGCCGAGGTGCTCCTGCGCTCGGTCCGGCCCGACCTGGACGAGAGCTCCGCCGCCGCCGCCGTGCCCGCCCCCAACTCCGCCCCCTGAGAAGCACCCGTCGTCCCGATGGGGACCGAAGTGAGGAACCGATGACCGACACGACCACTGCCCCCGCCCCACCCACCCATGTCGTCGGCGGCGCGGGGCTCGACCTGCCCAGCCTGAACCTGATGATCGAGGCGCTCGGCGACTTCGTCGACGGAGTCCTCGACCTCGACCGTCAGCTCCAGCTCGACCACGACGACGAGTGCCCCGAGGACATCGTGCGAGCGATGTCCGACCCGATGACCCTCGGGGTCCAGCTCGTCTTCATCCCCGAGGCCTACGGCGGCATGGACGGCGGTGCCTTCGACTCCTACCGCGTCTGCGAGGCGATGGCCCGCAAGGACATCGGGCTGGCGACCGCGGTCTTCGCGACGTTCCTGGGCTCCGACCCCATCGTCGTGGGCGCGACGGAGGAGCAGAAGAAGGAGTGGCTCGGGGCGATCGCCGACCAGGGCGTCGTCTTCGCCTACGGCGCGACCGAGCCCGAGGCGGGCTCGGACCTCGGCGCGATGACCACCACGGCGACGCCGGTCACCGACGAGGACGGGACGATCACGGCATACCGGATCAACGGCCGCAAGCAGTGGATCTCCAACGGGTCCATCGCCGACTACTCGACCATCCTCGCGAGCACGCCCGAGGGGCCGACCTGGTTCGTCGTGCACCGCGACACCCCCGGCTTCAGCTCCGGCCCCCCGGAGGACAAGCACGGCCTGCGGCTGTCCAACACCGCGGCGCTCTACCTCGACGACGTGGAGGTGCCGGCGAGCGCGCTCGTGGGCACCGAGCCCGGCCGCGGCCTGGTCCAGGCGCAGCAGGTCTTCGGCTACACCCGGGTCATGGTCGCGGCGTTCGGCCTCGGCGGCGGCTGGGAGGCGCTCGACCGCGCGATCACCTACTCCAAGGAGCGTGAGCAGGGCGGCGGGCCGCTGTCCGAGAAGCAGGGCTTCACGCACAAGCTCATCGTCCCGCACGCCGTGCGGCTCGAGGCCTCGCGGGCGTTCATGGAGGACACCGCCGACAAGCTCGACCGCGGGCTGGGGACGGACGGTGCGCTGAACACCGAGGGCGCCATCGCCAAGTACATGGCGTCCGAGGCCGGCAACGCCGCCGCCGACGCCGCGATCCAGGCGCACGGCGGCTACGGCTACACCCGTCCCTACGTGGTCGAGAAGGTCAAGCGCGACGTGCGGATCACGACCATCTACGAGGGCACCTCGGAGATCCTCGAGATGACCATCGCGCGCGACCGGTGGCAGCTGCACCTGAAGACCGGCGGGCGGTACTACCTCGACATGGCGGCGGAGCTGTCGGCGCTGCACGCGAGGAACGACGCGGTGGGCGCGGACGCCGCCGCCCTGGCGGCGCAGTCGCTGGCGGTGGTGCTCGACGCGTGCCGGAACGGCCGGCTGACGCGCAACCAGCACGTGCTCTTCCGGCTCGGCGAGCTGGTCGCCTTCACCGAGACCGCCGCCGTCTTCGCCAAGGCCGCGGCTGCGGCGATGGCCGGGCACCGCCACGAGAAGAGCCCGACCCGCTTCGACGGGACGGCGCTCGGCCTGATGTCGCGGGTGTTCGCCCGCGAGGTCGCCTCCCGCATCGCCGGAGACGGCGGCCGCTGGGTCGCCGGCGCGGCACAGCCCGGCAGCCCGGCCGTCGGCGGCCTGGCCGCCCTCCCGCTCGACGCCATCCGCGACGTCCAAGCGGGCCTGGTCGCGGACATGGACCGCGTCGCGGACGTCCTCTACGACCGGGTCCCCTGAGCGGCCCCCGAGCACGGGGTGGGCCGCCGCGCTGACGGCCCACCACTCACCCGAACCACCACACCGCAGCACCCCCGGATTCCCAGCAGCATCGCTAGCAGCATCGCCAGCAGCACCCCGCATCGCAGCAGCACCGCATCCGGCCCGACCGGCACCACCCGCGCCGCACCGCCCGACCCGAGGACAGACGAAACCATGAGCCACACCCAGAGCAGCCCCGTCGCCGTCGTCGGGATGGCGGCGATCATGCCGGACGCAACGAGCGGCGACGCCTTCTGGGCCAACATCGCCGGCGGCAAGTACTCGATCAGCCCCACCCCGGTCGACCGGTGGGACCCGGCGCTGTACTACAGCGAGGACCGCTCGGTCCCGGACACGACCTACAGCACGATCGGCGGCTGGGTCCGCGAGTTCGACTGGAACCCGATCGCCTGGAAGCTCCCCGTGCCGCCGAAGGTGGCGGCCCAGATGGACCTCGCTCAGCAGTGGGCCATCTCCGCCGCCCGGGCCGCGCTCACCGACGCCGGCTGGCCCAACTGGTCGGTGGACAGCGACCGCGTCGCCGTCATCCTCGGCAACGCCATCGGCGGGGAGAAGCACTACTCCTCGAGCATGCGGATCCGGCTGCCCGAGGTGGTGGCGCGGCTGAAGCAGTCCACGACCATGCAGGCGCTGCCCTCGGACGTGCAGGCGAGGATCGTCGAGGAGACCCGCCGGGGCTACCTCGACAACGTCTTCGACATCAACGAGGACACCATGCCCGGTGAGCTGGCCAACGTCATCGCCGGCCGGATCTGCAACCTGTTCAACCTGCGCGGCATGAACTTCACCACCGACGCGGCCTGCGCCTCCGGTCTGGCGGCGCTCAACGCCGCCGTCGACGGCCTGCTCGACCACCAGTACGACGCCGTGATCACCGGCGGCATCGACCGCAACATGGCCGTGGACGCCTTCGTGAAGTTCTGCAAGATCGGCGCGCTCTCCGCCACCGGGACCCGGCCCTTCGACGCCGGCGCCGACGGCTTCGTCATGGGCGAGGGCGCGGGCCTCTTCGTCCTCAAGCGCCTCGCGGACGCCGAGCGCGACGGTGACCGCGTGTATGCCGTGATCGTCGGCATCGGGGGCGCCTCCGACGGCAAGGGCAAGGGCATCACCGCGCCGAACCCCGTCGGCCAAGAGCTCGCCGTCGCCCGCGCCTGGGAGCGCGCCGGCCTGGACCCGGCGCAGGCGAGCTCCATCGAGGCGCACGGCACCTCCACGCGGGTGGGCGACGCCTCCGAGCTGGCCAGCCTCACCGCGATCTTCGGCGCTGCAGGAGCGGCGCCCCGCTCGGTCGCGCTCGGCTCGGTGAAGTCCAACATCGGCCACCTCAAGGCCGCGGCGGGGGCGGCAGGCCTGTTCAAGATGGTCCGGTCCCTGCACGAGAAGGAGCTGGCCCCGAGCCTGAACTTCGAGCACCCGAACGAGAACGTCGACTGGGACACCGTGCCCTTCGCCGTCAACACCGAGCTGCGCGCCTGGCCGGAGCCGCCCTCGGGGGTGCGTGTCGGCGCCGTGAGCGCCTTCGGCTTCGGCGGGACCGACTTCCACGTCGTCATCGAGGAGTTCGTCCCGGGCCGGCACCGGGAGCCCGCACGCACCTTCGCCGCGGCGCAGACGAACGGGTCCCCGGTCGCCACGGCCGCCGCTGCGCCCGCCGCCACAGCGGCACCCGCCGCGGCAGCCGCACCGGCCATGGCGCCGGCGCCCGCCAAGACCCCGCTTCGGGGGGCGCTGGTGCTCGGCGGGCGCGACGACGCCGAGCTGCTCGCCCAGGTCCGCGAGGTGCTCGCCCGCGCCGGCGCCGGGCAGGCCCCACCGCCCGCCGCGCCCGACCCGGCGCTCGCCGCCGCGGCCGTGCGGGTCGCGGTCGACTACGGCGACGCGGCGGAGCTGGCGACCAAGCTCACCCAGCTCGAGAAGGCCCTCGCCTCCGGCAACCCGGGAGCGTTCCGCCTGCTCCGTCAGCGGGGGGTCTTCCTCGGGCGCGGGCCGGCACCGAAGGTCGCCTTCCTCTACACCGGTCAGGGTTCGCAGTACGTCAACATGCTCAAGCACCTCGCCGTGGACGAGCCGATCGTCCGGTCCACCTTCGAGGAGGCCGACCGGGTCATGACCCCGCTCCTCGGCCGGCCGCTCACCTCGTTCATCTTCATCGACGGCGAGGACGCCGCGGCGGTCAAGCAGCTCAACCAGCAGCTGATGCAGACCGAGATCACCCAGCCCGCGGTCCTCGCCACCGACCTGGCGCTCACCCGCCTGCTCTCGGCCTACGGCGTCGAGCCCGACATGGTCATGGGGCACAGCCTCGGCGAGTACGGCGCGCTCGTGGCGTCCGGTGCGCTCTCCCTCGAGGCCGCGCTCGAGGCGGTCAGCGCCCGCGGGCGCGAGATGACCAAGGTCTCGATGGCCGACAACGGCGCCATGGCCGCCGTCTTCGCCCCGATGGCGGAGATCGAGCGGATCGTCGCCTCGGCCGACGGCTACGTCGTCATCGCCAACATCAACAGCAGCAGCCAGGCCGTCGTGGGCGGGGCCACCGACGCCGTCGAGCGCATCGTCGAGCGGTTCGGGGCCGAGGGCTTCTCCGCGACCCGGATCCCGGTCAGCCACGCCTTCCACACCAGCATCGTCGCGCCGGCCTCCGGTCCGTTCGTCGACGCGCTGCGCCGTCTGGACCTGCGCCCGCCGGTGAAGCCGATCGTCGCCAACGTGACCGGTGACTTCTACCCCGACCACTCCACGACCGAGACCGTCCTGGAGATGGCCGGCAAGCAGATCGCCTCCCCCGTGCAGTTCATCAAGGGCCTGCAGACCCTGTATGCCGCGGGCGCTCGGATCTTCGTCGAGGTCGGTCCCAAGAAGGCGCTGCACGGCTTCGTCGAGGACGTCCTCGGCAAGGAGCACGACGACGTCCTCGCGCTCTTCACCAACCACCCGAAGCTGGGCGACGAGGTGGCGTTCAACCAGGCACTGTGCGGGCTCTATGCCGCCGGCCTCGGCCTCGAGGGCCGGGCCGCCCCGGCCGCGGCCCCGGCCGGGGCGGGGACCGCCACCGCACCGGCCGGAACGACCTCCCCCACCGTCGCCACCACCAGGCAGGACACCTCCATGTCGACTTCCGTCAGCCCGGCCGCGCACACCGGCTCGGCTCCCTCCGAGGACACCATCCGCGAGCTCGGGCTGCTCTTCGCCGGCGTCCTCGAGCAGGGGCTGCACCTCTACTCGGACGACGGCTCCCCGGCGCCGGTGGCAGCGCCGCAGCCGGGTGCCGCGCCCTCCGCGCCGCCGCCGCTGGAGCCGGTCGTCGTCAGCGGCGCCGCCCTCGGCCTGCCCGGCACGGAGCGGGTGTTCGACGACGGCAACGTGGCGCGCATCCTCGCCGGTGAGAACTTCATCGGCACGCTGCCCCAGCACCTGCGCCAGCGGCTCGCCGACATGCGGATCACCCGCGTCGTCAAGGGCGCCTCCGGCGGCGGCAGCTTCCAGACCATCGACGACCCGGCCGACGTCATCAAGCTCGCCGGGCGGCACGCTCCCCTGGACGTCGTCGCCGAGTTCGGCATCGACGCCGCCCGGGACGACGCGCTCGACGTCACCACGCGGCTGGCGCTGGGAGCCGGCTTCGACGCGCTGCGCGACGCCGGCATACCGCTGGTCATGAGCTACAAGACCACGACGCTCGGCACCCAGCTCCCGGACCGGTGGGGCCTGCCCGAGGCGCTGCGCGACGACACCGGCGTCATCTTCGCCTCCGCCTTCCCGGGCTACGACCGGTTCGCCGAGTCGATCGAGCGCTACCTGACCTACCGCGGCCGCCGCGACAACCTGCTCGCCCTCGAGGGCGTGCGCACCCTCATCCGCGAGGACGACCCGGCGCGCCCCGAGGTCGACCGGCTCATCGGCGAGCTGCGCGAGGTGATGGAGCGCGAGCCCTACGAGTTCGACCGCCGGTTCCTCTTCCGGGCCCTGGCGATGGGGCACTCGCAGTTCGCCGAGATCATCGGCGCGCGCGGGCCCAACACGCAGGTCAACGCCGCCTGTGCGAGCACCACGCTGGCGCTCTCGCTGGCCGAGGACTGGATCCGCGCCGGCCGCTGTCGCCGGGTGGTGGTCGTGTCCGCCGACGACGCCACCGGCGAGCACCTGCTCCCCTGGGTGACCGCGGGCTTCCTCGCCTCCGGTGCCGCGGCCACCGACGAGCGCGTCGAGGACGCCGCCACGCCGTTCGACCGGCGTCGGCACGGGATGATCATCGGCGCCGGTGCCGCCTCCTTCGTCGTGGAGTCCGCCGACGCGGCGCGCGAGCGGGGTGTGATGCCGATCGCCGAGGTGCTCGGCGCGGTCACCGCGAACAGCGCCTTCCACGGCACCCGACTGGACGTCGAGCACATCGGCGGCGTCATGGAGACCCTCGTCCGCGAGGCCGAGGGGCGCGGCGTGGACCGCCGCGACATCGCGGCACGCACCGTCTTCGTCTCGCACGAGACCTACACCCCGGCCCGGGGCGGCAGCGCCTCGGCAGAGATCAACGCGCTGCGCCAGGTCTTCGGCGACGCGGCCGACTCGGTGGTCATCACCAACACCAAGGGCTTCACCGGCCACGCCATGGGCGCCGGGATCGAGGACGTCGTGGCGCTCAAGGCGCTCGAGACCGGCATCGTCCCGCCGGTGCCGAACTTCAAGGAGGTCGACCCCGACCTCGGCCGGCTGAACCTCTCCACCGGCGGGTCCTACCCCGTCGACTACGCGCTGCGGCTCGCCGCGGGCTTCGGCTCGCAGATCGCCATGTCGCTGCTGCGGCGGACCCCCGTGCCCGACGGCCGGCGCCGCGCCCCGAACGAGCTCGGCTACGCGTACCGGATCGTCGACCCGGCGGCGTGGCAGCGCTGGCTCGACTCGCTGTCCGGCCACGACGGCAGCGTCCTGGAGGTCGACCACCGCCGGCTGCGCGTCACCGACGTCGGGGCGCCGACGGTGCCCGTCACCGCGCGCACGCACGTGCCCGTGCCGTATGCCGACCGGCTCGCACCCGTCGCCGGCTCGGCACTCGCCGCAGCCGCGTCGCCGGCCCCCGCCCCTGTCGCACCGGCCGCGGCGCAGGCGCCTGCACCGGCTCCCGTGCCGGCCGTCGCGGCACCCGTGGGCCAGGTCCCGGCACCGGTCTCCGACGCCGCGTCGCCGTCGGCGGTCCCGGCTGGTGACGAGTTCCTCACCGCGGTCACCGCGATCGTGTCCGGCATGACCGGCTACCCGCCGGACCTGCTCGACCCCGAGCTCGACCTCGAGGCCGACCTGGGCGTGGACACCGTCAAGCAGGCCGAGGTCTTCGCCGCCGTCCGCACCCACTGGAACCTCGAGCGTGACGAGACGGTCGCCCTGCGGGACTTCCCCACCCTGAACCACGTCGCCGACTGGGTGCGGGGCAAGCTCGGGACCTCCGCACCGGCGCCCGCGGCCGCGGGCGCGCCGGCGGCCCCCGCGGCACCGGCCGCGGACGAGGTCCTCACGGTCGTCACCGGCATCGTCTCCGAGATGACCGGCTACCCGGCCGACCTGCTCGACCCCGACCTGGACCTCGAGGCCGACCTGGGCGTCGACACCGTCAAGCAGGCCGAGGTCTTCGCCGCCGTCCGCACCCACTGGAACCTCGAGCGCGACGAGAACCTCCAGCTGCGCGACTTCCCCACCCTGCACGCCGTCTCCGGCTGGGTCCGCGACCGGCTCGGCCTGCCCGCGCCGTCCGCAGCCTCCGCGGCGGCCCCCGCAGCCGCACCGGCAGCCGCCCCCGCGGCACCCGCCGCCCCCGCGGCACCGGCCGCGGACGAGGTCCTCACGGTCGT
>DASQFD010000020.1:0-3371 GCA_035633255.1 Dermatophilaceae bacterium
GAGCCGTCGTCTTCGCGGCGGTGGTCGTCTTGGCGGGAGCCTTCTTCGCCGGCGCCTTCTTCGCCGGCGCCTTCTTCGCCGGAGCCTTCTTCGCCGGCGCCTTCTTCGCCGGCGCCTTCTTCGCCGGCGCCTTCTTCGCGGGCGCACTCGGACGCGGCGCGACCCGCGCGGGCTCGATGTCGGCGAGGGCGTCGGCCACCGGGCCGGGAGTGCGTGCACTCATGCCCGCGGCGGACCGGGCCAGGTCGTCGACCTGGGCGGCCAGCCCCGCGACCGTGGCGCCGAGCGCCTGCACCTCACCGGAGAGGCGGTTGACGTCGAGCTTGGCGACGGCCGCCTCAACCTCCCGGCGCACGAGCCGAACCAGCTGCTTGCGGTTGGCCTCGGCCGCGTGCAAGAGCTCGTCGGCCAGCGAGCTCACCTGCTTGGCGGCCTTCTTGCGGGAGGCGTCGGACCCCGCCAGGGCGATGATCTCCTGGGCGGCCTCCTTCGCGCGACTGCGGGTGAGCTCGCCGAGCCCCGACGCGAGCTCGACGTAGCCCTGGATGGAGCGCTTGGCCATGGGTCCTCCTCGATACGGCAGCCCGGACAGCCGCCCTGCGCACCCACGCTACCGGTGTGCGGCAGCGTCGACCACGCTCTTCGCCCGCGAGACCAGCCGCGAGAGCTCGGCCGGATCGCCGCCGGCGTCCCGCGCGGAGTGCACGGCACGCACCGCGGCGGTCAGGGCGGCCAGCGTCCCTTCGCTGTCATCGGGGTCGACCAGGAGCGAACGGAGGTCCGGCGCCACCCACGTCGGCCGGCGCGCAGCGGGCGCCTCGAGACAGGCCTGCAGGTCGTCGACCCCGGTCAGCACGAGCAGCGAGTCCATGCCGGCCGCCACGGCGCCCTCGATGTCGGTGTCGAGGCGGTCGCCCACGGCGAGCACCCGGCTCGCGTCGACGCCGAGGCGTTGCGCGCTGAGCAGGTAGAGCGGGGCCTGCGGCTTGCCGGCCACGAGGTGGGGCGGGTGCCCGACGGCGCGCTCGACCGCGGCCACGAGGGAGCCGTTACCCGGCGCCACCCCGCGGTCGGTCGGGAGCGTGCCGTCGGTGTTGGTCGCCGCCCAGGCGGCCCCACCCTGGACTGCGTACGCCGCCTCGGCCAGGTCGGTTGCGGTCACGTCCGGGCCATAGCCCTGGAGCACGGCCAGCACGGCGGCGCCCGCCCCGGCGACCTCGACCGGGAGCACCGGGCTCAGCCCCGCCTCCGACAGGGCCTGCGCCACCCCCGCTCCCCCGACGGCGAGGACGGCCGTTCCGGCAGGGAACCGCTCGGCGAGGAGCCAGGCCCCCGCCTGCGAGCTCGTCGCCACGGCATCCGCCGTGCAGCCCAGACCGAGCTCGCGCAGGTGCGCGGCCACGTCGCCGGGCGACCGCGAGGCGTTGTTCGTCGCATAGATGACCGGCGCCTCGAGCCGGCCCAGGGTCTCCACGGCGTGCGGCACGGCCGCCGGCCCGCGGTAGACGACACCGTCGAGGTCACAGACCACCGCGTCGTAGCGCGAGACGAGGGTGTCGCCGGTGCTCACTCCGCCGGCTCCGGGCGGTCCTGCGGGCGGTCCTGCGGGCCCTCGGGCCCGTCGGAGTCCTCGGGCGACTCGGACGCCACCCGAGCCACGATCGCGTCCATGTCCTCGAACACGTCGTCGCCGAGGTCGACGACGAACCCGTCGAGCTCCTCGATCCGTTCGACCGCGTCGGTCTCGCCCTCGGTGTCACCCTCCATGGCCTTGACGAACCAGGCTCGGGCTTCGTCCTCACGGCCCAGACCGAGCAACACGTCGGCGTAGGCGTAGTGCAGCCGGTACACCCCCGCTGTGGGGCTGCGCTTCAGCGCCGGAATCTGCAGCGCGAGAAGGGCGGCGTCGTCCTGGCCCAGGTCGCGCCGGATGCCGGACACCACGATGGCGAGCTCGATCCGTTCGGACTCGCTCAGCCCGGCCGCCTCGGGGGTCGCAGCCAGGTCCAGAGCACGGCCGTGCCGACCCAGGCCTCGCTCGCAGTCGACCATCAGCGCAAGCAGGTGAGAGGAGCCACTCAGGCGGCGGACGGTGCGGAACTCGGTGAGGGCCCGGGCGAAGTCACCCTGCCGGTAGGCCACCATGCCCAGCGCCTCCCGAGCAGCCGGCACCCGGCCGGCGCGGCGCACCGCGGTCTCGGCGTGGGCCAGCGCCGAGTCGACGTCGTCGGCCTCGAGGCAGGTAGCGACCATGACCAGGTGCTGGGCCACCCCCTCGGCGTTCTCCTTGGACAGGGTGCGCAGCTGGTGGTGGATCGAGCGGTCGAGCTCCTTGCCCGTGACCCCCTCGGGGATGCGGGGCTCGGGCAGCCGGGGACCCTTGGGGGCCAACCGGGGCCCACCCCGGCTCTCGCGGTCGTCTCCGCCCTCGGCTGCCGTGCCGGGGCGGCCCCCGGCGGGGCGTCCGCGTCCACCCGCTGCGGCACTCCGGCTGGGCGGGCCGCCGTTGCGACCGCCACGAGGGGATCCACCCTGGCCACCGCTGCGACCACGGTCGTCGCGACGTGGGGGCCTGCCCCCGCCACCACCGGGCGAGCGGCCCGCGCCGGCGCGATGATCGCTGCTCTCCTCGGCCACGCCATCAACTCCTGAAGTAAGGGTGTTGCACTGAACGGCCCGGTGGGCGCACCCAGTGTACGGATGCCTCCCGGACAATGAGAAAGGGCCCACCTAAACAGGTGGGCCCTTTCTTGAAAGTATGTCCGGCTGCGTCCTACTCTCCCACACCGTCACCAGTGCAGTACCATCGGCGCTGAAGGGCTTAGCTTCCGGGTTCGGAATGGAGCCGGGCGTTTCCCCTTCGCTATGACAGCCGAAACTCTATGGAGATGTCAGTCTTCCCGACCGTATCTCGGGAACTGCACAGTGGACGCGAACACGCTTTTGAATCTTTGGGTGTGTATCAAGTTATCGGCTTATTAGTACCAGTCAGCTACATGCATTGCTGCACTTCCACGTCTGGCCTATCAACCCGGTAGTCTAGCCGGGAGCCTCTCGGGGTAAACCCCATGGAAACCTCATCTTGAAGCGTGCTTCCCGCTTAGATGCTTTCAGCGGTTATCACTTCCGAACGTAGCTAATCAGCCGTGCCCTTGGCAGGACAACTGACACACCAGAGGTTCGTCCAACCCGGTCCTCTCGTACTAGGGTCAGCCCTTCTCAAGTTTCCTACGCGCACAGCGGATAGGGACCGAACTGTCTCACGACGTTCTAAACCCAGCTCGCGTACCGCTTTAATGGGCGAACAGCCCAACCCTTGGGAGCAACTCCACCCCCAGGATGCGACGAGCCGACATCGAGGTGCCAAACCA
>DASQFD010000021.1:0-93755 GCA_035633255.1 Dermatophilaceae bacterium
CGGCCCCGCCCACGAGCCGGGAGGCGACGACACGCAGGCCCAGGCCCGGCCGGCCGGTGAAGGCGCGGGGGGCGGTCTGGTTGACCAGCTCCACCGACAGCGCGCCGGGTCCGGCGCCGGTGACCGTCTCGCCGACCAGCGTCAGGGTGTAGCCGCGGGTGGTGCCACCGGCGACGACGAGCGTGTTGGCGACGATCCGGGCCTCGGCGCCGGCCGGGACCTCGAGCTCGAAGAGCGGGTCGACCGGCGGGAGCTCGGGCGGGTCGAGCAGGGACTGGTCGACGACGACGGTGCTGCGCAGGTGCAGTCGCTGGCTGTCCATGGGGTTCCCTCGCGTCGGAAGAGACTGGTCGGCTGGGCTGGCCGCTTGCGGGTATGCCGGGAGGCCGGCTCAGGGGGACGTCGTCTCGATCCCGAGGACGGACCGCTCGAGGGTCTCGGTGTATACGACCCGGCTGGCCGCGCCGGGGCCGGTGACGGCCAGGCCGTTCTGCCGTTCCTCGACGACGACCCGGCCGTCCCGCAGGCCGGCGACGACGCCGGAGTCGGGCCCCTGCGGCCGGGCGGCGAAGTCCCAGTCGAGGACCAGGGCAACGAGCACGTCGAGGTCGGTCTCGCCGGCCGTCACGTCCTTCACGACCCAGCCGTCGGCTGGACCCACCGCCACACCGGAGTCGGAGAAGATGTCGATCCCGGCCGCGCCCTGCTGGTGCACGCGGCACTCCTGGCGCAGCGTGAATGTGCTGTTCCGGGTGACCGCGCCGCGCACCACCACCTTGACGCCGACCGCGCCGACCCGGCGGAACACCGCCGCGCGGCTCGGCGGCAGCTGGCAGAAGTCGGTGGTGACCACCCGGGAGATGGACCGCCCGGTCATCGAGCTCGGCTGGTAGCGGACGAGGGCGAGCCGGACGAACGGCCATGGCGACTCGGTGACGAGCACGTCGACGTCGGAGAACCAGAGGTCCCGGGAGGGGTCTAACTCGACGCGGTGACCGACGATGCTCAGGGCCTTGGCGCCGTCGCTGCCCTGCGCTGCCGCGTCGAGCAGCGGCACCACCTTCGTCGTGGCGACGTCGCGCCGGGAGAAGCGGCCGGGGGTCAGGTGGGTCGGGGCCTTCGGGCTGGTCTCCTCGAGGGGGTCGCTGCCCCACCGGCTGACGAGGTCGAGCCGGCCGTCGCCGGCCGCGATCGCCGCGTTGCCGGTCGCCGTGTCCGGGAAGGCGACGACCCCGAGCTGCTCCCCGTCGCCCGTGGCGTTCCACGGGCGTCGCAGCAGTACTCGCACCCCTGCCGCGGTGCGGACACATGTCACGGCTCCGCTCGTCCCGACGGTGCGGGTGGAGGAGAAGGTCGGCACGACGCCGTGCACGTCCGGCTCGGGAGGGACCGACCGGTTGGGCACGAGGACGCTCGCCGCCGGGCCGGGGCGCTGCCCGGCCGGCCCGGCGGCGCGCCCGGGGAAGTACTCGGCAAACCGGGTGGAGGCCACCGCCCGGTAGGCGACGGTCCGGGCCCGGGTGTCACCGAAGTGGTGCACGACGCTCACCGGCACCGGGCCGGCGCCGAGCGGGACGTCGACGCTGCCGGCGACCGCGGTCCGGCTCTGCGCCCGGACCGTGCCGCTCCCTGTGTCGAGGGTATCGGTCCAGGTGCCGACGAGGTCGATCCGGGCGGTGCTCTCGCGGTGGCACGCGACGGTGGCGGAGAGGACGACCCCGGTCTCCTCGCCCTTCGGCACCGGGGTGGGCGGC
Source organism: Dermatophilaceae bacterium (assembly GCA_035633255.1). GTDB lineage: Bacteria > Actinomycetota > Actinomycetes > Actinomycetales > Dermatophilaceae > DASQFD01. The sequence continues at coordinate 1,755 of DASQFD010000021.1, forward strand.
GCCGCGAAGGTCGGCGCCTGCACCGGCTTGCGGACGGCGTGCACGAGGGTGAGCTCGGTGCCGGGTGTCAGCCGGGGGTCGGTGCCCGACGTCGGGTCGCCGGTCCCGTCAGGGCCTGGCTCGAAGTGGCCGACACGATCCGCCCGCACGGTCGAGGACAGCCGCACGGTCCGCTCGGTGCCGGGCGGCAGGTCGACGTGTAGCACCGACCGCCCAGACTCGGTCTTCAGGGTCGCGGTGGCGGTGGTCCCGGTCCCGGGCCGCACGACGAGCCGGCCGGGCAGGACGTCCGGCCACGAGCCGGCATACGGGAGGAGCGCCGGGCCGGCCCCGCTCAGCCCGGTCAGGGCGGCCCCACCCACGGGGACGTCGGGCAGGTACGGCATCGGCGCGGTGGGGGTGTCGTGGACGATGTAGGCGCCGTTCGGCAGGGGGAGGCCGCGCCGCGGCGGCAGGGTGATCGGGGGGACGGTGCCCGGGTCGTTCGTCACGACCGACACACCGGGCCCGTGCTCGAGGAACGACCCGGCCTCCCGGCGCGCCACCGCGAGCATCGCGGCCCGGGCGGCGGCCCGCTCGGGGGAGTCCGGGCCGAAGGCGGCGTCGAAGGCACCGTGCCACTCGGCCAGCTGCACCGGGGTCTTGGGCGCCGCGACATGACGCTCGCACGCCTCCCCGACCGGGGTCCCGTCGTCGCTGCGGACGACCAGCCGGGTGAGGCTCTCACCCTCGACGTTGCGCCGCCGGTGCACGAGCGTGGGCGCAGGCACCACGTCGAGGCGCCGGAAGTGCTGTTCGGACGTCACCTGGCTGGTGTCCGCGCTCGTGGCGGGTGCGGAGACGCCGCCGAGGTGCACCGCACGGCCGCGCAGCCGGTAGCGGCGACCGAAGCGCAGGCGCGGGAGGGACTGCGGCTCGGCCGTGACCTCGGCGGTGACCGGTATGCCGGGGATCGGTTCGGGACCGATCGCGGCGGTGGTCGCCTCGTCCTCTGGCTCGCCGGTCACGGTGCGGCCCGGTCGCGGGGCGGCGAGAGACCAGCCCGTCCACTGCGCGATCTCCTCGCCGACCCGCAGCACCGGGACGCCGTCCGCGTCGGCCTGCTGCACGGCGACCGAGCGCGCGGCGACCCCCTCATCCGAGCCCGGGACGGCGGGGTCGGGAGCGGTCACGGTGAGGGCACCGGCACCGGACCCGACCCGGTAGCGGGCCCCTCGCCGCATGAGCGAGCGGAACGGGCCGCCGCCGTCCGAGACGTCGATGCGGTAGCCGGTGGTGACGTCGGCGGCCGTGAGCACCGGTGCACCGTCGACGTTGCCGACGCCCGCCGTGTGGGCGACCGCGCCGTCCAGGGCCGCCTCGACGACCCCGCTCGGCCGGTTGCGCTGGGCGAGGATGAGGCCGGCGCTGCGCCGCACCGGCAGCCGCACCGCCTCGCCGGGGGCGGTGGTCACCGAGGCGAGGTGGGCCGAGAGCCCGCTGACGTCGGTCGTCGTGACGGCGTACGACCGGGTGGGGTCGGTCGTGGCCAGGTCGAGCATCCCGCCCCGCACCTCGGCGGCGTCGGCCATGGTGAGGGTGCGCGAGGAGCGCTGCAGCCGCACGCGGCTCCACGGCTGGGGGTGGGGGTCGAGGTCCGCGGGGGGTGGGTTGCCCAGCGGCGTCCCGTTCGCGCGCACCACACGCACCAGCGAGATGCCGTCCAGCCCGGTCGCGGGGAGGGGGACCACGACGTCGACCCGTAGCCCGACGGCCACCGCCAGAGCGGGGTGGTCGAGGAGCAGCCCGACGATCTGGTGCACGTCGGCCTGGGGCAGGGGCGGGATCCCGTCGAGTGGGGCGGGAGGCGCCGCGGCGACGTCCTTGGAGGACCCGTCGAGCTTGGGAACCGTCGTGCGCAGCGCGGCGACGTGCGCCGCGATGGGGAGTGCGAGGGCGAGGTCGTCGTGGCCGTCGTCGCGCAGCCGTTGCACGGCCTCGGCGAGGTCGGTGCCGCCCAGGCGGTCCAGCCGCACCGGGCCGGTGGCGCGTGTGCGGGACGGGAGGGCGGCCAGGGCGCGGGCCGTGGTCGCAGGAGGAGCCGTCGGGTCGGTGAGCGCCCCGAGGGCGGCGACGGCGCGGGTGGCCAGGTCGGGCTCGGGTGTGGCGGTGAGGGAGGCCGGGGGGCCGCCGGAGGGCGCGGAGTAGATCGCCGACAGGCTGTCCGCGGCCTGCACGTAGGTCTCGTCCGGGGTGGTGCGCAGGCGCCGGACACCCGGGGGTGGCGGTGCCACCTTGGCGGTCGAGGGGAGCATGGCCTGCCACACGGCGCTGCTCGGCGCGGCGGTGGTCACCGTCGCGGGCAGCAGGTCGGCCCGGCCTTGCACCTGCAGGCCGAGCGGCCCGAGCGAGCGGACCCGGCCCGGCCAGTCGGCGAGCGGAGAGGTCCCGAGGGTGGTCGCGGGTGTCGTCACCCGTGGCGAGGCGATCAGGCTGAGGCGGATGCGGGTGCCGTCGGCCGGGTCGAAGCCGATCGGGACGGTGGTCCACAGGACGCGCAGGCTCATGGGGTGCTCCGGGTCGGTGTGCGCGGTGGCGGGTTCGGTGTCGGTGTCGGTTGCCGTGGCGGGCTCAGGCGGCGGCGAAGGCGAGGCAGTAGGTGTCCCAGGGCGGTGGGTCGGTGGTGCCCTCGGGGGCCATGAGCTCGGCGAAGGTGGGGTCGGCGTTCTGGCCGGCGAAGGTCCGCTCGATCGGCACGACGACGGTCTCGGAGAAGAACAGGACCGTGACGTTGACCGCGATCTCGCCCTTGCCGTGCAGGACGTTGCCCTGCTCGATGTACTGCAGGGACAGGGTGAAGGTGACGGACACCGATACCAGGGAGAGCACCTCGAGCTCGCCGTGGATGCGGAAGTAGGCGAGCAGGTCGATGCCGACGTCCCGGATGTACTTGCCGTAGACCCCGCCCATGGCCTCGACCGCGGCCTTCGCGACCACGAGGTCGATGGCCAGCCGGGCCCCGAACTCGATCGTGGCCGCGATGCTGCGCAGCCCTCCGGTGTCCAGCTCGATCTCGAGGTAGCCGCCGCCCCCCAGAGCGGCGACGGTGACGACGAACGGGTCCTCGCGGCGGGCGAAGGCGAGCGACAGGCTCATCCGGGGGGGGGCGGCCGTAAACGGCAACTTCAGCTTGGTGCCGAAGGAGATGTTCTCGAGGGCGAAGACGCCGACGGCGACCGACGGGATGGGGAACTCGAACGACGAGGTGATGCCGGTGTCGTCGACGGTCAGCGCGGGCGGGTCGAGGAAACCGGACTGGTCGACGAGGTCGGCGAGCACGCCGAGGAAGGCGAGGAAGCCGCCGAACCGCACCGGCCCGAGGTCGACGTCGAGCTCGGGCTTGTCGCCGTCCTTGGAGGTGAGCACGATCTTCGGGAAGGGCACGGTGACCAGGGCGGTCACGTCGTCCTCGTCCTCGCTGGCGTGGACCTGCAACGCGACGGAGGTGATGGTGCACACCGTGGTGCTCGTGACCGCGCCGGTGGCGGTGTCGAGCTTCGTCGTCTGGTCGATGGTCAGCGTCGTGTCGTGCTTCGCCGTCATGTCGCGTCGCCACGGCGAAAGGGAGACGTAGGAGAACCGCAGGGGCTTGTCCTTGTCGTCCTGATCGCGCAGCAGCGGCAAGCAGAAGAACATCGTCGTGGTGGCGACGCCGTCCTCCAGGGTCGTGGTGATCCGCTGGGTGTCCGCGACCTTGAGCGTCGGCGTCGTGGGGATGAGCCGGTCGAGGGGCACGAAGCCGAGGAGCAGGTCCGCGGCCTCCAGGAAGCTGAGGTCGACGTCACCCCGGGCCAAGGCGGCGATCCGGGACGCGACCTCCTGCGTGGTGCCGTCGAGCTTGGCCGACACCGCGCCGAGCTCGCGCGAGAGCGCGCCGGCCGGGAGCGCGACGCTGGCCAGCCCGGCCGTCGCCTCCTTCGCCATGTCGACGGCGGTGCCCTTGGCCAGCTGGAGGAAGAGCTTGCCCTGCTCGTTGGCGCCGGTGAAGAGCTCGTCGAGGTAGGGCTTGGCGTAGGACAGGGCCACCTCCGTAGGCCCGGTGTTGGCGTATCGCTCGAGCGCCTCGACCCGCCCGGTGATGGTCTCGACCACCGGCCGTCCGGTGGCCTCCGCCCGCATGCGGACCTTGCGCGCGAGGACGGTCGTCGCCTTCTGGGCACTCGCCGGAGAGGCTGCCGCGGCGCGCGCGGACCCGGCGCCCGGGCCGGTGGCCGGCGCCACCCCCAGGGGTTGACCCTCCAGGGCGATGTCGGTGAACCCGGTCCCCTGCGCCGCGAGCAGCGTGGCCAGCCGGTCGTCCGCGACGTCGCCAGTGACGAAGATCATCGGGATGCTGAACGTGCTCGTCCGCCCGGTGCGGTCGACCGCGACGCAGCTGTACGCGTACGGGACCTTGGCGACCGACGGCGGCTGACCCGTACCGGGCGACGCGGGCTGACCGGCCACCGTGAACACGCGGACGTGGCCGAGCAGGTCGGCGGGGACGTCCTTCGGGTCCCGCAGGATGCCCGCCGGGGTCACGGCGTCGACGATCGTCACCGACTCCCACGGCCAGGCCCGGTGCTGAGCCCCGGTCGCGCTGAGCGGGAAGGTGACCGTGGGAGTGGTGACGGCAAGCGTCGACACGCTGGCGAGGGCGGCGGCCCGGCCGGTGGGGTTCCCCGCGCCGCCCGAGGTCTCGAAGAAGCGCGTCGTCGTGCTCGTCGAGACCGCCGTGTGGCCGAACGGGTAGAGCACACCGGTCTCGACGACCTTCTGCGCGCGGTCGCGGCCCATGTCCACCTTGTGGTGGTACTCGGGGAAGTCGGGCGGGTATGTGCCTCGCAGGTCGAGCCAGCCGCCGAGCCCCGACATCCGCAACCGGTTTACCGCGGCGGGGACCACCGCGCCGCCGGCCGGTTGGGAGGCCTTCGCCAGGTCGTCGCACCGGTCCAGGCGGAGGGCATTGAGGATCAGGTCGTCCGTCACGACCTCGTTCCACCCCGGGTTCGTGGACCCGCTTGCGAGGTGGTCGAGGAGCACGGGCACACCGGGGGTCGCGCGGTCGGGTGCCGGTTGGACGAGCTCGGTGTGCCACAGCTCGCTGCGGCCGGCCCGCTGCACCGGCGGTGCGACGTGGGACAGCCGCGTCGTCACCTGGTGCGGCCGGAGCGCGAGCAGGTGCGGAAAGGCGAATCGTGTCCCGCTGCTGTCGCTGACCTGCAGCGGCAACCGAGCGAGCGCGCCGAGGATCCCGGCCACCGACAGCGGGATGCCGGGATCCCCCTGCGGTACTCGCACGACGACCTGCGTCGGCGCCGCCAGGATCGGCGCGGACTGGATCGTCCGCGCGCCGGTGGCGGGCGTGGCGAACTCGACGATCTGCTGGGCCTGGAACCGCACCCGCAGCGTCCCGTCCCCGGACCTTGGAGGCGCCTTAAGCACCGCGGGGCTCGGCTGGTTCTTTGTCGGCGTGACCGGGAAGGGCAAGAGGTTGCCGATCGTCACGTCGAGGACGACGTGGTCCTCGGCCCGGACCAGCCGGAAGGTGGACGGCACGGCCATGAGGACTCCTCGTGAGCGCCAGACTGACCCGCCCAGCCTCGGCTCGCGCCGTCACGGGCGCATCCGTGGTCCCTACTGAGGTCGGCGTGGCGGCTACGTAATGTGGTGAATGGCCGGGAGGCCGATGGCCCGAGGGGCGTTGGCGGGAGGTCGGTGACCGCCTGATTCGGCTGGCGGCCCAGGGACTCATCACCCCGGCTGTCCTGTAGGGCGACAGGGCCGGTGGTGGGCGTGCCCTGCCCACCACCGGCCGTTGTCCGGGCGGGACGGGCGTGTGCCGCCGCCGCCGCTTCCTCCTCAGGCCGGGGACCCCTCGTTGTCGAGCAGCTGTGCCCGAGGGAGGTCGTCCTTCCGCTCGAGGACCAACCGCTCGATGTCGTCCTCGACCGAGCGACGGCGGAGTCCGGACGTCGGGGCGTCGAGCACCTCCGGGTCGAGGTCGATCTCGAACCCCTCGATCCCGTCGGTGTCCCCCGAGACCGAGACGCCGGCGAAGAGCGGCCCGTCGCCGTTCGAGACGCCCGGCTTGGGGACCACCGCGGCGAGGCGGCCGTTCTGCAGGTAGACGTGCATCAGTGCCATGGCAGTGCCTCCTCAGGCGGTGATCTGCATTGCCGCCAGGTTGAAGGCCCTGGCGAACTGGGTGTCGGAGTTCTTGACGTTGACGCGGTAGGAGTGGCGGCGACCTGCCCCCGGACCCTTCTCCGTCACGACGATGACGTGGTCCACCTTGAGGAACCAGTGCTCGGGGCTGTTCGGTCGCACGGCGAACGTCATGACCGTCGGGTCGTTCTCTACCTGGTCCGGGAACGTCAGGTAGCTCCCCCCGTGCGGGTAGAACCAGTAGTACCAGTTGGTCCCCGCGTCACGTTGCTGGCCGGTGACGACCTGACACTTCAGCGCCATGGGGTCTCCTCTCTCGAAGACGACGGCCTCGTGCCGCCTTCCCCTAGGCTGGCTTTCTGCGCGGGTCGGCGCATCCGTGGTCCCTACTGAGGTCGGCGTGGCGGCTACGTAATGTGGTGAGTGGCCGGGAGGCCGATGGCCCGAGGGGCGTTGGGTGCTGGCCGGGGCTCGCTCGTTCGCCGCGATCGGCGAGTGGGCTGCGGACCTATCCAGCCAGCAGCTGTCCGGGCTCGGGCTGGGCCGCGCACCGGAGGAGTCAACCCTGCGCAAGCTGTTCGCACGCCTGGGCGCGGACGCGCTGGATCAGGTGCTCGGGGCATGGCTGTGGACCCGCACCAGTGTCGTTGACGGCCGCCGGGTGATCGCCATCGACGGCAAGACGGTCCGCGGGGCCCGAACCCGCCCGGACGGGACGGCGCCGCACCTGGTCGCCGCGTTCGACCACGACGCCGGGGTCGTGCTCGGACAACTCGCGGTCGCCGCCAAGAGCAACGAGATCCCTTGCGCGGGTGACCTGCTCGCCTGTTTCGACCTGACCGACACGATCGTGACCCTGGACGCGATGCACACCCAGAGCGACACCGCGACCGCGATCACCGGCGCGGGCGGGCACTACCTGCTCACGGTCAAGGGCAACACCCCGACGCTTCGCCGCAAGCTCAAGGCGCTGCCGTGGAAAGACATCCCCGCGCACTCGGTGACCGAGACCGGGCACGGCAGGCGCACCACGCGCACCATCAAGGTCGCGACCGTCCCGGACTGGGTCGAGTTCCCCGGCGCGGCCCAGGTCGCGCAGCTCCGCCGCACCATCACCACCAAAGGGCACAAGACCGTCGAGGTGGTCTACCTGATCACCTCCGCCGACCCGGCCACCGCACCCCCAGCGACCCTGGCCGCCTGGGTCCAAGGCCATTGGTCGATCGAGAACAGCCTGCATTGGGTGCGCGACGTGACGCTCGGAGAAGACGACTCCCAGGTCCGCACCGGGCAAGCGCCCAGAATCATGGCCAGCCTGCGCAACACCGCCATCAGCCTGCTGCGTCTGGCCGGCTGGGACAACATCGCCAAGGCCCTACGACACCACGCCCGCGACCCAGACCGAGCCCTCACATGCCTGCTGACCTGCTAAGACGTGACCTTTCCGGGACCCTGAGTCCCGAATGCGCAGCTTGCGCTCCTGGATCTGCGCCACCGTCGCGCCGTCCACGGTCTCCAGGTCGAGGGTGTCCCGGACGCGCACGGCCTTGCCGTTGACCTTGTAGGCCCGGCGGCCGCCCGTTGTCTCGATCCAGAAGTCGTCGCCGATGTCGACCAGTCGCTCCCGCATGAGGAAGACCTCGGCATTCTCGGCGCCGCCACGGCGCTCACGCAGTTGTTCGAGCACGTCTCTCCTCGGTGTTCGGGCAAGATCGATGGGCGTTGGAAGGCACCACTGTCGCCCAGCCGCCGGGCACTGCGCGTCATCCTCGCAGGACGATGTCGTGCCCTCCCGCTGCAGGCGCACCGCCCCGTCCTGGCCCCCGTGGGCGGACCAGGACAGCGCCGACGCGCCGGCGGGGAGGCCCCGCGAGGGCTGCACGGGGGCGGCCACGCGTCGGGCACCCCATCCTCCGGGGATGAGGCCGCCGTCCCCGCCCGGCCCTAGCGTGGTGGCGGTGGTCGCACCGCAGCGGACGACGAAGCCGTTGCCACGGGCAACCCAGCGGGGGCCCCCGCGGCCCGTGAGAGGAGAACCCATGGTGGACGAGACGGTCTCGGGTCCGATCGACTTCCTGCTCCTGGAGTTCGCCGCGGACGCGGACACCCGGCCGGCGGCGGCCGCCATGCAGGACCTCGTCGACCGTGACCTCGTGCGCGTCTACGACGTCCTGGTGGTGCGCAAGGAGCTGGACGGGTCGTGCAGCGCAGTCGAGTTCTCGCAGGTCACCGCAGCCGGTGAGGGCGGGTTCCGAGCGCTGTCCGGGGCCCGGTCCGGGCTGCTCGGCGATGAGGACGTGCGGGAGGCCGCCGAGGCGATGGAGCCGGGCAGTGTGGGGGCCCTGATCGTCTACGAGAACACCTGGGCCCGCGGCTTCGTCCGCGCGGCGTCCGATGCCGGCGCCGAGGTCGTCGCCGGGGGCCGCATCCCGGCGCAGGACGTCATGGCGGCCCTCGACGCGCTCGAGTCCGCCTCCTGACGCCGGCGCCACCGAGCCCGACCCGCCCGACCCGACCCGACCCGACCCGACCCGATAACGACACCAAGGACCCAGGATGCCCGCACTGATCAGAGGCGTGGCCCGCACCGCTGCCGTCGTCGGCACCGCCACGGCCGTGTCCGGACGGGTGCAGCGCCGTCAGGCCGGGACGTACGCCGCCGCCGCACCGCCCGACCCGGCACCCCAACAGCAGGCGGCACCCCAACAGCAGGCAGCGCCCCAACAGCAGGCGGCGCCCCAGGGGCCTCCGCAGACGGCGGATGTCGCCGCCCCGGTCGCCGCGCCGCCACCCGTCCAGGCGGTGCCGGACGGGCCGACCGTGGTGGAGCAGCTCAAGGAGCTGGCCTCCCTCCGGGACCAGGGGATCCTCACCGAGGAGGAGTTCGCCCAGCAGAAAGCGCAGATCCTCCAAGGCTGACTGCCGCGCATTGGGGCGAGAGTCGCCACACACACTTCGAGACCAGGAGACCACATGACAGGCTCGACCACGCCGAACATCCTCGTGATCTGGGGCGACGACATCGGCATCTCCAACCTCAGCTGCTACAGCGACGGGCTGATGGGATACCGGACGCCGAACATCGACCGCCTGGCGGCCCAGGGCGCCCGGTTCACGGACTACTACGGCGAGCAGAGCTGCACCGCCGGCCGCGCCGCGTTCATCTGCGGGCAGAACCCCTACCGGACCGGCCTGACCAAGGTCGGTATGCCGGGCGCGGACATCGGGTTGCAGGACAAGGACCCGACCATCGCGACCGCGCTGAAGGCCCACGGGTACGCCACCGGGCAGTTCGGGAAGAACCACCTCGGCGACAAGGACGAGTTCCTGCCGACCCGCCACGGGTTCGACGAGTTCTTCGGCAACCTCTACCACCTCAACGCCGAGGAGGAGCCGGAGCACGTCGACTACCCCACCGAGGAGGAGTTCCCCAACTTCCGGGCCAGCTTCGGCCCGCGCGGGGTCATCCACAGCTGGGCGGACGGCCGCATGGAGGACACCGGGCCGCTGACGCGCGAACGCATGGAGACGATCGACGACGAGGTCACCGCCGAGGCGCTGCGCTTCATGCGGGAGGCGCGTGACGCGGACCAGCCCTTCTTCATCTGGTTCAACACCACCCACATGCACTTCCGCACGCACGCCCGGCCCGGCATACGGGGTCAGGCGGGGAGGTGGCAGTCGGAGTACCACGACGTCATGGTCGACCACGACCAGACCGTCGGCCGGCTGCTCGACGCGCTCGAGGAGCAGGCACTCGCCGAGGACACCATCGTCATGTACAGCACGGACAACGGGCCGCACATGAACAGCTGGCCGGACTCCGGCATGACACCGTTCCGCAACGAGAAGAACTCCAACTGGGAGGGCGCCTACCGCATCCCCGCCATCGTCCGCTGGCCGGGACGGGTCCCCGAGGGCGTGGTCCTGAACGGGATCGTCTCCCACAACGACTGGTTCGTGACCTTCCTCGCGGCGGCCGGCGAGCCGGACATCGCCGACAAGCTCAAGGCAGGGCACAGGATCGGCGACCGCGACTACAAGGTCCACCTGGACGGGTTCAACCAGCTGCCCTACCTCACCGGCGAGGTGGCGGAGAGCCCACGGCCCCACTTCTTCTACGTCTCCGACGACGGAGACCTCACGGCGCTGCGCTACGACAACTGGAAGTTCGTCTTCCTCGAGCAGCGGGCCCGCGGGACGCTGGGCATCTGGATGGAGCCCTACACCGAGCTGCGCTGCCCCAAGCTGTTCAACCTGCGCACCGACCCCTACGAGCGCGCCGACGTCACGTCGAACACCTACTACGACTGGATGCTCGACCGCGCCTGGATCTTCATCCCGGCCCAGGCCTTCGTGGCGAGGATGCTGGAGAGCCTCGTGGAGTTCCCCCCCTCGCAGACGCCGGCGAGCTTCACGATCGGCCAGGCGCTGGAGAAGCTGAAGGCGGGCATCGCCATCTCCTGAGCCATCTCCTGCGGCTCCAGGAGCTGCCGCCGACGCCGGCCACACCGGTCGCCGACCTCCCCACTCCTTCGACCGAAAGCAGCGCCATGTCCTTCTGGGAAGTGCTCTGGCTCCTCGTCATCAGCTTCGCGTTCATCGCCTACCTCATGGTCCTCCTCAACATCGTCACGGACCTGTTCCGGGACCCGGACACCTCCGGGGTGGTCAAGGCGGTGTGGTTCGTGGCACTGATCGTCCTGCCCTTCCTGGCGGCGGTCCTCTACCTGGTGTTCCGTGGCCGCGGCATGGCGTCCCGGCAGCAGCAGGCGGTGGCCTCGGCCGTGCGGGCCCAGGACGACTACATCCGCTCGGTCGCAGGAACGGGTCCCTCGCCCGCGGAGCAGATCGACCAGGCGCACCGGCTCCGGGAGTCCGGCACGATCTCGGCCGACGAGTTCGAGTCACTCAAGGCCAAGGCGCTGGGCTGAGCCTCGGCCCGCTGGTCGTCGGTGCCGTCCCCTCACACGCGGATCGCGGCCGGTATGCCGTCGGAGAACACCTCCGGGGGGTCGGGCAGCGACCGTGCCGTCCCGGCCGCATGACGGGCGGCCGTCCACGCGACCGCGCACGCGTCGAGGACGTCGTCCACGGCATACCCGCTGCCTCCGAGTACCGACGGGCGGGGGACGCCGGCGTCCGCCAGCGCGCGCAGCCGGGCGTCCCGACCCTCCTCGGTGTGCTTGCCCGGCAGCGGCGCCCCGGCCATCTCGGCGAACGACACCTCGGGGTGCACCTCGACCACCTCGACGGTCGGGCGCGCTCGTAGCCAGGCGTCCACCTCCAGGACCTTGGCGCGCAGGGCGAACGCCTGCGCGCCCACCCCCTGCCCGCTCCGCGCCCGGTTGGCCGCGTCCGCCTCCTCGCGCGTGGGGGAGAGGTATGCCGTGCGCGTCAGGGTCGCGAAGACGCACGAGGCGCGGCCGGGCAGGGACCGCCGGGCGAGGACGTCCGCCTGCCGCACAGTGGCGTCGGGCAGGCCGATCGGCATGTCGACGCCCACGACGCGCACGTCGAGGTCGGACCGGACGGTCTCGACCAGGGCGTCGATCCCGGGCGCGACGACGACGCGGGGGCGCGGTGCGCCCGGCGCCAGCACGACGCCCACCCACCCCGCGGCGCACCCGTCGACGCCGAGCACCGGTGCGGTGACCTCGAGCCGCGGCGGGCTGCCCGCCTGGCGCACGCGCTCCAGGGCGTCGAGGACCAGGTCCAGGCCGACGGCGAACTCGTCGCCGAACGCATACCCCGGCCGGAGCGCGTAACCCTCGGCGAAGGCCGTGAAGTGCGGGTAGGCCGCCCGCACCTCCGGAGCGAGGATCTGCGCCCCGAGCGCGGCGAGGTCGGCCGAGCCCTCGAAGGGGAGGCCGAGCTCCTGGACCAGGAAGCCGTAGAGGTGGGCGTCGAGCAGGGCGGCGGCGGTGGCGGTGCCCGGCAGGGAGAACCCCGCGGCGCGCAGGGCGCCCAGGACGGCGTCGTGGTGCCGGAGGGTCTCCGGCCCCGGGGTCCGGCGGGAGTCCATGAGGCCGACGGCCCAGCGGTGCCGCCGCAGCACCTGGCGCCCGGACTCCGAGCGGGCTCGGAGCTCACGGCGCCAGTCCCCCCCGACGGCCGGCAGGTGGATCTCGGCGAAGACGGCGTCGACCATCGCGTCCAGCAGCGCCTCCTTGCCCGCGACGTGGTGGTAGAGCGACATCGCCTCCACGCCCAGAAGCGCGGCCAGGGCCCGCATCGTCAGCCCGGCGAGGCCGGTCTCGTCGGCCAGGTCCAGCGCCGCGGCGACCACCCGGTCGCGGGTCAGCGGCGGCCGGCCGGACGGGGCCGACCGGCCGAAGGGCGGAGGCTCGGACGGCGGGGGACTGGACGGCGGGTGGCTGGACGGCGGGTGGCTTGCCGGCATACCGGTCGCTCCTTCCGAGGGGCTTGTGTCATCTTACGGCGTAAGGCTAGGGTGGCGACCGACCACCCCAAGGCTTACGACGTAAGGACGCGGATGAAGGCGATCGTGCAGCACCGGTACGGCGGCACCGAGCAGCTGCACCTCGAGGAGGTGCCCGCTCCGTCGCCCGGCGCCGGTGAGGTGCTCGTGCGGGTCGGCGCGGCAGGGGTGGACCGGGGGACCTGGCACGCCATGGCGGGGCGGCCGCTCGCGGCGCGCCTGGCGCTCGGCCTGCGAGCGCCGCGGGACCGCACACCGGGGCGCGACGTGGCCGGCACCGTCGTGGCGGTCGGCGACGGCGTCGCGGGCCACGCCGTCGGCGACGCCGTCTACGGCACCGCCCGCGGGTCCTTCGCCGAGCTCGCGGTCGTGCCCGTGACGCGGCTGGCCACCCGCCCCGCCGGCCTGTCCGTGGAGGAGGCGGCCGCCGTCCCCGTGTCGGCGATCACCGCGCTGCAGGCGCTGCGTGCGGGCCGGGTGGGCCCGGGCCAGCGGGTGCTGGTCATCGGCGCCTCCGGAGGGGTCGGGTCGTTTGCCGTGCAGCTCACCGTCGACCTCGGCGCCCGGGTGACCGCCGTCTGCGGCCCGGCGAAGGCCGACCTCGTGCGCTCGCTGGGGGCCGAGGAGGTGGTCGACCACACGAGCACCCCCCTGGAGACCCTCGGCGAGCGCTTCGACGTCGTCGTGGACATCGCGGGGCACCGCCCGGTCCGGCTGCTGCGCCGACTGCTCACCGAGCGCGGCTCCCTCGTCGTCGTCGGCAGCGAGCACGAGGGGCGCTGGCTGGGCGGCCTGCAGCGCTCGATCGGGGCCGCCCTGCTCTCACCGCTGGTCCGCCAGCGCCTGGTCATGCTCGTCGCCTCCGAGGACGGCGCCGACCTCCGGCTCCTCACCGAGGCCATCGAGCGCGGTGCCGTGCGCCCGGCGCTGGAGCGCACCTTCCCCCTCTCGGAGGCCGCGGCGGCGGTCGACCACGTGGCCGCCGGCCGGGCCCGCGGCAAGGTGGTCGTCACGGTCCAGCGGTGAAGCCCAGGACGTGCCACGCGAGGCCGTCGTGCCGGTACGTGCAGGAGAGGCCGGCCCGCTCGACCGACTCCGCAATGGCGGCCGGGTCGTGGGCGTAGACGCGGAACGCGCTGCGCCGCAGCCGGAACGCGGCGTTCTCCCCGGCAGCGGCGGCCCGGCTGAGCACGTTGCGCGGCGGGTGGCTGTAGACCAGCAGGCGGGTGGCGCGCCCGGCCGCGGCGGCCAGCAGCCGGTGCGGCTCGGGGTAGCAGCAGACGACGCGGTGCAGCACCACGACGTCGTGGCGCTCGACGGCCTCGGGTGCCGCCGCGAGGTCGAGCCGCAGCCGGCGGACCCGGCCGGCGACCCCCAGCTCGGCGGCGAGCGCGGCCGCGTCGGCGTCGTAGGACGCCGACAGCTCCAGGCTGGTGGCCCGGGCGGCTCCGCGTCGCAGGAGCTCGAGCTGCACCTCACCCACCCCGCCGCCGATCTCCAGCACGGTGGCCCCGTCCACCCCGTGCCCGACGACGGCGTCGACCATCCTGGTGCCGGGAACAGTCAGGCCCTCAGGCCGGCAATCTGCGAGGCCGTCAGGCCGTCAGATGCGGTCGGGGCCCGTGGTGGAGGCGTTCGCCGGCAGCTCGGTGGCGCCCGCGTCGATCTCCTCGCCGGTCAGCAGGTGCGCCTCGGCCGCCGGCGGCGGCACGTCGAGCACCGGCTCCACGACCACCGGGGCGGTGACGACGGGCTCGGGCACCTCCTCGACCTCGACCTCGCCCTCGTCCTTGGAACGGCTGACCGCGACCGCGGCTGCGGCCGCCGCCACGCCCACGCCGGCCGCCATCGCCTTCGGGGACAGACCGGCCCCGTCACCGCGGGACTCGTCGGCGGCCTCGACGCCGGGGGTGCCGACGTGGCCGGTGCTCTCGACCGTGCCGCGCCACCCGCCGCTGGCGTAGCCCTCGGACTCGATGAACGCCTTGAACCGCTCCAGGTCCGACTCGGCCTGGCGGCCGACGATCCCGAGCACGTCGCCGGCCTTCTCGACCAGGCCCTCGGGCTCGTACTCCATGAACAGGGTGACGGACGTCTGCTCGCCGCCGAGGTCCTCGAAGGTCACGGCGCCGGCGTTCGTCGCGCCCTCGGTCGCCGCCCACGCGACCTTGCGGTCGGGGACCTGCTCGAGGATGCGGGCCTCCCACTGCCGACGCACGCCGGCGATCTCGGCCACCCACTCGAGCCGGTCGTCGCCGAGCTGGGTCACGCTCTGCACCCCACCCATGAAGTGCGGGAACTCCTCGAACTGCGTCCCCTGGTTGTAGGCCCGGCTCACCGGGACGTTCACGGTCAGGGTCTTGGTCACCTGGGTGCTCATGTTGCCTCTCCTCGCTCACGAGTCGGCACGCGCGTTTCGGCGCGCCACCGGTCGAGGGCAGGGTGCCCAGCACCTCCCGCCCGCAAACGCTCTCCCGCCATCGAGGGCCGGCCCGGCGCCGGACGGCGGCCGCGGTCGTCACCACGGGTAGGTTGGCCGGCGTGCCAACGGAGGTCCGCAGCGGTTCCACGCCGTCTCGCGGCGTGCTCGTCACCGGCTCCAGCCGGGGGGTCGGGGCCGCGGTCGCGCGAGCCTTCGCCGAGCGCGGTGACCGGGTCGTCG
Organism: Dermatophilaceae bacterium; assembly: GCA_035633255.1. Classification (GTDB taxonomy): domain Bacteria; phylum Actinomycetota; class Actinomycetes; order Actinomycetales; family Dermatophilaceae; genus DASQFD01. Next base: position 17,045 of record DASQFD010000021.1, read on the forward strand.
TCCACCACCGCGACAACCGTGGCCTGGCGGAGCAGGTGAGGGCGTCACTGCCCGGCACCGGGCACGCGGTCCTCGCCGCGGACGTCTCCGACCCCGCACAGGTCGCCGCGCTGGCGAGCGACGCCGTGGCCGCCCTCGGGCGCGTCGACGTGCTGGTCAACAACGCCGCCCGGATCGTCGCCCCCGCGGGGAACGGTGACACCGCCGGGAGCCGGCGCGGCGACCACCCGCTGGAGCACACGGCATACGAGGAGTGGGTGGAGGTCTGGCAGGCGACGCTCGCCACGAACCTGCTGGGTCCGGCATACCTGACCTGGCAGGTGGCCCGGCACATGCTCGACGTGCCACCGCCGGAGGGGCTGCCGGTCGGGCGGGTCGTCAACGTGGGGTCGCGCGGCGCCCAGCGCGGGGAGCCGGACATCCCCGCCTACGGTGCCAGCAAGGCGGGGCTGCACTCCTTCGGGCAGTCGATGGCGCAGCGGCTGGACCGACATGGCGGGGTACGCGCTGGCCGACCCGGACGCCGCCGCGGCCACGCGCGCGCAGAGCCCGTTCGGGCGGGTGGCGCGCCCCGAGGAGGTCGCGTGGGCGGTCGTGACCCTCGCCGACCCGGACGCGGAGTGGGCCTCCGGTGCGGTGCTCGACCTCAACGGCGCCAGCCACCTGCGCTGAGGGCCGGACCGGGGCGCTCTGGTAGAACACCGGGGTGAGCGGGACCGGTGGTGCGGCGGCGGAGGCCGACCTCCACGTCGACGTGGCCGTCCTCGGCGGGGGTCTCGCCGGCGGCCTGGTGGCCCTCGCGCTCTCGAGGCGGCGGCCGGAGGTGCGGGTGGCGGTGGTCGAGCCCGGGCCGCTCGGGGGCAACCACGTGTGGTCGCACTTCGCCGCCGACGTCGACCCGGCCGACCGCTGGCTGGTCGAGCCCCTGGTGGCCCACTCCTGGCCCGACTACGACGTGCTCTTCCCGGCCCACCGGCGGACCCTGGACATGCCCTACCAGTCCATCACCTCCGAGGGGTTCGCCGAGGCGGTCGGCGCGAGCCTCCCGGCCGGCTCGGTGGTCCGGGGGCGGGTCGTGGCGGCGGAGCCGGGCGAGGTGGTGCTCGAGGACGGCCGGCGCATCGCCGCGGGCGCCGTGCTCGACGCGCGCGGCCCCGGCGACGCCTCGACCCTCGACCTGGGTTGGCAGAAGTTCGTCGGGCGCACCCTGGTCACCGCCCGGCCGCACGGGCTCCTGCGACCGGTGGTCATGGATGCCACGGTGGAGCAGCTGGACGGCTACCGCTTCGTCTACGTCCTGCCGCTCGGCGAGCGCGAGGTCTTCGTCGAGGACACCTACTACAGCGACACCCCCTCCCTGGACCGCGCCGAGCTCGAGCGCCGCGTCGACCGGTATGCCGTGGGGCGCGGCTGGGAGGTGGTCGACACCCCCCGCACCGAGAGCGGCGTGCTGCCGGTGGTCCTGGGCGGGGACCTCGAGGCGTACTGGGCGTCGACGGGGCAGACCCTCGCCAAGGCCGGGATGCGCGCGGGGCTCTTCCACCCCACGACCGGCTACTCCCTGCCGGACGCGGTGCGGCTGGCGGCCCGGGTGGCCGAGGCGCCGGACCTCTCGCACGGGGCGCTGCTCGACCTCACCCGGCGCACCGCCTTCGACTCCTGGGCGGAGAGGGGCTTCTACCGGATGCTCGACACCATGCTCTTCCGCGCCGCGGAGCCGGAGCAGCGCTACCGGGTGCTCGAGCGGTTCTACCGCCTCGACCCCGACCTCGTCGGGCGGTTCTACGCCGGGCGGTCGACCACCGCGGACAAGCTGCGGGTCCTCTCCCGCCGCCCGCCCGTGCCGGTCCACCGCGCCGTCCGTGCCCTGCTGGCGCGGGCTGCTGGGTGACCGGGGTGGGGCCATGACCCCAGCAGGCTCACCCAGGAGCGTTGGGAGGTCGGAGTCGGTCGTGCGGAGGTCCCGGCGTCAGCGTGGAGTGAGCGCGCTCTCCTTGTGGGCCGCCCGCCTGCCGCTCTTCTCCGACTCGACGAGATAGGCCGGGTCGTCCTCGCTGGCCCGGAACGCCCGGCCCTCGAAGGTGAAGTCCGTCGTCCTCCGCTCGACCACCGTCCCGTGCGTCTCGCCCTGTGGCGTGTTCCACGAGACCGGCGCGCCCTTGCGCAACGTCATGACTGCTCCTCTCGGCGACGGCCGGGGTTTGCGGCTCCTCAGTGACGGCCGGGGTTGCGGCGCCAGATCTCGGCGGTGAGCAAGGTCGCGAAGCCGCACCACGCGGCATACGGGAGCAGTGCCGTGCGGTGCCACGGATCGGACGCGCCGGCCCGCCGCGCGAGGTCCGCGGAGCTGGCGGTGAGCGCGGCGGCCCCCACCGTCGCCAGCCACGGCCGGTGCGAGCGGAAGAACAGCGCGCTCCAGCCGGCGTTGAGCGCGAGATTGACCCCGAGCGCCGCCCACCAGGCCCGCCGCTCGCGGGGCCGGTCGTCCTCCGCGAGCCGGGTCGCGACGGCAGCCGAGGTGACCGCCAGGTCGGCGTAGAGCGGGGTCCAGACCAGGCCGAAGGTGGGTGCGGGCGGCTGCCACGGCGGAAGGTCGAGCGAGCGGTACCACCGGCCGCCGGGGTCCGTCGCCGTCCCGCCGGCGACCGCCGTAGCGACCACCGCGCCGGTGGCCACCGCGAGGTCGCGCCCCCGGCTGCCGAACCGTCGCCACCCCGTACGTCCCGTCATGGACGGGCCCTACCCCGAAGACCCCGCGGGTATGCCGGCCGCCGCCCACCGGTGCCGGCCCTCACCGAGGTGGGCGGTCACCGAGGTGGGCCGTCACCGAGATGGGCCCTCACGGCGCCTCGGCAGTCGCGTGCATCCCCGCGGCGGTGCCGGGGTAGGAGGAGGCCGATGCCGGGGGCCGCTGGTGCGAGCCCCCTTCCCCCGACACGAGGAGACGTCGATGCCCATCCCGGAGGCGGCCCAGCGGGCCGCGAGCATGGTCCGCAACGACGACCAGGGCGGCTTCCCGCCCCAGCAGCAGTCGCCGCCCGGGCTGACCGGCGACTTGACCCCGGTGCCGGACCACGGCGAGCACACCTACCGCGGGCACGACCGGCTCGCCGGCATGAAGGCGCTGATCACCGGCGGGGACTCCGGGATCGGCCGCGCGGTCGCCATCGCCTACGCCCGCGAGGGCGCCGACGTGGCGATCGGCTACCTCGAGGCTGAGCAGGTCGACGCCGAGGAGACCGCCCGGCTGGTCCAGGAGGCCGGCCGGACGGCGGTCCTCGTCCCCGGCGACCGCACCGAGCGGGAGACCTGCGAGCGGGTGGTCGCGGAGGCCGTCGCCGGGCTCGGCGGGCTGGACATCCTCGTCAACAACGCCGGCTTCCACTGGGCCCGCGGCGAGGAGGGGCTCGAGGGGCTGGAGCCGGAGCACGTCGAGCGGGTGCTGCGGACCAACCTGCACGCGGCGATCTGGGTGACCAAGGCGGCGCTGCCGCACCTGGGCGAGGGCTCCTCGATCCTCTTCACGAGCTCGATCCAGGCGTACCAGCCCTCGACGCAGCTCATCGACTACGCGGCGACCAAGGCCGCGCTCAACAACCTCACCGTCAACCTCGCCGCCGAGTTCGGTCCGCGGGGCATCCGCGTCAACGCGGTCGCGCCGGGGCCGATCTGGACGCCGCTGCAGCCGGCCACCCGGCCGCTGGAGAAGGTCGAGACCCTCGGCAGCGAGACGCCGATGGGCCGGGCGGGGCAGCCGGCCGAGCTGGCACCGGCATACGTCTTCCTCGCCTCGCCCAGCGACGCCAGCTACGTCTCCGACTCCATCCTGGGCGTGACCGGCGGACAGCCGGTCTTCTGACGTGCGACCGGGGGACGGGGCGACGGGGAGCGGGCCGGGGCGCGGACCGTTCGCCGGTGGGGTCGTCGAGTCGGTGCTCGCGCTGGGGATCGTGCTGTCCGCCTCGCTCCTCGGGGCGACCGGGCCGGTCGTCGCGGGAGCCTCGGCCCCGGCCGCCTTCACCCGCGTGGAGGACACGCTGGAGGGGCTGCCCGGGGTGGAGGAGGCGGAGCTGCGCCACGTGCCCGGCCCCGACACGGCAGCGACGGCCGGGGTGACCTTCACGGTCGCGACGCCCGAGCAGCTCGACCCCGTGGTGCAGGTGGCGACCCGCCTGTTGTGGCGCGCCGGCGAGGGGAGGCCGTCGGTGATCCGCTTCGACGGGCGGGCCAGGACCGACGGGTCGGCGCACGCCGTGACCGACGTCCGCTTCGACGACCAGCCCGTCGCCGGTGACCACGAGGTGCCGGTCGTGGTCGGCCGGTAGCGTGGCCGCATGATCGAGCAGAAGCGCGTCCTGGCCACCGAGATCCCCGGCCCGCGGTCGGCCGCGCTGGCCGCGCGCAAGACGGCAGCGGTGTCGGCGGGGGTCGGCACCGGGCTGCCCGTCTACGTCGAGGCGGCCGCGGGGGGCATCCTGCGCGACGTCGACGGCAACTCGCTCATCGACTTCGGCTCGGGCATCGCGGTGACGACCGTCGGCAACGGCAACCCCCGCGTCGTCGAGGCCGTCCAGCGGCAGGTCGCCGACTTCACCCACACGTGCTTCATGGTCACGCCGTACGAGGAGTACGTCGCCGTGGCCGAGAAGCTCAACGAGAAGACCCCCGGCGACCACGAGAAGCGCTCCGCCCTCTTCAACTCCGGCGCCGAGGCGGTGGAGAACGCCGTCAAGGTGGCCCGGCACGCCACCGGGCGGGACGCCGTGATCGCCTTCGACCACGGCTACCACGGCCGCACCAACCTCACGATGGCGCTGACGGCCAAGAACATGCCCTACAAGCACCGCTTCGGCCCGTTCGCCGGCGAGGTCTACCGGGTGCCGATGGCCTACCCCTACCGCTGGCCGACCGGCCCGGAGCGCTGCGCCGACGAGGCGTTCGAGACCTTCACCAGCCAGGTGCACGCCCAGGTCGGCGAGGAGAACACCGCCGCCGTGATCCTCGAGCCGATCCAGGGCGAGGGCGGCTTCATCGTCCCGCCGGACGGCTTCCTCCCGCGGGTGGCGCAGTGGTGCCGCGAGCACGGCATCGTCCTCGTCGCCGACGAGGTGCAGTCCGGCTTCTGCCGCACCGGCGACTGGTTCGCCTGCGACCACGAGGGGGTCGTGCCGGACCTGGTCACCACCGCCAAGGGCATCGCCGGCGGCATGCCGCTCGCCGGCGTCACCGGCCGCGCCGACCTCATGGACGCCGTGCACACCGGGGGGCTCGGCGGCACCTACGGCGGCAACCCGGTCTCCTGCGCCGCCGCCCTCGCCGCCATCGAGACCATGGAGGCCGACGACCTCTGCGGCCGCGCGCGCGAGATCGAGGCCTTCGTCGTGCCCCGCCTCCAGGCCATCGCCGAGCTCACCGGCATCATCGGCGACATCCGGGGCCGCGGCGCCATGCTCGCCTTCGAGGTCGTCTCCGACCTGCGCGAGAAGACCCCCGACCCCGCGCTCACCGCCGCGATCAACCGCGCCTGCCACGCCCGGGGCCTGGTCACGCTGACGTGCGGCACCTACGGCAACGTCTTCCGGCTGCTGCCCCCGCTGTCGATCGGCGACGCGCTGCTCGCCGAGGGCCTCGACGTCCTCGAGGAGGCCGTCACCGAGGCGCTGCCCTGAGCCCGGTGCCGCGCCCCGGCCGCCGCCTCGTCCCGCCCGCGTTCGACCTCGACGGCCGGACGGCCGTGGTCACCGGTGCGGGCTCGCCCACCGGGATCGGGTATGCCGTCGCCGGCCTGCTCGCGGACCTCGGGGCGCACGTGGTGCTGGGTGCGACGACCGGGCGGGTGCACGAGCGGGCCGGCGAGCTGCGAGCCGCCGGGCACGAGGCCGTCGGCGTCGTGGGCAACCTGACCCGTGCGGCCGACTGCGCCGCCCTCGTGGCGGAGGCGACCCGCCGCACCGGCCGCCTGGACGTGCTGGTCGCCAACGCCGGGATGGTCTCGGTGCTCGACGGGGACTACCTGGAGGGCGACCTGGACGGGACGCCGCCGGAGCGCTGGGCGGCCTCGCTCGCGCGGAACCTGGACACGGCATACCTGATGTGCCGGGCCGCGGCCCGGCCGTTGCGCGCCTCCGGTGCCGGGCGCATCGTCCTGGTCACCAGCGTCAGCGGGGCGGTCATGGCGATGCGCGGGGAGGTGGCCTACGGCACGGCCAAGGCCGCGCTCGTCGGGCTGGCCCGCTCGCTCGCCGTGGACGAGGCGGGGCATCGGGTGACCGTCAACGCCGTGGCGCCGGGCTGGATCGCGACCGGGTCGCAGACGACCGCCGAGGTGGCCCAGGGGGAGGTCACCCCGGTCGGGCGGTCGGGCACGGCGGAGGAGGTGGCGGCGGCGGTGGCCTTCCTCGCGAGTCCCGGGGCGGCATACCTCACCGGCCAGGTGCTCGTCGTCGACGGCGGCAACAGCGTGGCCGAGGAGCGAGCGGTCGGCGGCCGGTGACCGCCGGCCGCCGCCGGCCTCGGGACGTGACGCGCGCCGCGGGCTCAGTCGCAGGTCGGGCGGCAGCGCCGCTGCACCATCGCGTCGAGGAAGACCGTCTCGATGTCCTGCGGGTCCAGGGCGCGGTACGCCTTGCCGCCGGTGAGCACCGAGATCCGCCGCAGCGTCGCCATGTCGGCCTCGGGCCCCATGCCCACCGTGATGATCGGCACCGGCTGGGACCGCTCGAACTCGGTGCGCAGCGTGCGCAGCAGGGTGGGCAGGTCGATGCCTTCGGGGTCGTCCTCGTTGCGGCCGTCGGTGAGCAGCACCACCGCGTTGACCCGCCCGGGCTCGTAGGAGTTGCGCACGGCGCGGAAGGCCGCGAGCGTGGTGTCGTAGAGGCCGGTGCCTCCCTTGACGCGGCTGGGGAGGGCCGTCGCCGCCCGCTGCAGCAGCGCGCGGCGGCTCACGCCGCCCACCTCCCCGCCCACGGGACCGAGGTCGACCAGGGGCACCCAGTCGGTGCCCGGGGTCTGGCGCACCGAGAACGCCCAGAGGCCGATCTCGGCCGAGTCGGGGTAGATGGCGAGGGCCTGGCGCGCGGCGTCCCGGGCCAGCTCGACCCGGGTCCGGCCGTTGCCGCCGTCGTCCTTCATCGAGCCGGACACGTCGATGACGGTGAGCATCCGGCTCTCGAGGGTGACCGCGCTCCAGGTGCGCAGGGCGTCCTCCGCGAGCTCGGGGGAGGGCTCGGGCAGCCTGGTCGGCGACGGGAGCCTCGTGCCCCCGCCATCGGGTCCGGCGGGCGGGGAGCCGTCGGCGCCGCGGAAGCCGGCCCGCTGCACCGTCCCGGCCGCTGCGGGGCCGAGCAGGAGGCGGGCGAGCCGTCCGGCGGCGTCGTCCGTCCCCGCAGGTTCCTGCGGTCGGCGCACCCGCGCCACGGGGTACTCCAGGAGGGTCGTGCCCTCGGCGGGGTAGGCGGCGACGACCCGGGCCGCCCCGGCCTCCCGGTTGTGCGCGAGCACCGCCTGCTCGGTCGTCAGCATCACGGGGCCGTCGGCGGACGCGCTGGTGAGGACCTTCGCGGTCTCCGCGGTCGGCACCACGGCGCGGCTGAGTCCCACGAAGCTGCGGACCAGGGTGAGGGGCGGGGCCGTGCCCGCCGGGGTGCCGGAGAGGGTCTGCAGCGTGGTGATGGCGGAGAGGCCCTCCGTGGTCGTCTCGGGGTCGGCCACGGCGACGGGCGTGCCGCCGGCCAGGACGCGCTTCCAGGACACCTCCGCCGTCTCGCCGGTCGGGCTTCCGGTCATCCGCGCGACCGCCTCGGGGTTCCCCGCCACCACGAGTGGCGAGGAGGCCAGCACCCCGAGGGTCCGCACGGCACCCCCCGGGCTGCGGGCGGCGAGCTGGTCGACGCGGACCGCGCTGTCCGGCACCCACAGCGCGGGCGAGTCGGTGGACAGGTCGGCGTCGGCGAGCTCGGTGGCCGCGACCGCCGTGATGGTCGCGGTCGCGCACCTACCCAGCGCCGCACCACCGTCGGCGGCCACGATCTCCCTGACCGTCGGCGCGATCGCGGGGGCCGCCGCGACCCGCACGGTGACCTCGGGGCCACAGGCAGCCTCCGGCTCCTCACCCCCGGTCCCGACGACGGCGATGGTGCCGGCCAGCGCCACCGCCGCGACGGCGGCACCGACCCCGATCAGGGCGCGCTGACGTCGCTGGACTGGGTCGACATGGCTGTGGCGACCGGACACCGATTCCCCCCCGGGCCGAGTGCAAGGCACCTCGACCGTAGCAAGATCGCAGGCCGAGTGCCGACTCGGGCGAGCCGTATCCTCGCCGGGTGACGCGTCCGCTCCGCCGGCAGGTCCACTCGATCGGCCGGCGGCGGGCCTGGGTCATCTGGGCCGTCGGGCTGGCGGTGTACGTCCTGGCCGTCTTCCACCGCACGTCGCTCGGCGTGGCCGGGCTGCTGGCGGCGGAGCGCTTCGGCATCACGGCCGCCCAGCTCGCCACCTTCACCGTCGTGCAGCTCGGGGTGTATGCCGTCCTCCAGGTGCCGGTGGGGGTGATGCTGGACCGCTTCGGGTCGAAGCGGCTCATGCTCACCGGGCTGGCGCTGATGACGGTGGGGCAGGCGTGGTTCGCCGTCGCGGGCACCTTCGGCGTCGGGCTGGCGGCACGCGTGCTGCTCGGGGCCGGTGACGCGATGGTGTTCACCAGCCTGCTCCGGCTGGTGGCGGTGTGGTTCCGGATCCGGCAGGCGCCGCTGGTCACGCAGCTCAGCGGGGTCCTCGGGCAGCTCGGCGCGGTGGCGGCGGCGACCCCGCTGGCGGCCGCGCTGGCGGCGTGGGGCTGGACCCGGTCCTTCCTCACCGCCGCGGGGGTGGGCGTCGTGCTCTCGCTCGCGCTCGTGCTGGTGGTCAAGGACTCGCCCTACGTCGGGGACGCGGTGGAGCGGATCAAGGTGCGCGCGCTGGCTCGGACGCTGTCCGAGGTGTGGGGCAACCCGGGGACGCGGCTCGGCCTGTGGGTGCACTTCTCCTCGCAGTTCGGGCAGACCGTCTTCACGATGCTGTGGGGGTACCCCTTCCTCGTGCGCGGCGAGGGGCTGGAGCCGCGGACGGCGAGCCTGCTGCTGGTGCTCATGACGCTGACCTCCATGGTGGCCGGGCCCGTCGTCGGGGCGGCGACGAGCGCGTGGCCGTACCGTCGCTCGCAGCTCGTGCTCGGCATCGTCGGGGCCATCGCGGGGATGTGGGCGGTCGTGCTGCTCTGGCCGGGGCCGGCGCCGCTGTCGGTACTCGTCCTGCTGGTCGTCGTCACGGCCGTGGGCGGGCCCGGGTCGATGGTGGGGTTCGACCTGGCCCGGACGTTCCACCCCGACACGCACCTCGGTCGCGCCACCGGGGTCGTCAACGTCGGTGGGTTCGTCGCCTCGCTGGCCAGCATCGGCCTGATCGGGCTCATCCTCGACCGCCGCGCCCCCGGGGGGCCCGAGACGTACACGCTGACCGACTTCCGGGTGGCGATGTCGGTCCAGTTCGTCTTCTGGGCCCTGGGGGCCGTGCAGCTGGTCCGCTACCGCCGCAAGGGGATCGCGCACCTGTCCCGGCACGAGGGGGCCCTCGAGGCGGTGCGCGGCGGCAGCGCCGTGGTGCCCGGCCTCTCCGGCCCGCCGCCGGACCCCGGCCATCCCGGCGACGAGCGGCCGTGACCCGGGTCCCCGCGTGTCGCTCACCGGGTTCGGGGGTGGGACCGGGTTGGCTGTGTCCTGACCGGGCCATGTGTGAGATGGCCCGGTCGACGCGTCACGGGGCCTGTGCGCGGGGTCGGGCTGCTGGGCGTCGGCATCGCGGGCCTCGGCAGGTGGTGGGGCCGCAGGGTCGGCGACAGCATCCTCCGCTGACGCCGTCGGGGCCCGCCGCAGGACCGTGACCGTTCCGGCCGGGGGAACCGCCGACCTCGGACCGTTCTCCGGCTCGGGACCGCCGACCGCCGACGCCGCCCCGGCCGGGGAACCGGCGACCTCGCCGGAGAAGATGCCGCCTCACCCCGGAAGCAGACCCCGTTAAAGCCGCCCTACCCACGTCACCCGACAAAGCGGTGGCTGGCGGGCCGGCTGAGACTCGCGGGCAGGCGCTGTCCGGCCGGGCGGTCAGCGCGTGAGGTGGCGGCTGATCACGAGGCGCTGCACCTGGTTGGTGCCCTCGAAGATCTGGGTGACCTTGGCCTCGCGGAAGTAGCGCTCGACGGGAAAGTCCTCGGTGTAGCCCGCGCCGCCGAGCACCTGCACCGCGTCGGTGGTCACCCGCATCGCCGCGTCGGTCGCCACGAGCTTGGCGACGGCCGCCTCCTTGGAGAACGGCCGCCCGGCGTCCTTGAGCCGGGCCGCGTGCAGGTAGGTCGCCCGCGCGCTCGTCACGGCGGCCTCCATGTCGGCGAGCATGAACGCGAGCCCCTGGTGCGCGGCGATCGGCTTGCCGAACTGCTCCCGCTCCCCGGCATAGCGCACCGCCACGTCGAGCGCCGCCTGCCCCAGCCCGGTCGCGGCGGCCGCGATCCCGAGCCGGCCGGCGTCCAGCGCCGAGAGCGCGATCGCCATGCCCTGCCCCTCGGCGCCGATCCGGCGGTCCGCCTCGACCCGGACGTCGTCGAAGATCACCTCGCGCACGGTGTCGCCGCGCAGGCCCATGGTCCGCTCCGGGGCGCCGAAGCCGAGCCCGTCCGCGTCACCCGGCACGACCAGGCAGGAGAGGCCGCGTCCGCCGTCGGGGGAGGTGCGGACGAAGGTCGTGTAGTAGTCCGCGTGGCCGGCGTGGCTGATCCACGCCTTGCGTCCCTTGACCCGGTATGCCGTGGGCTCACCGTCGGGACCCACGCCCCCCTCGCGCTGGGCGCGGGTCGTCATCGAGGCGATGTCCGAGCCGGCCATCGGCTCGGAGAGGCCGTAGGCGCCGAGCCGGTCGCCGGAGAGCATGGCGGGAAGCAGCGCCTCCTGCTGCGCCGGGGTGCCGAAGGTGGTCACCGGGTAGGCGGTGAGCGAGTGCACCGAGACCCCGACCGCGATGCTCATCCAGGCGCTGGCGATCTCCTCGACGACCTGGAGGTAGACCTCGTAGGGCTGCCCGCCGCCCCCGAACTCCTCCGGGTGCGGCAGCGAGAGCAGCCCGAGCGCGCCGAGCGTGCGGTAGACCTCGCGCGGGAAGTGCTCGTCGCGCCCGTCGCCGGCCCCCCGCTCCGTCTCGTCGACCCGCGGCAGCAGCTCCTTGGCGCACACCTCGCGGGTCAGGTCGATCAGGTCGTGCGCCTCGTCGGTCACCAGGAGCCTCGTCGCCGGCATGGGCCACACCCTATCGACGGGCGCGCCGCGCGGCCCGACGGCGACCGGCCGGGTTCGGGGCGACCGGGTCGCGGTGAAGGACCACCTCGGCGGGGTCGGACCTCACCTCGACCCGGGAAGCGCCTCGGCTCGGGGAGGCGGTGGGGCGTCGCGGCCGGCGGGGTAGGCCCGCACCTCGGTCGCCTTGACCCCGGCCCACAGCCGCTGCCCGGGCCGGAGCCGCAGCGTGGCCACCGACCCCACGGTGACCTCCGCCACGACGTCGAGGTCCCCGGTGAGGCGCACCCGCGCGGTCTGCCCGGTGAGCTCGATCCCGACGACGGTCAGCGGCCACACGTTGCGGGTCGACCCCTCGGGGCGGGCGGGCGAGAGGGCCACCGCCGACGGTGGGAACGCCACCCACGACGCCCCGCGGTGCGGGTGGCCCGCGGTGACGACGGGCCCCCCCGCGGTCCGGACGGTGACGCCGTCCGGCGCGGTCCCGGCATACAGGTTCAGGCCGGCGACCTCGGCGACGTAGGGAGTCCGCGGCCGCTCCACCACCTCCGCCGGCGGCCCCTCCTGCACCACCTGCCCGTCCTGGAGGAAGAGCAGCCGGTCGGCCAGGGTGAGCGCGTCCAGGGGGTCGTGCGTCACCAGGACGGTCACCCCCCGGTATGCCGTCAGCCGCTCGGCGAGCGTGGCGCGCACCAGCGGGCGGGCCGCCGGGTCCAGGGCGGCCAGCGGCTCGTCGAGGAGGAGCAGGCGGGGGTCGGTGGCCAGCGCCCGGGCCAGGGCGACCCGCTGCGCCTGCCCGGAGGAGAGGGCCGCGGGCCGGCGGCCGGCCAGGTCACCCACCCCGAGGGCGTCGAGCTCGGCCCGGGCCCGGGCGTGCGCGCCGCGACGGCGGGCGCCCCGGCTGCGGGGGCCGAACGCGACGTTGCCGAGCGCGGTGAGGTGGGGCAGCAGCAGGTGGTCGGCCGCCAGCAGGCCGGCGGAGCGCTCGGACGGCGGGCGGGCCGAGCCCCCTCCCCCCGCCCACCGGGCACCGTCGACGAGGACGTGACCGGCCGTGAGGGGCACGAGCCCGGCGAGCGCGGCCAGCACGGTGCTCTTGCCGGCGCCGTTGGGACCGAGGAGGGCGAGCACCTCGCCGTCGGCGGCCCGGAGCCGGACCTCGGTGCGGTGTCCCGGCCCGGCGCCGGCGCGCCCGCGGCCCGCGCGCCGGTGGGGCGTCGGCGGGCGCTCGACGACGACGTGGGCGTCGAGGGTCACCGCACCCACCGGCCGCGCAGCGCCGCGAGGACCACCACGGACACGACGAGCATGACCAGGCTGAGCGCCACGGCGGCGTCGGTGTCCTCCTGCAGGGCGACGTAGACGGCGAGCGGGGCGGTCTGGGTGCGGCCCGCGACGTTGCCGGCGAAGGTGATCGTCGCGCCGAACTCGCCCAGCGCCCGCGCCCATGCCAGCGCCGCCCCGGCGGCCACGCCGGGCGCGGCGAGCGGCAGGGCCACCCGGGTGAACACCCGCGTGCGGGAGGCGCCCAGGGTGGCGGCCAGCTGCTCGTGGCGCCGGTCGACCCCGCGCATCGCCCCCTCCACGGCGAGGACGTAGAACGGCAGGGAGACGAAGAGCTGGGCGAGCACCACCGCGACGGGGGTGAAGGGCAGCCGGACGCCGGCGACCGCCAGCAGGGGGGCGCCGACGACGCCGCGGCGGCCGTAGGCGAGGAGCAGGGCGACCCCGCCGACCACCGGTGGCAGGACCACCGGCACGGTCACCACCGCGCGGACCCACCGGGCGACCGCGCCGTCGGCCCGGGCGAGCAGCCACGCGAGCGGCGTGCCGAGGACGAGGGCGAGCGCGACGGTGACTAGGGTGGTGAGGAGGGAGAGGCGCAGGGCGGGGCGGATCGCCGGGTCGGCGAGGGAGGCGGGCAGGCCGGCCCAGTCGGTGCGGGCGAGGAGGCCCAGCAGGGGCAGGAGGACCAGGGCGAGGGCCAGGCCGGCCGGGACGAGGAGCGCCACCGGGGTGCCGAGCCGTCGCCGGCGGCGGTGGGCGGCGTCGCGGCCGGACCGGCCGACGTCGTGCGGGCCGGGTGTCATGGGACGGTGAACCCGGCCGCGGCCAGGGCGGCGCGCCCCTGCGGCCCGGTGACCAGCGCCGCGAAACCGGCCGCGTCGGGGGAGTCGGTGAGCCGGACCAAGGGGTAGTCCACCGTGGTGTTGTCGGCGACCGGGATGGGGACGCCCTGCACGTCGGTCCCCGCCGAGACGACGTCGGAGCGGTAGACGACCGCGGCGTCCGCCTCGCCGAGGCGCACCTTCGCGAGCGTGGCCCGGGCGTCGACCTCCCGTGACGGGTCGGGCACCCGCACGCCGGCTCGGGCGAGGACGGCGTCGGCCGCGGCGCCGCACGGGGCGGTGCTGGCGCACAGCACGACGTCCAGGCCCGGGCGGGCGAGGTCGGCCAGCCCGCCGACGCCCGCCGGGTTGCCGCTCGGCGTGGCGATCTCCAGGGAGTTGCGGGCCACCGTCACCGGCGTGAAGCGGCCCGGTCCCCGAGGGCCGGAGGTGCCGGCGGCCTCGGCGGTCCCGCCGGCCTCGGCGGTCCCGCCGGCCCCGGCGGTCCCGGCGGGCAGCCGCTGGAGTGCCGCGGCCCCCGCCGTGGCCAGCACGTCGGCCGGAGCGCCCTCGGCCACCTGCTCGGCCAAGGTCGTGCTCGAGCCGGTGCCCAGGACGACGTCGACGCCGGGGTGGTCGCTCTCGTAGGCCCGCGCCAAGGTGGTGAACGGCCCGGTCAGGGACGACGCCGCGAGCACCGTCACCGTCGTGGTGCGCTCCCTCGCGCCGGGGCCGGCGGCGCCCGCGCCGGGCGCCCCGCCCTGGCCGCAGCCACCGGCCGCCAGCGGCAGCACCAGCCCCAGGCCGACGGCGACGAGCCGGCCCGCGCTCACCGGGGGACGCCCACGGTGACGTGGGTGGCCTTGATGCTGGCCACGGCGACCGAGCCGACCTCGAGCCCGAGCTCGTCCACGGCCTCGCGGGACATCAGCGAGACGACCCGGAAGGGGCCGCACTGCATCTCGACCTGGGCCATGACGGTGTCGGCGAGGACGCGGGTGACGATGCCGCGCATCCGGTTGCGCGCCGACTGCTCGGAGACGACGCCGACGGGGGCCGGCCGCGCGGTCTCCCGGGCGACCTCGGCGAGGTCGGCTCCGTCCAGGACGAGCCGGCCGGCGGCGTCACGACGGGCGGTCAGGCGCCCGGCGTCGACCATGCGGCGCACCGTGTCGTCCGACACCCCCAGGAGCGCCGCGGCGTCCCCGACCCGCAGCTGCGTCATGCGAGGCACCCTACCGCCGCATCTGCGGCACCTATCGGCGCGGCGGCAGGCCGGGGTCGCCCGACCGGGGACTCGTCAGCTGCTCGGGTGCGGCCGGACCGGCTCCAGGGTGGGCCGCTTGGGGTCCACCAGGTCCCCCGAGCTCTGGCCGCGCACCCGGCGCTGCACCCACGGGGCGAGGTGCTGGCGGGCCCAGGCCGCGTGCTCGGCCAGCTCCTCGCGCCGGGTCGCGGCGCTCGGCGGAGGCAGCGGCACGCCCCAGTCCTCGTCCTCGGTGGCCTGGCCGAGGGAGTGCAGGGCCGCGAGCGCCACCCGGCGGTGCCCCTCGGTCGTCAGGTGCACCCGGTCCGGTGCCCACATCCGCCAGTCGCGCAGCGCCGCCATCCCCCAGAGGTTGAGGACGAGGCAGCCGTGTCGCTGGGCGATGGTGAAGAGGTTGGCGGTGTGGATCCCGTGCCGCCCGCGCAGCGGCCGCAGCAGCCCGGCCTGCCGGGTGTCGACCGGCGTGGCCAGGAGCACGTCGGCCCCGGTGGCCCGGGCCCGGACCACGGCCGCCTCCAGCCGGTCCGCGAGCACGCTGGGGTCCACGCCGGGGCGCAGCAGGTCGTTCCCGCCACCGACGATCGAGACCAGGTCCGGCCCGAGCCCCAGCGCCGCGTCGAGCTGCGCTCCCACGATGTCGTCGAGGAGGCGGCCCCGGACGGCCAGGTTGGCGTAGGAGAAGGGCAGGCGGTGCGCCCCCGCCACCTCGTCGAGCGAGGCGGCCAACCGGTCCGCCCAGCCGAGGAAGCCCCCCTGTTTGTCGGGGTCGGGGTCGCTCAGGCCCTCGGTAAAGGAGTCGCCGATGGCGACGAAGCGGGTCCACACTCGGTCCGGTGGTGGTGTCGTCACGGCAGACTCCAGTCGAGGGGGGGCGCCCCCTGCTCGGCGAGCAGGGCGTTGGCCCGGCTGAACGGACGGGATCCGAGGAAGCCGGACCGGGCGGAGAGCGGCGACGGGTGCGCCGACTCCACGCACGGTATGCCGTGCAGCCGGGTCCGCAGGGCGCGAGCGTCCCGCCCCCACAGGATCGCCACGAGTGGGCCACCGCGTCCGACGAGGGCGTCGATGGCGCGGTCGGTCACCTCCTCCCACCCCCGGCCGCGGTGGCTGGCGGGGCGGCCCGGGGAGACGGTGAGCACCCGGTTGAGCAGCAGCACCCCGGCGTCCGCCCACGGGGTCAGGTCGCCGGTGGTGGGGCGCGGGACGCCGAGGTCGGCCACGAGCTCGGTGAAGATGTTGCCCAGGCTCGGCGGCAGCGGCCGGACCTGCGGCGCGACGGAGAAGGAGAGCCCGACGGCGTGCCCGGGCGTCGGGTAGGGGTCCTGGCCGACCACGAGCACCCGGACCTCCGGCAACGGCCGCTCGAAGGCCCGCAGGACGAGCGGACCGCCCGGCAGGTAGCCGCGGCCGGCGGCCGTCTCCGCCCGCAGGAAGGCACCGAGCCCGGCCACGGTGCCCGAGACCGGCTCGAGGGCCGGCACCCAGGTCGGGTGGACGAGCTCGTGCAGCGGCCGGGCGGTCACGCGCGCCACGCTACCCACGCCCCGGGGCGGCCGGGGGTATCAGCACGGCCCGGTCCCCCCTCCTCCTCCCAGACAGCGCAGTCCGCCCCGAGGAGCACCACCATGACGCTCACCGTCGCCCCCCCGACGGCCGCCGCGACCGCGCGGGCACCGCAGCCCCGTGAGGGGCTCCCCGCGGCGACGCCGTACCTCGAGCTGGACGTCGGGGTCGCCGTGGCCCGCTACCAGGAGCTCGCCGCCGCCCTGCCCGGCACGGGGATCCGGTATGCCGTCAAGGCCAACCCGCACCCCGCCCTCCTGCGGGCGCTCGCGACCGCCGGGTGCTCCTTCGACGTGGCGAGCCCCGCGGAGGTGCACGCCGCCCTGGCCGCCGGCGCCGCCGCCGGTGCCCTGGTCTGCTCCAACCCCGTCCGTCGGCGCGACCACGCCGCCGAGGTCGCCGGGCTGGGCGTCCGGGTGGTCGTCGTGGACAGCCCGCAGGAGGTCGCCAAGGTCGCCGAGGTGGCACCCGGCTCCTCGGTGCTGGTGCGGATCCTCGCCTCCGGCGACGGTTCGGACTGGCCGCTGTCCCGCAAGTACGGCTGCTCGCCCAGCCAGGCCGTCCGCCTGCTGCACGACGCCGCCGTCCTGGGGCTCGACCCGGCGGGGGTGTGCTTCCACGTCGGGTCGCAGCAGCGCGACCCGCGCGCGTGGTGCACACCGGTCGCGGACGCGGCCCGGGTGTTCACCGGCGCCCGCACCCTCGGCCTGCGCCCGTGGCTGCTCGACCTGGGGGGCGGCTTCCCGGCCCGCCTGGAGGGGCAGGCGCCGCCGGTCACGGCATACGGGCGGGTCATCGAGGAGGCGCTCGACGCCGGCTTCGGGGGGGACCGGCCGCACACCCTGGCCGAGCCCGGCCGGGGCATCGTCGGCGACGCCGGCACCGTGGTCGCGCGCGTGGTCGCGGTGCTGGACCGGGGGGTGACCCGGTGGGTCTACCTGGACGCCGGCGTCTTCACCGGGCTGGTGGAGACCCTCGACGAGGCGATCCGCTACCGGCTCGAGACCTCGGCCGACGGGGGCCCGACCCGGCCGTGCGTCCTCGCCGGGCCGACGTGCGACAGCGCGGACGTGCTCTACGAGCGGCGCCCGGTGCACCTGCCCCGGGCCCTCGCGGAGGGGGACGTGGTGCGGCTGCGGTCGGCGGGGGCCTACACCACGTGCTACTCGACGGTCGGCTTCAACGGCTTCGCGCCGATGTCCACCGTGCTCACCGGGACCTGAGCCGTGCTCCGCCTCGACTGGGCCACCCGCCGGGTGCTGGTCGCGCACGCCCTCGCCTCGGTGGGGATGTCGCTGCCGTGGCCGCTGCTGCTCGTCCTGGTGTGGACGCAGACGGAGGACCCGCTGCTGCTCGGGGTGACCGCCGCCCTGCGGATGCTTCCCGGGGTGCTGCTGTCCTGGGCCGGGGGGCGGCTCGCGGACCGGCGCGCCCGGGACCGGCTGGTCATGGCCACCCTGCTCGGCCGCGTGCTGGCGCTCGGCGTGGCCGGGGCCGGCGTGCTGACCGACCGGCTCTGGCTCGCCGTCGCCGGCTGCACGGTGGCCGTGGCCGTGGCCACCCCGGCCTACCCGGCCCTGGCGGCGGCGCTCCCGGGACTGGCCGGGCGGGAGTACCGCGCCGCCACCGACCGGCTCGTCACCGTGGAGGCCGGCGGGTTCGTCGTCGGTCCCGCGCTCGGCGGACTCGCGCTGGCGCCGGCCACCCGGCCGTGGGTGCCCGCCGCGTCGGCGCTGCTCGTGGCGCTCGCCGCCGCGGTCATCGCCGGCGTGCGGATGCCGGCTCCCTCCCTCGCCCGCCCGGGCGGGGCGCCGGGCGACCCCCGCCCGGGCGGGACGGGCGGGCGGGGCGCGGACCCGGGGTCGCCGCCGGTCGGGCTGCGGGCCACCCTGCGGGGGTCGGTGGCGCTGCGCGGCTCGCTCGCCGTCATGGCCCTGGTCAACCTCGTCTTCGGGCTCGTCGCCGTCGCCCTGGTCCCCATCGCCGACCAGCGGTGGGCCGGGGACGCGCACGCGTTCGGCCTGGCGAGCGCCGCCCTCGGCTTCGGCGGCCTCGGTGCTCCCCTGCTCGGCCGGCTCGCTCCCACCGTCGTCCGGCGGGTGCGCCGGGGCGCGGCGCTCGGTGGCCTGATGCTGCTCGTGACCGCCGCCGCGCCGCAGGTCCGCCTCGCGCTCCTGCCACTGGCCGCCGCGGGCGCGCTCGCCATCTCGGTGGAGGGGGCGGCGACGGGCATCCTGCAGGACGGGGTGGGGGACCACCTGCGCGCCTCGGTGCTCGGGCTGGGGGACTCGGTCATGCTCGGCGCCGCCCTGGTCGGCTCGCTCGTGGGCCCGCTGCTGGTCGGCCTCGCCGGTCCGGTGCCGGTGCTGCTCGGCAGCGCGCTGGCCTTCGGCAGCGGCGCCGTGCTCGTCGGCCGGTCCCGGCCGGTGGCCGCCCCCGCACCGCGGCACGCCGCCGGGACGAGGTGGCTCGACCGCACCAGAGCCCGGTGAAACCCGTCCAGACCCACCCGTCCGAACCCACCCGAACCCACCCGTCCGCACCCACCCGTCGGGCACGTGGGCGCGGTCCCGCTCGCCGGGCCGGTCAGCCGGCCGACCCCGGGCAAGGGGTCAGCGCCGCTGGGGCGCCCCGGTCGCGACGAGCTGCGTGGTGCGCTTGGCGGACGTGCGGATCGCGGTGCGCTCGTCGAGCCAGCCGCCCGCCACGCCGACCACCGGCAGGCGGGCGAGGGTGCGGGTGACGATCCCGCCGCGCGGCCGGCGGTCCAGCAGGTCGTCGACCTCGAGGAAGCTGCGCGCGAGGCGCCAGAGCGTGCGCACGGTCCGCTTCGCCCCGTCCCCGAGCGCCTCCATGGCGCTGGGCGGCTCGGTCGGGTCCTCCGCGGCCTCCTCCAGGGCCCGCTCGGCGTCGGTGGCCGGGACCGAGTCCGGCGCCGGGACCAGGTCGCGCCCGAAGAGCACCGTCCCGAGCAGCGGCACCCAGTCGGCGGGGTCGGTGACCCCGTGCTCCCGCGCGGCGGCGCACACCGCCAGACCGCTCGCCGAGGCGCCGAGGGCGGACTGGAGCGGGACCCGGTCGGCGATCGCGCCGGCGAAGCGGGGTGCGGCCGCCGCGAGCCCGGCGGTCAGGCCGATCCGCCGGACCCACCAGTCGACGCGTCGCCCGGCGGGCTGGCGGGCCCACTCCTCCGAGGCGGGCGTGACCTCCCCGACGGCGCGGTCCCGGACCGCGTCGAGGACCCGGGCCGGCAGGCTCGCCGACGCCGGCGGGTCGTCGTCGACCCCGAGCCAGCGCTGCGGGTCGCGGACGACGTGGGCGACCATGCCGGCGTAGCCGGCCAGGATTCCGGTGAGCTGCTCGTCGGTGACGGACGACGTGGCCATGCGATCCCCCTGAGGACGTGGACGCAGGGCTCATGCCCCGGGGGGGCGCGGACCATGCGGACGGACGGCACCCGTGACCCCGGGGAGCGCCGCGAGGTGGGCCGGGCGCGCGGGGGGAGCACCCGGCATACCCTGTCGCGGTGACCCCGACGCCCCGCTGGCGCACGGTCCTGTTCGACCTCGACGGGACGCTGGCCGACACGATCCCGCTCATCGTCGCGTCCTACCAGCACGCGTGGCGGACCGTGCTCGGCGTCGAGGCCGACGAGGCCGGGGCGCGGGCCTGGATCGGCCGGCCGCTGCTGCCGGCGCTGCTCGAGGAGTCGCCCGAGCACGGGCACGAGCTGGACCGGGTCTACCGCGAGTGGAACCTCGCCAACACCGACCGGCTGATCCGGCGGTATGCCGGCGTGCCCGAGCTCGTGGTCGCGCTCACCGCCGCCGGGGTCCGGTGCGCCGTGGTCACCTCCAAGCGGCGGGCGACCGCCCGGCTCGCGCTGACCGGGGTCGGTCTGGACGGGGTCGTGGACGTCGTCACCGCCCTGGAGGACACCAGCGAGCACAAGCCGTCCCCGGTGCCGCTGCGTCACGGGGCGGAGGCGGTGGGGAGGCGGCCGGAGGAGTGCGCCTACGTCGGGGACGCGGTCGTCGACGTGCGGGCGGCCCAGGCCGCCGGGATGGCGGCGGTCGCGGTGACGTGGGGCGCCGGCCGGCGGGAGGACCTGGCCGCCGCCGGCCCCGACCACCTGGTGGACACCGTGGACGAGCTACAGGAGGTGCTGCTCCCCGGCTCGCTGGAGGGGCGGGGGTGAATGACACGGCTGTCGTTCCCCCGCTAGAATCCGGCGAACCACCGCCGACGAAGGGTCGATCGTTGAACGCCGTGCGTGAGCAGGTCCCTCTTGCCCCCGCCGCCCTGTCCGAGCGCGACCGGGAGGTCCTCGCCTTCGAGCGGCAGTGGTGGAAGTACGCCGGGTCGAAGGAGACCGCGATCAGGGAGCTCTTCGACATGAGCGCCACGCGGTACTACCAGGTGCTCAACGCCCTCCTCGACAACCCCGCGGCCTTCGAGCACGACCCGATGCTCGTCAAGCGGCTGCGCCGGCTGCGCAGCAGCCGGCAGCGGGCCCGCTCGGCGCGCCGCCTCGGCCTGCAGCCCTGACGGTCGCGGCGCAGCGGCCTCACCGGACGGCCGGGCTGGCGTCAGCCCGCGTCCGGGTCGGGGAAGTCGACCGGCCAGCCCCGGTGCGCCAAGCGGTCCCGCACCCGTCGCAGGTCGTCCTGCGACGGCTCGGTGTGGGTGACCTCCGTGATCACGGCGGCGATGTCGTCCGGCGTCGCCGGGCTGACGTCGGCCCGGCGCAGCGCCTTGGCGACCTTCTTGACCTCACCGCGGGTGAGGCGCCGCTCCAGCAGCGCGAGCAGCGGCTGGTAGTCGTGCTCCGGCACGCCGTACGGGTAGCCCTCTCGCAGCCATGCCACGATCCGCCCGAGGTAGCCGCCGGCCTCGGTGTCTGCGTCGTGCGCCTCGGTGGCCACCGCGCCGAGCGGCCAGCCCCCGTGCGCGAGCCGCGCCGCGACGCGGCGCCGGTCGCCGGGGGCGGGGGCCGGCCCCGGGGCCACGGCTGCCTCCGCGGAGAGCCTTCCGTCCGCGACGAGGGCCAGGGCCACCCGGTATGCCGGTGCGTCACCGATCCGCTGCCGCAGGACCAGGAGGAGGGCGGCGGCATCCTCCTCGGGCACGCCGTCGGGGTAGCCTTCGCCGACCCAGGTGAGGGCCGCGGCCAGCTGGTCGCTCATCGCCGCCACGTCCCGGCGGTGCGGCTGACCGCGAGCAGCGTCGCGGCGTCATGGCTCATCGCTGCGCCCCCTACGACTTCTCGACCACGGTCGGGATGAGGTGCTCGAACGAGATCGCCTTGCCGAAGCCGCCGGCGACGATGAGCGCGATGCCGAGCACCACCGCCCCGATGACGACGGCGAAGAGCACGACGGCGAGCACGCGGGCGCCCGGGTGCGGCCTGCGCCCCTCGACCTCGCCGACGCCGGCGGCCCAGGACCGCACGCCGAGGGCGAAGAGGATCGGCACGCCGGCGCCGAAGGCGAGCCCGCCGACCAGCACGCGCCACGCGCCCTCCAGCGCGATCCCGATGATCGTCATGGCGCCTCCTCAGCCGTGCGTCCTGGTGTCGGCGGGCGGGACCGGCGCGGTGTGGTCGAGCACGTCGACCGGCTCGTCCCACTCGGCGGTCACGTTGTGCGCCCCGACGTGGGCCTGCCGGGACCGGTGGTACATGTACCCCGCGGCGAGGGAGAGGAGGACGACGATGGTGACCGCGCCCGCGACGCCGCCCACGAGGTTGCCCAGCGCCCACACCGCCGCCCCGACGAGCGCTGCGGAGGGGAACGTCGTGGCCCAGGCGACCACCATGCGACCGGCCACCCGCCAACGGATGTGGGTTCCGCGCCCCACGCCCGCGCCCAGGATGGAGCCGGTGGCCACGTGGGTCGTCGAGAGGGCGAAGCCGAGATGGCTCGATGCGAGGATGACCGCAGCCGTGCTGCCGTCGCCGGCAATCCCCTGCGGCGGGGTGATGTCGACCAGCCCCTTGCCGAGCGTGCGGATGATGCGCCACCCGCCGAGGTAGGTGCCCAGCGCGATCGCGACGGCGCAGGTCACCTTCACCCACAGGGGGACCGACCCGGTGTCGGTCCACGCCCCCGTCGCGATGAGGGCGAGGGTGATCACCCCCATCGTCTTCTGGGCGTCGTTGGTGCCGTGCGCCAGGGAGACGAGCGAGGCGCTGCCGATCTGGCCCCAGCGGAAGCCACGGTCCCCGAAGGCCTCGTCGACCGCCCCGGTGACCCGGAAGATGCACCAGCTGCCGACCGCGGCCACGGTCAGGGCGATGACGGGGGAGAGCAGCGAGGGCAGGAGCACCTTTCCGACCACGCCGTCGAGCTTGGTCCCGTCGCCCACCCACTTCACGCCGGAGAAGCCGAGGCCGGCGATGGTCGCGCCGACCAGACCACCGAGCAGGGCATGGGAGGAGGAGGACGGCAGCCCCAGCAGCCACGTGAACAGGTTCCACGCGATCCCACCCACGAGGCCGGCCAGGATGATGAGGAGCAGCGCCTGACCGCCGTCGGCGACCAGCTCCGGCTTGGGTGCACCGGACTTGTCCTGGATGTCGACCACCGCGTTGCTGACGGTGAGCGCGACCTCGACGGAGAGGAAGGCGCCCACGAGGTTGAGCACCGCGGACAGCGCCACGGCCGGCTTCGGCCGCAGCGCGCCGGTGGCGATGCTTGCCGCCATGGCGTTGCCGTGTCGTGGAAGCCGTTGGTGAAGTCGAACGCCAGCGCCGTGACGACGACCAGCGCGAGCATGACGAGTTCCGCGCTCACGCAGCGAGTCTCCCACCGCTGACGTCTCGCGAAAGGATGCCGGTCACCTGCGCGTCACCTGCGCGTCACCTCCCGTTGGCCTCCCTGCTTGGCACCCGC
Organism: Dermatophilaceae bacterium; assembly: GCA_035633255.1. GTDB lineage: Bacteria > Actinomycetota > Actinomycetes > Actinomycetales > Dermatophilaceae > DASQFD01. Next base: position 40,194 of record DASQFD010000021.1, read on the forward strand.
GGCGGCCCGGCCGGGTGAGGCACACGGGATCGTCTCCTCCGAAGGCGCCGGCGAGCGGTCGTCGGGCCACCCGGCGAGGTCGCGGGGCCGGCAGGGGCGGTGGCTCGGGAGGCACGGGGCTCGCGGCGCGGGTGCCACGCGTGCACGGGTGGGAACCCGGTGCCGCCGTTTGCACTCTCGTGTGGAGAGTGCCAATAATGGCGTTGGCACTCTCGGCATGAGAGTGACAATCCAGACCAGTCGGCGAGGGTCGACGACGGCGCATGTCCTGAGGCGCCGCCGTCCGCTCGTCCGTCGCGGGCGCCGCCTGGTCCTCACCAACGTTTCGCGTGGGAGGAACCACCCGAATGGCCAAGATCATCGCTTTCGACGAGGAGGCGCGCCGCGGTCTCGAGCGGGGCATGAACGTCCTCGCCGACGCCGTCAAGGTGACGCTGGGCCCGAAGGGCCGCAACGTCGTGCTTGAGAAGAAGTGGGGCGCCCCCACCATCACCAACGACGGCGTCTCGATCGCCAAGGAGATCGAGCTGGAGGACCCATACGAGAAGATCGGGGCCGAGCTCGTCAAGGAGGTCGCGAAGAAGACCGACGACGTCGCCGGCGACGGGACGACCACGGCGACCGTGCTCGCCCAGGCGCTCGTCCGCGAGGGCCTGCGCAACGTGGCCGCCGGTGCCAACCCGATGGCGCTCAAGCGCGGCATCGAGCAGGCCACCGCCGCCGTCTGCGAGGCCCTCCTCGCCAGCGCCAAGGACGTCGAGACCAAGGAGCAGATCGCCGCGACCGCGTCGATCTCCGCCGCCGACAACCAGATCGGCGAGATGATCGCCGAGGCCATGGACAAGGTCGGCAAGGAAGGCGTCATCACCGTCGAGGAGAGCAACACCTTCGGCCTCGAGCTCGAGCTGACCGAGGGCATGCGCTTCGACAAGGGCTACATCAGCCACTACTTCATCACCGACGCCGAGCGCATGGAGGTCGTCCTCGACGACCCCTACATCCTCGTGGTCAACTCCAAGATCGGCGCGATCAAGGACCTGCTGCCGCTCCTGGAGAAGGTCATGCAGTCCGGCAAGCCACTGCTGATCATCGCCGAGGACGTCGAGGGCGAGGCGCTGTCCACGCTCGTGGTCAACAAGATCCGCGGCACGTTCAAGTCCTCCGCCGTCAAGGCGCCCGGCTTCGGCGACCGCCGCAAGGCCATGCTCGCCGACATCGCGATCCTCACCGGTGGCCAGGTCATCTCGGAGGAGGTCGGGCTCAAGCTCGACACCGCCGAGCTCGAGCTGCTCGGCCGGGCCCGCAAGGTCGTCGTCACCAAGGACGAGACGACGATCGTCGAGGGTGCCGGTGACGAGGAGGCCATCGCCGGCCGGGTCAGCCAGATCCGCGCCGAGATCGAGAAGTCGGACTCGGACTACGACCGCGAGAAGCTCCAGGAGCGCCTCGCCAAGCTCGCCGGCGGCGTCGCCGTCATCAAGGCGGGCGCGGCCACCGAGGTCGAGCTCAAGGAGCGCAAGCACCGCATCGAGGACGCCGTGCGCAACGCCAAGGCGGCCGTCGAGGAGGGCATCGTCGCCGGTGGCGGCGTGGCCCTGCTGCAGGCCGGCAAGGCCGCGTTCGACACCCTCGACCTCGAGGGCGAGGAGGCGGTCGGCGCCAACATCGTCAAGGTGGCCATCGAGGCGCCGCTCAAGCAGATCGCGATCAACGCGGGCCACGAGGGTGGTGTGGTCGCCGAGAAGGTGAGCCACCTCGAGCCCGGGTTCGGCCTCAACGCGGCCACCGGTGAGTACGTCGACCTCATCGAGGCCGGCATCATCGACCCGGCGAAGGTCACGCGCTCGGCGCTGCAGAACGCCGCGAGCATCGCCGCGCTGTTCCTCACCACCGAGGCGGTCATCGCCGACAAGCCGGAGAAGGCCCCGGCGATGGCCGGTGGCGGCGACGGCGGCATGGGCGGCATGGACTTCTGAGTCCCCCGACCCCGGCGCCACGAGGGCGGTCCCCCCACGGGGGGGCCGCCCTCGTGCCGTGCGGTGCGGCCGCACCCGTTTGGGCCGCACCCGGCGGCGAACGGCAGGCGGTCCCGGCGGAGCCTGCCTACGCTGGTGCCATGACGTCAGCAACGACCGTCGGTGCCAGCGTGCCCGCCCTGGGTCCCGTCGTGGAGACGCTCCACCGCGAGGGCGTCGCCGGGCTGCCGGGGCTCTTCCCCCCCGAGTGGGCGGACCGGCTCCGGGCCGACTTCGAGGCCGCGTTCGCCGAGGCCCGCAGCCGCCCGGACGGCACCATCCCCCGGGGGCCGCACCGCCACTACTTCGCGGTGCACCCCGAGCGCATCGGCGGCTTCCTCGACCTGGTCGGCCACCCCGTGGTCCACGCCGTGTCCGCGTCCGTGGTCGGACCGGACTACCGGGTCGTCGAGCTCGGCTTCGACGTCCCCCTGGCCGGCGCCGTCGACCAGCCGTGGCACCGGGACTTCCCCGCCGACCCGTCGTCCTACGAGGACCACCGGCTCACCTCGCTGGCCTTCAACGTCACCACCGTCGACGTGGAGCCCGGGATGGCGCCGTTCGAGGTGGCCCCGGGCACCCACTGGGACCGGGGCGAGGACTTCGACCACGGGATGCTCCCCGGCCCCGAGGCCGCCGAGCGCTACTCCGCCCGCGGCAGCCTGCGCCACCCCCGGCGCGGCGACGTCTCGGTGCGCACCGGCCTGACCATCCACCGGGGCACCCGGAACCTGCTCGGGCGACCACGCGCCGTGCTCATCCTCGGCGTGGCCGCGCCGGACGTCGACACCTCCGTCCACGGCCTGGTCGCGACGGCGGACTGGCTGCGCACCGTCCCCGAGGAGGTGGCGGCGCACCTGGACGTCACCGTCGTGGACGCGCTGCGCCCGATCGTCCAGCGGCACGACATCGAGGGCCTCGTCATGGGCTGAGCCGGGCGCACCGGCCGGCCCTCCCGCCTTTCCCCGCCGCTGCGCGGCGACTCCCGGTGCGGCGCTGCGAGGATGGTCCGATGACCGCCACGCCGCCGGCCCCGCCGCTCGTGCTCGGCCCCCTGCTGCGCTACATCGGCGAGACCGAGGCGAGCGTGTGGGTGCAGACCGCCGCCGCCGCGACCGTGACCGTCGAGCGCGCGGGCCGGTCCTGGTCGAGCGGCACCTTCGCCGTCCAGGGTCACCACTACGCCCTTGTGGTGCTCGACGGCCTGGAGCCGGGCAGCGACGAGCCGTATGCCGTGCGCCTGGGGCCGGTGCCGGTATGGCCGCCGGCGGGCTCGGACCTCCCCCCGCCGCGCATCCGCACCCTCGACCGGAGCCGGCCCACCACGTTCGCCTTCGGGTCCTGCCGCACCGCCGCCCCCCACGACGACGCCGGCACCCGCCAGCACGGGGTCGACGCCCTGCGGGCCTTCGCGCTCGCCCTGGCCGAGGGACGCGTGGGCTGGCCGGACCTGGTCGCCTTCCTCGGTGACCAGGTCTACGCCGACGACACCCCCGAGGAGATGCAGGAGTTCATCGCGGCCCGCCGCAGCCTCGAGCAGCCGCCGGGCGAGGAGATCCGGGACTTCGTGGAGTACGCCGAGCTCTACCGCCTCGCCTGGGAGGACCCGACGAACCGGTGGCTGCTCTCCACGCTGCCCAGCGCCATGATCTTCGACGACCACGACATCCGCGACGACTGGAACACCTCGTGGAGCTGGCACGAGGAGATCAACCGGACCTCCTGGTGGCAGGAGCGCCTCCAGGGCGGCCTGGTCGCCTACTGGGTCTACCAGCACATCGGCAACCTCTCACCGGCCCGGCTCGCCGAGGACCCCGTCTGGCGCCTGCTCCCGGCCGACGCCGACGGGGGACCGGCCCCGGTGGACGGGGACCCCGCACCCGAGCCGGACCTCACCGAGGTGCTCTTCGACCTCGCCCGGCGGGCCGACCTGCACCCGGACGCCTACCGCTGGTCCTACGCCCGCGACCTCGGCGACTGCCGGCTCGTCGTCGTCGACTCGCGCGCGGGCCGGGTCCTCACCCCGGACTCGCGCTCCATGCTCGACGAGGACGAGATGGCGTGGCTGGACGCGCGCGTCACCGGGGGGGTGCAGCACCTCTTCCTGGGCACCTCCCTGCCGTTCCTGCTGCCCCCGGGCGTGCACGACCTCGAGGCCGTCAGCGAGGTCGTGGCCCGCGGCGACTGGGGCCGCCGGCTCGGCGCCGGCGCGGAGAAGCTCCGCCAGCTCGTCGACCTCGAGCACTGGGCCGCCTTCGAGGACGGCTTCCTGCGGGTGCTCGACATGGTCATGGAGACCGCGCGCGGGGAGCGCGGACCGGCGCCGGCGACCATCACCTTCCTCTCCGGCGACGTCCACCACTCCTACGTCGCCGAGCTCGTCGACGCGGAGGGGTCCGGCGCGCGCTCCCGGGTGGTGCAGGCCGTCTGCTCCCCGATCCGCAACCCGATGTCGCCCCGGCTGCGCGCCGCGGTGTCGCTGCTCTCGCGCAGGGTCGCCGGGACCGCCGTGCGCCGGCTGGCGAGGTGGTCGGCGAAGGTGCCGGACCCGGCATACCCCTGGGCCCTGACCCACGGCCCCTGGTACGACAACAACCTCGCCGTGGTCGCCGTGGAGGGTCCGCGGCTGCGGATGACCTGGTATGCCGGCACGCTCGGGGACGAGGGACCGGAGCGACCGGGCCTCGCGGAGGTCTACACGCTCACCGTGGACGGCCGGGAGCCCTCGCCCGAGGCCCCCAGGGAGGCCGCCGCCGGCGACGCCTTCGTCGGCTGAACGTCCCCGCCGAAGCCGACGTCGTCGGCTGAACGCCCCCGCCGCCGGCGACCCTCAGCTGAACATCCGCGCCGCCGCCGCCTCCGTCTCGGCGTACTGCAGCCCGGCCGCCGAGAGCACCTGCCCGATGCTGTCCAGCGACGCCTTGACCTGGCGCTGGGTGCCCTGCCACTGCACCACGACCCCCTGGAACTGTCCCGCCGTCGTGCCGGTCCAGGCGTCCTGGAGGGCGGTCAGGCGCCCCATCATGGCGGCCACCTGCGCGTCGATCTCGGCCGAGATCGAGGAGATGTCCCCGGCGGCGGTGTGGATGCGGTCGGTGTCGACCCGGAACTGTGCGGACATGGTGTCTCCCTCGCTCCCGCCGGCGCCCCACGGCACCGGTCCGTCGCCCCCGACGGTAGGCCGATCCGCCGGTGGGCCCGCGGAGTTCTCCACAGGGCGCGGTCCGCGCCGGCCCCGCCTACGATCGCACCGTGGCCATCCTCATCGACCCCCCGATGTGGCCCGCCCACGGTCGTCGCTGGAGCCACCTGGTCAGCGACGCCAGCACCGAGGAGCTGCACGACTTCGCCGCGCGAGCCGGCATACCGCGCGTCGCGTTCGAGGGGGACCACTACGACGTGCCGGACCAGCACTACCTGTCCCTGGTCGCAGCCGGCGCGCAGCCGGTGCCGGCCAGGGAGCTGGTGGTGCGCCTGCGGGCGAGCGGGCTGCGCCTGCCCAAGCGCCGCGGGGAGACCGGGGTGGTCCGCGTGCGGCGGGTGCCCTTCCCCGACGGCACCACCGCCGACGTCGACCTCATCGCCTCACCACGCCCGGCACCGGAGCGCCGGGTGTTCGCCGCCTTGGTCGTCGTCCGGGACGCCGAGGGCTCGCTGCTCGCCGTGCACAGCACCCGCCGGGAGGAGTGGGGCGCGCCGGGCGGCTGGCGCGAGGGGGATGAGCGGGTCGTGGACAACGCCGTGCGCGAGGTGGCGGAGGAGACGGGCCTGCGCCTGGACCCCACGGCGCTGGCGCCGTGCGGCTACGAGCGCTGGTCGGCCATCGACGGGGTGGGCCTGTGGCGCCCCGGGCAGGACCTGCTCCAGCTCTTCCGCGCCGACCTCCCCGCCGTGCGGCCGCCGCTGACCGCGACCCTCGAGGACACCAGCGAGCGGCGCTGGGTCACGCCGGAGGAGTTCGCGGCACTGTGCGGGCACCTGTTCTGGTGGCCGCTGGTCGAGCGGGTGCTGGGCCGGCCAGCCGGCTGAGCTCGCGCCGCAGGTTGGTCCGCGCGTCCGGCTCCCAGCGCTCCCGGGCCGCCGCGGTGAGGTACAGCGACGGCCGGGCGAGGAGCGGCTCCAGCACCGCCCGGCGCCCCTGCCGGTATGCCGGCTCGTCGACGTGGGCGTACTCCTCCCGGACCTCGCGGCAGTAGCCGTCGAAGCGCTCCGGCGCGGCGCCCAGCACCCACAGGTCGGCGTCGACGACGACCGCCGTGGTGCGGTCCGGGGCGACGGGGTCGTGCCCGGCGGTCGCCGCGACCAGAGCCGCGACCCGGGCCACCTCGCCCGGCGGCACCCCGAGCCCGGCGAGCACCGCGGACCCCAGGGCCGCGCTGGCCCGCTCGTCCGCCTCCGGGGGAGGCGTCTCGCCCCGGGCGGCCGCGGCCGGTGCCTCGTAGACCGCGTCGTGCAGCCAGGCGGCGAGCCGGGCGAGCGCCGCCTCGCGCTCGGGCAGGGCGGTCTCGGCCGCGAGGGCGTCGACCGCGTCGAGCACCTCGGTGAGGTGCCGGCGGCCGTGGTAGCGCCGGTGCCGCTCGTCCCAGCGGGACAGCAGCCCCCGACCGGCCGCCTCGACCTCGCCCACCGGGGCAGCGGGCGCGAGCGCCCGCACGGCGCCCGCCCAGCGCTCGAGGAGCACGGTCACGGGAGCGAGGTCACCGGGGAGCGAGGTCACGGGGGGAAGGATCTCAGGCCGGCGAGCCGCCCTCGCGGCGGCGGCGCTCCAGCGCCCGGGCGTAGGACGTGCCGGTGCCCAGCAGGACCAGGCCGGTCCCGAGGAAGGCCACCACCCGCCACACCCCGGAGAGCGACGCGAGGTCGAAGAGCAGCAGCTTGGCGACGCTCACCGCCGCGAGCGCCAGGCCGAGCCGCACGGCGAGCTCGGCGTCGCGGGAGCGGCGCAGGCCGTGGACGAGGAGGTACGCGGCCGCGGACATCCACGCCACGGTGGCGAGCGCGTGCCCGGCCACGAACCCGGCACCGGCGGCGTCGACGCCCCGACCGAGCAGGACCCCGGTCGCCACGACCGCCGTCGCCGACACGACCAGCCCGGCCACCCAGGCCGCGGCGATGGCCCCGCGCCGGACCGGCAGCGGCAGGCCGGTGACCCGGCCCGAGGCCCAGAGCCCGGCGGCGACGACGCCGCCGGCGAGGAGGCTGTCGCGCAGCGCCGCCGTCATGTCGTGCTCGACGGCGACCGCCTGCCAGAGAACGGCGCCGGGATGGGGGAGGTAGTCCAGGGTGGCCACGGCGGTGACGGCGCCGCCCAGCGCCAGCGTCAGGCGGGAGCGGGTGGCGCCGGCCACCCACAGGTAGGCCCCGGCCACGAGGAGCAGCCCGGTGCCCTGCCAGGCGTCCGGGGCGCCGGTCACGACCGCGAGCACGAGGGCGAGCGTGGCGACGGCACCGGTGCCGGCGGTCAGGTGCTCCGGCACGGGTCCGAGCGGCTCACCACGGGTGGCGCCGACGACCAGGAGGTATGCCGCGGCCGTGAGCGCCAGCCCGACCGGCCGGACCGGGTCCGGCTGGGCGGCGAAGGACGCGAGCAGCGGCAGTGCGGTGGCGACCAGCGCGGCGGTCGTCATCCGGTCGGCCGGGTGGAGCCGGGCGCCCAGCACCGAGGTCGCCGCCGTGGCCCCGGCCAGCACGGCGGAGAGGACCACGAAGGAGAAGCGGTCCGCCGAGCCGGCCGGCGACGCGGCGACGCCGGCGAGGAGGACGAGGACCGCGGGGAGGAGCCGCACGCCGGTGAGCACCCGCCAGCGCCGGTCCCGGGCGGGCAGCCACGCCGCGAGGGCGAGGACGACGAGGAAGGCGGCGACCACGGGGTCGAGGTCGTCACCGACGGCCGGTCCGAGCAGCGCGGCACCGGCCACCGCGATCACCCCGAGCAGCTCGCTGTCCCAGCGTCGAGCGAGCAGGAGCCCGCTGACGGCGAGCAGGGCGGCGAGGGCGAGGCCCACCGCGGCCGGGGCCCAGTCGTAGACCGTGGTGACGGCCACGACGTCGAGGTAGGCCGCGGCGTAGCCGGTCCCGGCGATGGCCACCGGCCCGGCGGTGCGCCGCCCCTCGGCCTCGTCCCGGCGTCGGGCCCGCACGCCCGCCGCCACCAGGCCGCCGGCCAGGAGGGCACCGGCGGTGACCCGCGGGACCGGGCCGAACCAGCCCCGCTGGGCGGCGAGGACGAGCAGCATGGCCACGCCCAGGAGGGTGACGACGGCACCGGCGACGCCGAGGATGCGGGTCACGGCCCCCTCGCGTTGCCACCAGCGCTCGGCCGGGGGCGGCAGGACGGCGGTCGGCGGCCGCCGCGGCGGGCGGCGCGCGGGGGCGACGGGGACCTGCGGGGCGACGGGGACCTGCGGGGCGGCGGGTCCGGAGGCGGGTCGGGCGGCCGGCCCCGGGACCGGGATGGGCTGCGTCGCCCGGTCCGAGGGCACGCCCTCCAGGTCCGTACGGAGGCGGGCGAGGCCGTTCCCGACGGCGTAGAGGCGCTGCATCGCCTCGGCGAACTCGGCCTCGAGCGCACGGACGGCGGGAAGGGAGTCGGTCATGGCTCCACTCTGGCGGGTCGACCGTCGCCGAGGGGTGAGCCCGCGTACTCACCCTGCGCCGCCCGGGCGTTCCGGCGCGGATAGGGTGGCGCTGGCCCGCGCCGCGACGGCCCGGCCGCGGCGAGAAGGAGAGCGGTGACGCAGACGAGCCCCGTCGTGCGCGACGACGTGCCCGAGGCGTTCGACGAGATCGCCGCGACCTACGACCGGATGGTCGGGATGAGCCCGGGCTACCACGCGCAGCTGCGTCGGTCGGCCGACGTGCTCGTCGACGCGGTGGCGGCGCGGCCGGTGACCGCCGACCGGCCGCTGCGGCTCGTCGACCTCGGCTGCGGGTCCGGTGCCTCCACCCGCGCCCTCGTCGACGCCCTGGCCGCGCGCGGCCTGGCCGCCGACGTGGTCGGCGTCGACGGCTCCGCCGGGATGCTGGGGCAGGCGCGCGCCAAGAGCTGGCCCGAGGGGGTGCGGTTCGTGAACGCCCGGGCGGAGGAGCTCGTGGACCGGGCCGACCTGGCCGGTGACGGGGGGCTGGACGGCGTGCTGGCGGCATACCTGGTCCGCAACGTCGCCGACCGCGACGCGCTGTGTGTCGGGCTGCGCGACGCGCTCGCGCCCGGTGGCGCGCTGGTGCTGCACGAGTACTCCGTCGCGGGCAACCGCGCGGCCACCGCGGTGTGGACGGCCACCTGCCTCGGGGTGGTCGTGCCGCTGGGCTGGGTGACCTCGCGCAGGACCCGGCTCTACCGCTACCTGTGGCGCAGCGTGCTCGACTTCGACTCGGTGGCGCAGCTGCTCGGGCGCCTGGAGCGGGCCGGCTTCGTGCAGGTTCGCGCCACGACGCCGCGCGGCTGGCAGCGCGGGATCATCCACACCGTCTCGGGCCGGCGGCCGCTGCCGGAGGTGGCCCCGTGACCCGCCGCTGGCGGCCCGGCCGCGACCCCCGCGCCGAGCGGCTGGCACCGGCGGCGCCCGCCGCGGTGCCGTCGCCCGACCCGACCGGCCGGGTGGTCGTCGTGGGCGGCGGCATCGCCGGGCTGGCCGCCTGCGCCGGGCTCGTGGAGCGGGGGGTGGCGGTGACCCTGGTCGAGCGCGAGGCGACCCTCGGTGGCCGGGTCCGCTCCTGGCCGGTCCCGGGCGGGGAGCCGGCCGCGGGCGGGGAGCCGGCCGCGGGCGGGGAGCCGGCTCCGCGGGGGGAGCCGGTGGTGATGAGCCGCGGGTTCCACGCCTTCTTCCGGCAGTACTACAACCTGCGGAGCCTGCTGCGCCGGGCCGACCCCGCGCTGGAGCGGTTGGTGCCCATCGTGGACTACCCCCTGCAGCTCGCGGACGGCCCCCGCGACTCCTTCGCGCGGATCCCGCGGACCCCCCCGCTCTCGATCGCGGCGTTCGTGGCCAGGAGCCCGAGCTTTCCCGTCTCGGCGCTGCGGCACGTCGACGTGGGGGCGGCGCTCGGCCTGCTGGACGTGGAGTTCCCGCGGACGTTCTCCGACCACGACGGCGTCAGCGCCGCCGAGGTGCTCGACCGGCTGCGCTTCCCCGACGAGGCGCGGCACCTCGCGCTGGAGGTGTTCGCCCGGAGCTTCTTCGCCGACCCACGCGAGTTCTCCGGCGGGGAGCTCCTGGGGATGTTCCACGCCTACTTCACCGGCTCCTCGGAGGGGCTGCTCTTCGACGTCCCCGACGACGACTACGACGTCGCGCTCTGGCGCCCGCTCGCGGCATACCTCGCGTCCCGCGGCGCGGACCTGCGGACGGGCACCTCGGTGACCCGCCTCGAGGAGACCGAGGGTGGGGTTCGGGTGCACCTCCGGGGCGATGCCGGGGAGCCGGCCCACGTGGACGCGTCGTCGGTGGTGCTGGCCACGGACCGACGCACGCTGCAGCGCCTCGTGGGCGACGCGGGGTGGCTGGGGGTGGACGACCAGCGGTGGCGGGAGCGGCTGGCCGGGCTGCGTTCGGCGCCCGCCTTCGCGGTCTGGCGGCTCTGGCTCGACCGGCGTCCGGCCGCCGGCACGCCGCCCTTCCTGGGCACCAGCCGGTTCGGGCCGCTGGACAACATCTCCTTCGTCGACCTGTTCGAGGCGGGGGCGGGCGGCTGGGCGCGTGAGCACGGCGGCTGCGTGGTGGAGCTGCACGCGTACGCCCTGCCCGACGACGCCGACCCGGCCGGCGTCCGCGCGGAGCTGGGCGAGCAGCTCCACCGGGTGCACCCCGAGCTGCGTGAGGCGAGGGTCCGGCACGAGGAGTGGCTGGTGCGCGACGACTGCCCCCTGGCCGGCACCGACCCGTGGGCGGACCGGCCGGGCGTGGTGACGCCGGACGAGCGGGTCGTGCTGGCCGGCGACGGCATCCGGTGCGAGCTGCCGGTGGCGCTGATGGAGCGGGCCGCGACGACCGGGTGGCAGGCGGCGAACGCGCTCCTCGCGCGGCGTGGCCTGCCGGGACACGAGCTGTGGTCGGTGCCGACACGGGGCCAGCAGCTCCGCGCCGCTCGGGCCCTGCGAGGGGCCGTCGGCCGACTCGCCGGCTGACACCCACGGCCGGCACCCACGGCCGGCACCCACGGCCGGCACCCGCGGCCGGCGGCCCGGGGCGGCACCCGCGGCCGGCACCCGCGGCCGGCGGCCCGGGGCGGCGCCCAGGGCGCGGGGGTCCCCGGAGCGGGGAGGGGTCAGGCGCCGTAGTCCTCGCCGCGCTCGCGCAGCAGCCAGCGCCGCTCGGCATACGCCATGTCGTCGACCCACAGCTGCCGCGCCGTCCGGGCGACGGCGGGCCGGACCAGGCCCTGCACCGCTCGCGCCACGGCGAACCCGCGCCGAGCGGAGTGCGCGATCGTCGCCTCCGCCATGACCGTCAGGGGGGTGCCTTCCGCCTCGTGGCCGACCGGCGTCGCGTGCGTCTCGACGACACTGCCCGTGCCCTCGCCCTCGGTGATGGTCATGACGATGCTGCGGGCGTCCGGGCAGGTGAACTCGGCCCGCACCGGCACCCCCCAGGTCGCGCTGACCCGGAAGGTGACGTCGACGACGAGGCACTCCGGGGTGGAGGCCGAGTCGTCGACCGTGAGGTGGCTGAAGGCGTAGGGGTGGTACCACGTGCCGTGCCACGGGTCGAGCCGGTTGGCGAGCACGTCGGCCGGCTCGCAGCGGCCGCGCACGCTGACCACGGTCGAGATCGACTCGGCCAGCGGCGGTCGCGCCGGCAGGGCCGGCGCCTCGGTGGGCACCTCCCCGTCGACCCCGAGGCGGACCCAGAGGAAGACGCCGTCGTCCTGTGCGGCGTACGGGCTCCAGCCCGGCTGGCCCTCGGCGCCGAGCGCCAGCCCGTGCCAGCGGCAGACGACCTTGCCGCGCATGACCTCGCAGTCCTCCAGGAGCGCGCCGAGGTGCGGGCAGGCACCCGGGCCGGCGAGGGCCGAGCCGTCCTCGCCGCGCCACAGGACGACCTCCCGGCCGGCGATGGTGCGGGCGAGCGAGCGCTCCCCGGTCAGGTCGCCCGAGGCACCCGCGACGAACCAGCCGCCCGGGTCCCGCTTCATGGCGAGCTCGAAGGACTCCCGGATGCGGGCCGGCCGGGCCTGGCGCCAGGTGCCGGCGAGCCGGTCGCGCGGCTCGGCCGGGACCCGCTTGAGGGGGATGTCGGCCAGCCGCTGCGCGAAGGCCGACGGGCTGTCGGGGGTGGTCCGGGAGGTCATGACGCCGCCTTCCGTTGCGGGGGGCCGAGGGCGAGGATGCGGGCGCTCACCGCGGCCTTGCGCCACGACGGCACCCGGGCGCGGGAGGCGAAGACGTCATGGTCCTGCGCCTCGATGCGCTCGAGGATGCGGGAGTAGAGGGAGCGCGCGGTGCCGACGCAGCGGGCCGATGTCGGGGGCAGGGCGGCGATGCCCGGGTCGGTCTGCCGGTAGAGCTCCCGGTTGCGCTCGATCTCGAAGCGCATCAGGGCCCGCCACTGCGGGGTGACCACCCGCAGCGCCGGGTCGGCGCCGAAGCGGCGCAGGTCCTCCTGGGGGAGATAGACCCGGCCGCGCTCGAGGTCCTCGCCGACGTCGCGCAGGAAGTTGGTCAGCTGGAACGCCAGGCCGAGGGAGCGGGCCGGCTCGAAGGCCACCGCCGAGCGCGGGCGCAGGACCGGCAGCATCATCTCGCCGATGACCGCGGCCGAGCCCTCCATGTAGCCGAGCAGGTCCTCCCACGTCTCGTAGCGCGTCGTCGTGAGGTCCTGGGCCATCGCCGCGAAGAACCGGTCGAAGCACTCCGGATCGATGTCGCACTCGCGCACGCTGGCCGCGACGGCTGCCATGACCGGGGTCGGCGCCGTCCCTCCCGCCAGCGTTCGCCGGAAGCTCGCCGCGAAGCCGTCCAGCTCCTGCGCCGTGCGTGCGACCTTGGCCGGCGACGTCGCACCCGGTGCGTCGACGATGTCGTCCGCGAGCCGGCACAACGCGTAGACGGCGTGGACGTGGCGCCGCCGGGAGGGGGGCAGCAGCAGGGCGCCCCAGTAGTACGTCGTGCCGAAGCGGCGGGTCAGCTCGGCGCAGCGCCGGTACCCGTCGGCCAGCGCGGGGTCCGGCCTGCTCACCGCGGCCCCGCGGGCGGGAGGTAGCCGTCGACCCGGTCCGCGGCCAGCTTGCCGCTGACCAGCACCATCGGCACGCCGACCCCCGGCACGGTGCCGGACCCGGCGAAGACCAGGCCCGGCACCCGGCGGTCGACGTTGCCCGGGCGGAACGGACCGGTCTGCAGGAAGGTGTGGGCGAGCGCGAACGGCGTGCCCTCGCGCATCCCCATCGCCTGCCAGTCGGCGGGGTCGACGAGGTGCTCGGTCACCACGTCGGTGGGGTAGCCCTGCGACTCCAGGAAGCCGTGCAGCCGCTCCCGCATCGGCCCGCGCTCCCTCGCCCAGTCGATCGCCCCGGTGAGGTTCGGGACCGGCTCCAGCACGTAGAGGGTGCTGGAGCCCTGCGGGGCCAGCCCCGGGTCGGTCAGCGACGGCACGCTCACCAGCCGGGACGGGTCGGGCATGAGCGTCTTGGCGTCGATGAGCGCCTCGAAGGCGCCGTTCCAGTCGTCACCGAAGTGGATGTTGTGGTGGCGCACGCCCTCCGGCGGCACCCCGCGGGCGCCGACGTGCCAGACCACGGCGGACGGCGAGTACCTCCCGCGGCGGACCACCCGCGGCGCGGTGAGCTCCGGCAGCAGCAGGTCGTAGGCCACGGGCAGGTCGAGGGTGACCACGACCGCGTCGGCCCGCACCTTCTCGCCGGTGTCGAGCGCGACGCCGGCGACCGCGCCGTTCGCGCCGCGCAGCAGCCGCTCGACCGAGACCCCGAGCCGCAGCTCCGCCCCGCCCTTCTCGGCCGCCCGGGCCATGGCGGCCGGCACCGCGTCCATCCCGCCCTCGGGGAACCACACCCCCTCGACCGAGTCCATGTAGGTGATGACGGCGTAGAGGGCGAGCGCCTTCTCGGGTGAGAGGCCGGCATACAGGGCCTGGAAGCTGAACAGGCGGTGCAGCCGGTCGTCACGGAACCAGCGGCGGATGGTGGGGCCGAGGCGGCGGAACCCGCCGATCCGCACCAGCTCGGCGCCGGCCCGCGGGGAGGCGAGCAGGTCGAGCGGGGAGTCGAAGTTGGCGTCGATGAAGTGCGGCATCTCCAGGCGGTAGAGCCGGCGCAGCCACGCGACGAAGTCGACGAACGCCGCCGCGTCCAGGCTGCCGCACGTGGCCGCGATCTCCTCGCGCATGGCGTCGACCCCGTGGCGGACCATGATCTCGCTGCCGTCGGCGTAGACGGCCCGGTATGCCGGGTCCAGGCGCCGCATGGGGAGCAGGTCGGCGAGCGGGGTCCCGGCGGCGCGGGTGGCGGCGTCGACGAGGTCGGGCATCGTCATGACCGTCGGACCGGTGTCGAAGGTGAAGCCCTCCTGGACGCGGCGCAGCCCCCGACCCCCCGGGGCGTCGTGGCGCTCGAGCACGACGACCTCGTGCCCACGCCCCAGCAGGTGGCAGGCGGCGGACAGGCCCGCCAGTCCGGCTCCGACGACGGCGACCGTGCTCATGGCGCTCTCCTCATGCCTCGCGCCACGCGACCGCGGCGATCATCGTCCGCAGACCCACGACCCCGTCGGGGTCGAGGCCGGCGCCGGAGAGGGCGGTCGCGGCGGCGTCCGCCTCCGCACCGATCCTCGCCTCCACCTCGCTGCGGACCCCGCACTCCACGAGCAGCGCCTGGAGCCGGCCGACGTCCGCGGCGGTCAGGGTGCGCCCGGCGCCGAGGAAGCGCTCATTCTCCTCCGGGGGCAGCAGCTGGCGCGCGAGCGCCAGGACCACGGTCGCCTTGCCGGCGAGGAGGTCGTCACCGACCGGCTTGCCGGTGGCCGCCGCGTCGCCCCAGATCCCCAGCAGGTCGTCGCGGAGCGCGAACGCCTCGCCGAGGTGGTCGCCGTAGGAGGTCAGCGCCGTCAGCGCCGCGGGCCCGGCGCCCGCGGCGACCGCGCCCAGGATCAGCGGCCGGGAGATCGTGTAGGCCCCCGACTTCAGGCGCGCGACCCGGCGGGCCAGCCCGATGTCGCGCCGGCGCGCCGCGGTGCCCGCGAGGTCGAGGAGCTGGCCGTGGACGAGCTCGCGGAGCATCTCGCGCCACACCACCCGGACCGGCAGCGGGGTGTCACCGACCAGGTGGCCGGCCTCGCTCAGGGCGAGGTCGCCGAGGAGCAGCGCGACGCTGTCGCCGAACAGCTCGGCCTCGCCGTAGCCCTCCGCCGCCTCGTGGTCCTCGCGGCCGAGGACGTGCACGGTCGGCAGGCCCCGGCGGGTCGCGGAGCGGTCCATGATGTCGTCGTGAACCAGGGCGAAGAGGTGCAGCAGGTCCAGCGCCGACGCGGCGGCCACCATGTCCTCCCAGCCGTGCCTCCCCGCGGCACCACCGGCGGCGACCCAGCCCCAGTGGCACATGACCGGGCGGAGCCGCTTGCCGGCGGCCCCCAGCAGCCGGGTGCGCAGCTGGGCGGGGAGGTCCTCCCGCAGCACGTCGACCGGCTCGTCGTGGCGTGCCGCCCAGCCGGCGGCGATGTCGTCGCACACCTCCGCGAGGCGGGCGTCGACGGCCGCGAGCGTCTCGGCCGAGCCCACGACGCGCACCGGCTCGTCGACGCGGGGGTCCTGCCTCACTCGGGTCCTCACTCTCGGCGGGGTCGACACTCTCGGCGGGGTCGGCGGGGTCGGCGGCGCCCCACCCGCGGCGACGACGCTACCCTGCGGGCCTGCGCCGCGCCGACCCGGCCGGTGGAACCGGGACCCTCGGACGTGCCGCCGGCACCGCCGTCGCGGTCGTGGCTGGAGTCGAGCAGCAGGAGGTTCGGATGGGCCAGCGGGTGAGCGAGCGCGTCGCCCTGGGGCGGCCGGTGGCCGAGGCGTTCGCGCTGCTCGGCGACGAGGCGCAGTGGTCGGACCGGCTGGCGCTCTCGCCGGAGATGGAGAGCCGGTTGGTGCTCCTGGAGAGCGGGGAGGGCCGGATCGAGGTGGTGACCGAGAGCGTCGTCCCCTCGGAGTGGCTGCCGGACCGGGTCCGCCGCCACCTCCCCGTGATGCCGACCGTGCGCCGCACCGAGACCTGGCTCGTCGCGGCCGAGCGCGCCACCGCCGTCTTCGTCTTCGACTTCTCCGGTATGCCGGTCAGCGCCTCGGGTACCGGGGAGATGGTTCCGGACGGGCCGGCACCCGCGGCGGCACCCGGGGCGGGGCCGGGGGCGGGGGGAGGCTGCGTGGTGAGCGTCGAGCTGGAGATCGCGGTCGCCGTGCCGCTGGTCGGCGGGCTCGTCGAGCGGGGCATCGCCCCGCAGATCGGCCGGGCGCTGCGGCGGGAGCTCGCGGCCCTGGGGTGACCGCGGCGAGCGGCGGTCACCCGCCCGGGCGCAGCGCCGCCGGGAGCTCCGCCGGGTCGCCGGCCGGCCACCTCGCCGGGTCCGGGCCGAGGGCGTCCAGGAGCGGCACCTGCTCGGCGCACCACGGCGAGACGACCCGCTCCCCGGTGAGCACCGAGCGCGCGAACTCCGCCCACGGCAGCCAGGCGGCGTCCTCCACCTCGTCCAGGGCCGGCCGGACCGCGGCCGGGTCGACGGCCCGGGCGACCAGCACCGGGCACAGCTCGTTCTCCACGACCCCCTCCATGACCGCGCGGTAGCGGAAGTCCGGCAGGACGAGCCGGACGTCGACCAGGGTGAGGCCGAGCTCGTCGGCGGCCCGACGGCATACCGCGTCGTGGACCCGCTCGCCGAGCGCCGGGTGACCGCAGACGGTGTTCGTCCAGACGCCGGGGAAGGTCGCCTTGTCCAGGGCACGGCGCGTGAGCAGGACCCGGCCGTCGGCGTCGAGGACGTAGCAGGAGAAGCCGAGGTGCAGCGGGGTGTCCCGGCCGTGGACCTCCCGCTTGGCGGCCGTGCCGGTGGCGGCGCCGTGCTCGTCGACGAGCACGACGTGCTCCGTCACCGCCGTCACGACTTGGGTCGAGCGGTCAGGGTGGCGGTCAGGGTCTGCTCCTTGCCGTCCCGCAGGACGGTGAGCTCGACCTCGTCGCCGACGCTGCGCTGGCGGATGTTCGCGACGAGCGAGAGTGCGGAGTCCACGCGCTGGCCGTCCACGGCGATGACCACGTCACCGTTGCGCAGCCCGGCCTCGGCCGCGGGCGTGCCGGGGGCGACGCTGGTGATCTCCGCGCCGGCCCGCTTGCTGGACCCGTCCGAGGCGGTGCCGTCCCGCGGGGTGACCCCGAGGTAGGCGTGCTCGGCCGTGCCGTCCTCGATGAGCTGGGAGGCGATGGTGCGGGTCTCGTTGACCGGGATGGCGAAGCCGATGCCGATGTTGCCGCCGGACGCGCCGCCGGTGCCGCCGGTGGAGCCGAGGGTGGCGATCGAGGAGTTGATGCCGATCAGCTGGCCGCTGCCGTTGACGAGCGCGCCGCCGCTGTTGCCGGGGTTGATCGCGGCCGAGGTCTGGATCGCGTTGGTGACCACCGGCTCCGTGCTCTGCCCCGGTGTGCCGCTGCTGTCCTCGGCGGAGGTGGAGACGGGCCGGTTGAGCGCGCTGACGATGCCGGTGGTGACGGTGCCGGCGAGGCCCAGCGGGTTGCCGACCGCCATCACCGGGTCACCGACCCGGACCTCGTCGGAGTTGCCGAACGCGATCGGCTTCAGGTCCTTCGGCGGGTTCTTCAGCAGGAGGACGGCGAGGTCGGTGCTCGGGTCGGTGCCGACGATGGTGGCGTCGTAGGCCCGGCCGTCGTAGAGCGTGACGGTGAGCGTCCCGCCGCCGGCGCCCGCGCTGACCACGTGGTTGTTGGTGACCACGTGCCCCTTGTCGTCGATGACGACCCCGGAGCCCTGGCCGCTGCCCTGCTCGGCCTCGACGGAGATCGACACCACGCTCGGGGCCACCGAGGCCGCCGTGGCGGTCCAGCTCGGGTTGTCCGCGTCGGCCTGCTTCACCGGCCCGGGTTGGCTGGCGCCGAGCTGGCTGGAGGAGCCGGTCGCGCCGGCCGGCGACGCCGAGTCCTCACCCAGGTTGGTGGCGGCGTAGGTGGCCCCGCTGGCCAGCAGTGCGGCGAGGAGCGCGACGGCGCCGGTCTCGGCCAGCCGGCGGCCACCCCGGCCACCGCTGCCGCTGCCGCTGCCGGCCGGGCCGGGAGGGGAGCCCGGCTGCCCGGGGCCGTCCGGTCCCTGGGCCCCCGGAGGCGCGGGGAACGCGGCGGTCGGCGCGCCGCCGTAGGGCTGGTATGCCGGCTGGCCCAGGGGCGGGGGCGGCGCGCCCGGGTGCCCGGGCGCCTGCTGGTACCACACCGGCTGGGTGTCGGCCGCCTGCGGTGGGGCGACGGGCGCGGGGGAGCCGGGCTGCGGGGCGCCGAGCTGCGGGGAGCCGAGCTGCGGGGCGCCGGGCTGCGGGGCGCCGGGCTGCGGGGAGCCGGGCTGCGGGGCGCCGGGCTCCGCCGGGGGGGAGGCGGGAGCCGCGGGCCGGCCGTCGGGCCCGAGACCGGCGTGGGGGTCGTGCGTCATGGTTTGACATCCTTGCTTCGGTTGGTGGTGACCAGTGCATCCCAGCCGGGTCAATCCTCGCTGGGTTCCTGCTGTGTGGCTGCTGTGGGGAGCTCGACGACGAAGGTGGCCCCGCCGCCGGGGGTGGGGCCCACCCCGATCTTGCCGTGGTGGGCGGTGACGATCGCGGCGGCGATGGCCAGGCCGAGGCCGTTGCCGCCGCCCGCGGCGCGGGTCCGGGAGGGGTCGGTGCGGAAGAAGCGCTCGAAGACCTGCTCGGCGAGGGCGGGGTCGACCCCCGGTCCGTGGTCGATCACCTCGACGACGGCCGGGCCCTGTGGCCCGCGCCGTCCCACGCCGAGCTCGACCGGGGTGCCCGCCGGGGTGTGGCGGACCACGTTGCCGACGAGGTTGGCCAGCACCTGGCGCAGGCGGGGCTCGTCCCCCTCCACGACGGTGGGGCCGAGTGCGGCGCCGGCGTGCCCGCGCACCGTGATGCTCCGGGACGGGTCCACCGCCCGGGCGTCCTGCGCGGCGTCGACGGCCAGGACGGTGAGGTCGACCGGGGAGAACGTCGTGGCGCGCCGCTCCTCCACCCGGGCGAGCAGCAGCAGGTCCTCGACCAGGCCGCCCATGCGGGTGGCCTCGCTCTCGATCCGGTCCATCGCGGAGCCGACCCCCTCCGGGTCCCGGACGGCGCCCTGGCGGTAGAGCTCGGCGTAGCCCCGGACCGCGGCGAGCGGGGTGCGCAGCTCGTGGGAGGCGTCCGCGACGAACTGGCGCATCCGCTCCTCGGAGGCCTCGCGGACCGCGAAGGACTGCTCGATCCGCGCCAGCATCGCGTTGAGCGACCGGGCCAGGGACGCCACCTCGTCGCGGCCCTCGGGGACCGGCACGCGCCGGGTGAGGTCGCCCGCGGCGATGGCGGTCGCCGTGTCCTCGATGCGGTGGAGGGGCCGGAAGGTGCGGTTCACGGCATACCAGCCCAGTAGTCCCATCGCGATGAGCACGGTCGCCCCCAGCAGCACCTCGATGACGACCAGCCGCTGGGTGGTGCGTTCCACCGTCCGCAGGGGGGCGGCGACGGCGTAGGTCGCCGACCCGTCGGTGAGCCGGCCCGCGACGGCGCGCCACCGCAGGTTGCCGTCGGTGGAGCCGATCGTGAACGGCTCGCGGGTCTGCACGTGCCCGCTGTCGAGCGGGAGCGGCGGCACGGCCGGGTGCTCGCTCTCACCGACCGGGTTGACGGTCACCGGGTCGCTGCCGTCGACCGGGAGGAGGACGAAGGCGTAGCGGGTCGGGAGCGGGTCCTGGCTGCCGCTGAGGACGCGCTGCAGGCCCATGGTCGCGACCGGTGTGGCCGCGGTGCGCAGCTCGCGGTCGACGCTGCCGACGAGGTCGCGGCGCATGAGCAACGTCGTCGCCGCCGCCGTCAGCGTCAGGGCCAGCAGGAGCAGTGCGAGGAGCACGGCGACCAGGCGGACCCGAAGCGGCAGGCCCTCCAGGGTGCTGCGGAACCGGCGGGCGCGCGCGGGCGCGCTCACTCAGCCCGCCGGGGGCTTGCGCAGCACGTAGCCGACGCCGCGCTTGGTGTGGATGAGCGGCGGCAGGCCGTCGGTGTCGATCTTGCGCCGGAGGTAGGAGATGTAGGACTCCACGATGCCGCTCTCGCCCCGGAAGTCGTAGTCCCACACGTGGTCGAGGATCTGCACCTTGGAGAGCACGCGGTTGGGGTTGAGCATGAGGTAGCGCAGCAGCTTGAACTCGGTGGGGGAGACGTCGACGGCGCGGCCGGCGCGGCGCACCTCGTGGGAGTCCTCGTCGAGCTCGAGGTCCTCGAAGCGCAGGGAGGCGCTGTCGTCGACCTCGTCGCGGGTGCGGCGCAGCACGGCGCGGATGCGCGCGACGACCTCCTCGAGGCTGAACGGCTTGGTGACGTAGTCGTCGCCGCCGACGGTCAGCCCCTTGACCTTGTCGTCGAGGCTGTCACGGGCGGTCACGAAGACGATGGGCAGGCGCCGGCCGGAGTCGCGCAGCCGCCGGGTGACGGTGAAGCCGTCCATGTCGGGGAGCATGACGTCGAGGACCACGAGGTCGGGGTCGTGGTCGCCGGCCAGCTTGATCGCGGTGGCGCCGTCCTCGGCGACGTGGACCTCGAAGCCGGCGAAGCGCAGCGAGGTGGCGAGCAGCTCACGGATGTTCGGCTCGTCCTCGACGACGAGGAGGCGGGCCTCGGGGGTTGCGATGGTCACGGAGTTCACTCTCCCCCGTGTTGCTGGGAGTTGCCTGTATGCCGTCTGCGAGTCTCTCGGGAAGCCGTCGGGGGGGAGGGGGTGGTCACGGCAGGAGTGGTCGGGAGGCGAGCAGGCGCGCGCGGGGGAGGCCCTTGGTCTGGTCGGGCTTGCGGATCATCCGCTCGAAGGCGACGTGGACGTCGGCGAGGGCCTCCAGGTCCCGCACCAGCCGGGGGACGTGCGCGGCCGGCAGGACGTCGTCGAGCTCGGCGAGGCACTCGCCCAGCGCCTCCTGGAGGGCGTCGAGGTGGGCCCGGCCGTCCGCGGTGAGCGTGAGCAGCATGGCGCGCGCGTCGCGCGGGTGCGGCAGGTCCGCGAGGTGGCCCTGGGCCAGCAGCCGGCGCACGTGCGCGTGGGCCGCCTGGCGGGAGACGCGCAGCTCCTCGTACAGCCAGCTGACGGTCACGCCGCCGCCGGACGCGCGGCGCAGGACGACGAGGTCGACCCCGCGAGCGGGCGTGCCGGCGGCGGCCCGGAAGAGGCGCTCGAGCTCGTCGTGCGCCAGCAGCATGAGGTGAAGGAGGTCGAACTCGTCCCGCTCGGGAGGCACGTGCAGCATCCGGAGAGTCTGGGTCCGGCGCCGCCCGCGCCCGCCCGGTTTTCCACAGCTTTCCAGAGCCCGGAGGTCCGCAGCACGGCCGCGCGCGCCGGGACGGTAGGTCTGTCGTGACGCGCCGGCGCCAGCGCCGGCGTTCCGAGCGGGGGACCGGCGCCCGCGTTCCGAGCGGGGGACCGGCGGCCACGCCGCGGGTCAGGTGAGGTCGGCGGCGTCGACGATGCGGTAGGAGTAGCCCTGCTCGGCGAGGAAGCGCTGGCGGTGGGCGGCGAACTCCGCGTCGACGGTGTCCCGCGCGACCACGGTGTAGAAGTGCGCGGTGCGGCCGTCGACCTTCGGGCGGAGCAGGCGACCGAGCCGCTGCGCCTCCTCCTGCCTGGAGCCGAACGTGCCGCTGACCTGGATCGCCACCGTCGCCTCCGGCAGGTCCACGGAGAAGTTCGCCACCTTGGACACCACGAGCAGGTCGACCTCGCCGGACCGGAACGCCGCGAAGAGCCGCTGCCGCTCCGCCACCGTCGTCTCACCCGTGATGACCTCGGCGCCCAGCCGCTCCGACACCTCGGCGAGCTGGTCGAGGTACTGGCCGATGACCAGGGTCGGCTCGCCGCGGTGCCGCTCGACCAGCCGGTCGACCACCGCCAGCTTGGCGTCGCTGCACGAGGCCAGGCGGTAGCGCTCCTCCGGCTCGGCGACGGCATACGCCATCCGTTGGCCGTCCGGCAGCGCGACCCGCACCTCCACGCATTCGGCCGGCGCGATCCAGCCCTGGTTCTCGATGTCCTTCCACGGGGCGTCGAAGCGCTTGGGGCCGATGAGGGAGAAGACGTCGGACTCCCGCCCGTCCTCGCGCACCAGCGTGGCCGTCAGCCCCAGGCGGCGGCGGGCCTGCAGGTCCGCCGTCATCCGGAAGACGGGCGCCGGGAGCAGGTGGACCTCGTCGTAGACGATCAGGCCCCAGTCCCGCGCGTCCAGCAGGTCCAGGTGCGGGTAGGCGCCCTTGCGGCGGGTGGTGAGCACCTGGTAGGTGGCGATCGTGACCGGGCGGACCTCCTTGCGCGAGCCGGAGTACTCCCCGATCTCCTCCTCGGTCAAGGTGGTGCGGCGGAGCAGCTCGTCCTTCCACTGCCGGGCGGCCACGGTGTTGGTGACCAGGACCAGGGTCGTCGACCCCGCCAGCGCCATCGCGGCGGCACCCACGAGGGTCTTGCCCGCCCCGCAGGGCAGTACGACGACGCCCGAACCCCCGTGCCAGAACCCCTCCGCGGCCTGGGACTGGTAGGGCCGCAGGTCCCAGCCGTCGCGCCGCAGCTCGATCGGGTGCGCCTCGCCGTCGACGTACCCGGCCTCGTCCTCGGCCGGCCAGCCCGCCTTGAGCAGCTCCTGCTTGAGGTGGCCCCGCTCGCTGGGGTGGACCAGGACGGTGTCGGCGTCCACCCGGTCACCGAGCAGCGGCCGGACCCGCCTGCCGCGCACCACCTCCTCGAGCACCGCCCGGTCGGTCGTGCGGAGCACGAGCCGGTCCTCGTCGTCCTTGGCGAGCACCAGCCGGCCGTACCGGTCCATGGTGTCGGCGACGTCGACGAGCAGGGCGTGCGGCACGGCATACCGGCTGAAGGTCAGGAGCGCGTCGACCACCTGCTCGGCGTCGTGCCCCGCCGCCCGCGCGTTCCACAGGCCGAGCGGGGTCACGCGGTAGGTGTGCACGTGCTCGGGCGCCCGCTCGAGCTCGGCGAAGGGGGCGATGGCGCGCCGTGCCTCGTCGGCGCGCGGGTGCGCCACCTCGAGGAGGAGGGTCTTGTCGCTCTGGACGATCAGGGGCCCGTCGGTCACCGGGGGGCGGCCGGTCAGTACGAGCCGGGGGCCGGGAGGGAGGAGCCGGCGCCGGCGATGAGGACGGCGGCGATGACGCCGAAGGCGAGCAGGGTCGCGACGATGCCGACGGCGAAGGCGATCCAGCCGTTGCGGGCCATCCGGGCCGAGCCGGCCGGGTCGCTCGACTGCCGGGCCAGGGCGATCGCGCCGAACACGGCGGCCGGGATCAGGAACAGCCCGCCGCAGAAGACCACCAGGATCAGGGAGACGATGAGCAGCGTCAGCGCGCTGCCGTTGGTGCGCCCGCGGGCGGGGTAGCCGGGTGCCCCGCCACCGTAGGGGTATGCTGGCTGCCCGCCGTACTGGCCGGGCGCGCCGTATGCCGGCTGCTCGCCGTACTGGCCGGGCGCGCCGTACGGCTGCGGTGCTGCGTAAGGGACCGGCTCCCCGCCGTACGGCGCCGCCGGGGGCTCGTACGCCGGCGGCTGGGCGCCGTAGGGCGCGGCCGGCGGCTGGTATGCGGGCGGCTGGGCGCCGTAGGGCGCCGCCGGGGGCTCGTACGCCGGAGGCGGCGCGGCGAACGCGGCGGTGGCGGGCTCGCCGATCGCGGTCGTGTCCGCCGACCCCGGCGTCGCTGCGGGCGCGGAGGAATCGGCCCCGGAGGGGCTCGTCCACTCCGGTGCCGTGGGGTCGCTGGGCACGGGCGTGGTCGCCTCGGGGGGCGCGCCGGACGGCTGTGCCCCGCCCTCGCGCTCGTCCGCGCGCGGGGTGTCCTCGCTCATGCCTGCCTGCTCTCACCGGGGCCGAGGCCCGTCGTCGCTGTGGGCTCCCAGCCTAGCCGCGGGGGCCGACGTCGCCGACGCGTCGCCGGTCGTGCCACCATCGGAAGCGTGCGCCTCCCCCCTCTGCCCCAGGTCGAGCCGGACCCCACCCTGCCCGCACGCGTCCGGATCCACGAGGTGGGCCCCCGCGACGGGCTCCAGAACGAGGCCGCCGTCGTGCCGACGGTGGTCAAGGCCGAGCTCGTGCGCCGGCTGGCCGCGGCGGGGCTCCCGGTGGTCGAGACCACGTCCTTCGTCAGCCCGAGGTGGGTGCCCCAGCTCGCGGACGCCGAGGAGCTGCTCGCCCTGCTCGGCGCCGACGGCCGGGGCCCGGCGCGACCGGTGCTCGTGCCCAACGAGCGTGGCCTCGACCGGGCGCTCGCCGCCGGGGTGGGGGCCGTGGCGGTCTTCGGCAGCGCCACCGAGACCTTCGCGCGGCGCAACCTGAACTGCTCGCGTGCCGAGTCGGTGGAGATGTTCCGGCCCGTGGTGCACCGGGCCGGCCAGGCCGGTCTGCCGGTGCGCGGCTACCTCTCCATGTGCTTCGGCGACCCGTGGGAGGGGCCGGTCCCGGTGGGCCAGGTGGTCGAGTCGGCGCTCGACCTGGTCGCCCTCGGGTGCGGCGAGATCTCCCTCGGCGACACCATCGGCGTCGCGACCACCGGGCACGTGCACCGCCTCCTCGAGGCGCTGGACGCCGCCGGGGTCAGCATGGACCGGGTCGCGGTGCACTTCCACGACACCTACGGGCAGGCGCTCGCCAACACCCTGGCCGCGCTGCGTGACGGGGTGAGCGTCGTCGACGCCTCCGCGGGCGGCCTCGGCGGCTGCCCCTACGCCCGCAGCGCCACGGGCAACCTCGCCACCGAGGACCTGGTGTGGGCGCTCGACGGCGCCGGGGTGGAAACCGGCGTCGACCTCGACGCCCTCATCGCCACCAGCACCTGGCTCGCCGAGCGGCTGGACCGTCCGTCACCGTCCCGCGTCGTGCGCGCCCTGGCCGGCTCGACCGCGTAGGCGGCGCCCGGCCTCGCACCCGGCGCCGGCCTCGGACCCTGCGGACGGCGTGGCGCTCACTCGGCGACGACGCCGTCACCCGGCGGACGGCGTGGCGCTCACTCGGCGACGACGCCGGTCACCCGGTGCACGGACAGGGTGCGCGTGGTGCCGTCAGCGGTGCCGGTGACCCGGCCGCCCTCGAGCCGCTCGGGGTGGAAGAGGAGGCGGCGGGTGGCCCCCGTCGCGTCCGCGTAGCCGAGCCACACGGCGTGCCCGTCCGCGATCGCCTCGCGCAGCAGCGCGACCGAGGTCGTGGGGTCGCTGGCCGGGATGCGTGGGCCGACGCGCCCGCCGGGCCGGTCCGCGGCGCGCAGCGTGGCGACGAGGGGGCCCGCCAGCTGCTCGTCGACCGTCCGGACGACGGCTGGCTCCTCGGGCCGCCGGGTGCCGGCGCGGCGGCGGGCCACCGCCGGCACGGCCACCGTGCCGGCCGAGGTCTCCGCGACCGGCGCGAACCCCGCCTCGCGCAGCATCGCCAGCACGACGTCGGCCTCGACCGGTGAGGTCAGGACGGTGGGCGCCACCGGCCGCAGCGAGAGCGCGCAGAGGCGGCGCGAGGCCAGCATCTCGTCCAGCGCGGCCGGGTCGTCGGTGCGGACCACCGCACGCACGGCAGCGACCCGCACCTGTCCGTGCCGGCGGGCGACGTCGTGCACCAGGAAGTCCAGCGGTTGCGGCACCGGGGTGGCGCTGGCGGCGGCGAGCCGGGTGAGCAGCTGGTCGGCGGTCCACCCGGCGTCCAGGCACCGGCGCACGCTGGCCTCGCTGAACCGGTGGACCGCGGCACCACCCCGTGACTCCACGTCCGCCGCGAGCCGGAGCAGCTCCGCGAGCGCACCCACGGTCGGCCCGGGCGCGATGGCCGTCAGGTCCGCCTGCAGCACCACGTGCTCGACGGGAGCGGGCAGGTGCGCCTCCATCGCCGCGGCCACCGCGTGGTGGTCGGTGGCGTCGCGCTCGCCGCCCGCCCCCAGCAGGGCCCGCCCGGCGGTCGAGAGGGCACCACGACCGGTGACGCCCAGCTGCTCCGCCTCGCGCAGCACCGCCGTGACGAGGCCGTCGAGGTCCCGGGGCAGGCGCCGCGGGCGGGACCACGCGAGCACGCCCGCCACGGCCGGCCCGAGCGGGGCGGCCCCGGGCTCCTCGCGCGCGAGGACCTCCAGCACCGCGCGCCGCAGCGACCGGATGACCGGCCAGTGCACGTCCGGGCCGAGCGCGTTGACCGCCCCGGTGCCGCCGGGCGGGCGGGTCCCGACCAGGTGCGGGGCCCGCGTCGAGCGCAGCCAGGCGCGCGCCACCAGGGCCCAGCGCCGGCCTCCGGGCGCCGCCTGCCAGGTGTCGTATGCCGCGCTGGGCGCCCAGTGCGGCTCCTCCTCGCCGTCGTCGACGACGAGGCCGGCCGCCACCGCGGTCTCGACCAGCAGGGTCGCGGCGGGCGGCGGGAGGTCCAGCAGGGCCGCGGCTGCCGCCAGGTCGCGCACCGACAACCCCCCGGAGCGGAGCACCCGCGGCGGTGCGGCCTCCCAGGCCGCCACCAGCTCCTCGACCCGCGAGAGCACCTCGCCCGCGGCCCCACCGGCGGTGCGGTCGACCACGTCCCGGTCGCGGACCGTGGCGGGGACCGCGGGTCGGTGCAGCGCGGGCTCGGCGATCCGCCCGCCGCGCAGCGCCAGTCCCACCTCGCGCGGCAGCACCACCTGGCCCGGCTCGTCGGCGGGCAGCAGCAGCCCCCGGTCGAGCAGCCAGCCGGCGCCGTCCTCCCCGGCGGCGCCGTCCTCCCCGGCGTCGCGACCCGGGCCGCCGAGGATCCCCACCGGTGGACCGGCCGCGAGCCGCGCCAGGATGGCGGCGGCCCGCGCCGGGGCCGCCGCGGCGAGGTCCCGGACGGCCTCCGGGTCGGGGCCGGGGCGCCCGGGCGGCCGAGGTGGCCCGAGCCCGCCCGGGTGCGGGCCGAGCACCTCGGTCAGGGTCCGGGTCGGCACCAGACCCTCCGGTGAGCGCCAGAGGAGGGCCAGGAGCCAGAGGTCCTCGAGAAGTCCGGCCACCTGGTGCGGGGGGACGCCGATCAGGGCGCCGACGTCCGCGGCGGAGACGGGGCCCCCGTGCACGGCGGCCGCCTCGACGACCTGGAGGTGGGCGCGGTCGAGGCCGTCGAGCGCCCGCACCGTGCTCGCGCGGGTGGAGCTGCGGGCGGCCAGCGCGGTCAGGTCCGCGGGCAGCGGCCGGGCCAAGTCCGGACGCCGCACGAGGAGCGCAGCGAGATCGTCGTCGCTGCGGGACCGGACGTCGTCGGCCAGCGAGCGGACGGTCGCCGCGGTCCCGTGCTGCACCGGCTCACGCTAACCCGTCCCGCTCCTGTGAGTTCCGCACGAATCGGCGTGGAGCGCCTCGCCGGGACCGATGCGGGTCGACAATGCGAAGCATGTCCGAGCAGCCACCGCCCCAGGGCGCCCCCACCCCCGGGCCGGAGCCGGCCCCCGTCCCCCCGCCGGCGGGGGGACCCGGCATACCCGGTGGGACGCGGGGGCTGGTCACCGTGCTGGTCGCGGCCCTCGTCGGCCTCGCCCTGGTCACGGCGCTCGGCCTGACCGCGGTCGCGCTCGCGGTCAACCGGTTCGCCGACACCGGCACCGGCTGGGTCGATGACCGGGGCCCGATGATGGGCGGTGACGGGCGCTGGGGAGACGACGGTGACGATCAGGGCCCGGCCCCCGGCAAGGGCAACGGCAGCGGACCGGGTCGAGGCAACGGCAACGGCAACGGCAACGCGCTCCCGCCGGTCGGCGCCCTCCACGGCGAGTACACCGCCACCGTGGGCGGCGCCACCGTCCCGATGCTCTTCCAGACCGGCGCCGTCACCCGGGTCGACGGCGCCACCTCGCTCACCGTCCGCAGCACCGACGGCTTCACCGCCACCTACACCCGCGACGCCGACACGGTGGTCAAGGACCGCGGCCGGGGCCTCGCCGTGGGCGGGACGGTGACCGTGCTCGCCCGCAAGGAGGGCGCCGCGGCGGTCCACGTCTGGCTCCACCGGGCCCAGCCGGGTCCGGCTCCATCCTCGTCCGCGACGCCGACCCCCTAGGGCTCGGTCCGTGGCCCCTCCTCCCACCGGTCAGCAGTGGTCGCTTCGTCATGGCACCGACGAGCTCACGGTGGTGGAGGTGGGCGGCGGGCTGCGGTCGTGGACCCGCGGCGGCCTGGACGTCCTCGCCGGCTACGGCGCCGACGAGCGCCTCACCATGGGCCGCGGCCAGCTGCTCATGCCGTGGCCGAACCGGGTCGCCGACGGTCGCTACCGCTTCGGGAAGCGCGACCACCAGCTCGCGCTCACCGAGCCGGCGCGGCACAACGCCATCCACGGTCTGGTCCGGTGGGCGGCGTGGAGTCTCCTCGAGCAGGCCCCGGACTCGGTGACGGTCGGTCTCGTCCTCCGCCCCCAGCCCGGGTGGGCGTGGACGCTGGAGTGCACGACCCGGTATGCCGTCGGTGCCGACGGCCTGACCGTGACCTCGAGCGCGACCAACCTCTCCGACGACCCGGCCCCCTTCGGCTACGGGGTGCACCCCTACCTGGCCATCGGCGACGCACCCTGGTCCGACGTCCAGCTGACCATCCCGGCCGCCACCTGGGTCGAGACCGACGACCGGCTCCTCCCCGTCGCCCGGCGCGCGGTGGCGGGCACCGACCGCGACCTGCGCACGCCCCGACCGGTGGGCACCGACCTCGACACCGCCTTCACCGACCTGACCGTCGACGGGGACGGTCGCTGGCGGGTCGGGCTGGCCGCGCCCGGGCGCCCGCGCACGGCGCTGTGGGCGGAGGCGGCGAGGTTCCCGTGGCTGCAGGTCTTCACCGGCTCGGAGACCGACGACCCCGACGGCCCGCGCGGGGTGGCGGTCGAGCCGATGACCTGCCCCGCCGGCGCCCTGGTCACCGGCGACTCCCTGCTCGTCCTCGGGCCGGGAGAGGGGTGGACCGGCACCTGGGGCATCGACGTCGCCGCGCCGGGGCGGTGACGCGCGGAGCCTGAGCCCGCTCGCGGCCGGCGGCACCCGCCCCTCCACCGGTGACACCCGCGTCGCTCCCCGCCCGCGTCGACGTCCCGCGACCAGGGCACCGCCGCCCGCGACACGAGCCGGCTCCCGGCGGCGTTAGCCTTGGGGGTGCGCCGCGCGAGCCGGCGCCTCAACCCACCACGTCCAAGAGGTGCATCGTGCCCACAGGCAAGGTCAAGTTCTTCGACGCCGAGAAGGGCTTCGGCTTCGTCTCGACCGACGACGCGTCCGAGGGCGGGGACGTCTTCGTGCCCGCCAGCGCCCTGCCCGCCGGGGTCAGCACGCTCAAGACCGGCTCCCGGGTCGAGTTCGGCATCGTCGAGGGCCGCCGCGGCGCGCAGGCGCTCTCCCTCCACCTGCTGGACCCGGCCCCGAGCGTCGCCACCAACCGCAAGGTGCGCGACCGCAAGGACGCCGAGGCGATGGTGGTCATCGTCGAGGACGTCATCGCCCTGCTGGACAGCGTCCAGCGCTCGCTGCGCCGTGGGCACTACCCGGACGGTGAGCACGGCAACAAGGTCGCCCAGGTCCTGCGGGCCGTCGCGGACGACCTCGAGCTCTGAGCGCCCCGATGGCAACCGTGGCCAAGGAGGACGCCGTGCTGGCGGCCGCCGTCGACGTCGCCCGGGCGGCCGCCGAGGACGTCGCCGAGAAGGGCACGGTCGGGGAGCACCTGGGCAGCGAGGCGGTCGAGGAGCGCCTGGTGACCCACCACTTCCGGTGCACGGCCACGGCATACCCGGGCTGGCGGTGGGCCGTGACGCTGGCCCGCGTGCCGCGCTCGAAGGTGGCCACGGTGTGCGAGACCCACCTCGAGCCCGGTGAGGGGGCGCTGCTCTCGCCCGAGTGGCTGCCCTACGCCGACCGGCTCGCGCCCGGTGACCTGCGCGCGGGGGACGTGACGCCGTACCTGCCCGACGACCCGTGCCTGGAGGCCGGCTTCGAGGCGACCGGGGACGAGGACGTCGACCGGGTCGCGCTGTGGGAGCTGGGGCTGGGCCGGGCGCGCGTGCTCTCGCCCGAGGGCCGGGTGGCCGCCGCGACCCGCTGGTATGCCGGGAGCGCCGGTCCGACGTCCCCGGTCGCCCAGAAGGCGCCGGCACCGTGCTCGACCTGCGGCTTCTTCGTGCCGATGGCCGGGGCGCTGCGCGTGCTCTTCGGCGTGTGCGCCAACGAGTGGTCACCCAGTGACGGCGGGGTGGTCAGTCTCGACCACGGCTGCGGCGCCCACTCGGAGGTCGACGTCGACCGGCCGGCCGCCGAGGACGTCCCGGCCCCCATCCTCGACGACTTCGCGCTCGACCCGGCCTGACGACGGCCCGAGCGCCGGCGGGCTACTCCGCGTCGGCGGCGTTGCCGCGGCCCCGGGCGACGTAGGCGTAGCCCAGCGCCCCGAGCACCAGGCCGGTCACGCAGGTCCACGGCCACCACGAGCGGTCCCCCTCGTGCAGCGCGGGGACGAGCAGGACCACCAGGAGCACCAGCGCCCAGCCCGCGCTGCCCAGCACGATCACGCGGCGGGTCGGGACGTGCAGCGCCTCGAGGTCCTCGGGCCGGCTCGGGTCGGTCACCCGGCCAGCCTAGTGTCGGCGTGGACGGTCAGCCGTCGGGACGATGCCCTCCCCACCTCGGGCTGAGCCGAGCGCTGGGCTGGCTCACCGGCCGGTTCCTCCGGTGGAGGGGTCGCTCCCCGAGCACCAGCGCCATCTTCGGCGCGCTGGCCCGGACGGCGGTCCAGGTGTCCGCCTTCGCCGCCGCCGTGACCGTCGTCTTCCCGAGCGTCAAGCCGGTCGATGCGCTCGGCGGCATCGGGGTGCTGACCATCGCTGCGGGCATCGCCTTCCAGACCGTCCTGGGCACCATGTCCGCCGGGATGGTGATCCTCGCGAGGGACAAGTTCCGCGTCGACGACCAGATCGCCGTCCACGACGTCGCCGGCACCGTGACGGCGGTCTCCCTGACCAGCACGGCAGTGCGCACCTTCGACGGCCGCCTCGTGCTCATCCCCAACTCGCTGGTGCACTCGGAGATCGTCACCGTCCAGACGGGGTTCGAGCAGGTGCGGTCGACGGTCCCCATCGACATCGACGACGGCAGCGACCTCGAAACTGGACCTCCGCTTCTGGTCCGGGGCCCGGCAGATGGAGACCAGGCCGGCCCAGCACGAGGTGATCCGCGCGGCCCTTCGTGCGCTGAAGGACGCCGGTGTGAAGACCGGGTCCGACGTGGTCGTCGTGGAGGGCGGTCCGCAACTGCTGGACGCCGTTCACCACCAAGAGCGAAGGCCCGACGGGGGACGCACCATGCTGGCCGACCACCCCACGCTGGCCGACCACCCCAAGCCGGCCGACCACCCCGGCGCGTGACGTCGCTGACGTCGCCCGCCACGCCTCAGCCGCCGTTTCGCTGCCGGATCCGCTGCCCTCCCGGGAATGCTTAGCCCGGCTAAGGAGTTGAGCCGGAGGTCCCATGACGTCGGAGGAGGTGAGCGCCGTGACGACGCCCTCCGCACCCGCGACCGCGTCGCCCTCCGCACCCGCGACCGCCGCCGCCGGCTCTGGCACCGCGCGGATGACCCGCGACCAGCAGGCCCGTCTCGCCGGTGACCTACGCCTGGCGTGCATGCGGATCTCGCGGCGCGTCCGCTACGAGAGCGACGACGCGCTCGCGCCCCACCAGTTCAGCGTCCTCGTGCAGCTCCACGAGCGGCCCCGCACCCCGCGTGCCCTCGCCGAGGTCGAGCGGGTCAGCGCGCCCTCGATGACCAGGACTGCGACCGGCCTGGTCGAGCGGGGGCTCGTGTCCAGGACCGGTGACCCCACGGACGGCCGCTCGGTGATCCTCGCCCTCACCCCCGAGGGCCGCCGGGTGCTCCGCGAGACCCGGCGCCGGCGTGACGAGTGGCTCGCGGTCCGCCTCGCCGCCCTGCCGGACGACGAGCGCGAGCTGCTCCGCCGGGCCACCGAGGTGCTCGCCAGGGTGGCCGCGGGATGAGCCCGACCTTCAGCTCCCTGCAGATCCGCAACTACCGGCTCTGGTTCGCCGGCGCCTTCGTCTCCAACGTCGGCACCTGGATGGGCCGGGTCGGCCAGGACTGGCTCGTCTACACCCAGCTGACCGACCGCAGCTCGACCGCGCTCGGCCTGGTCACCGGCCTGCAGTTCCTGCCGTTCCTGCTGCTCGCGCCCTGGGCCGGCGTCGTCGTCGACCGGTTCCGCACCAGGACGGTCCTGCTGGTCACCCAGAGCGTGCTGCTGCTGACCAGCCTGCTGCTCGCCGTTCTCGTCCTGACCGACACCGCCGCGCTCTGGCACGTCTACGCCCTGGCGCTCGCCCAGGGGGTGGCGACCGCGTTCGACAACCCGGCCCGAGCGACCTTCGTCTCCGAGATGGTCCCCCGCGACCGGATCGCCAACGCGGTGGCCCTCAACAGCGCCTCCTTCCACGGCGGCCGGCTGGTCGGCCCCGGCGTCGCGGGCCTGCTCATCGCCGCGTGGGGCACCGGTCTCACCCTGGCCCTGAACTCCCTGACCTTCGTCGTCGTCCTCGGCTCCCTGCTCCTCCTGCGCACGCGGGAGCTGCTGCCGCACCCGACCCTGCAGCTCACCAAGGGCGCGCTGCGCGCCGGTCTGCGCTACGTCAACGCCCGACGCGACCTTCAGCTGGTCATGGGTCTGGTGTTCGTGCTCGGCACCTTCGGGATGAACTTCCAGGTCACCACGGCGCTGATGGCGACCACGGTGTTCGACAAGGGCCCGGAGGCGTACGGCCTGCTCGGGTCGATCATGGCGGTGGGCTCGCTCAGCGCCGCCCTGCTCGCCGCCCGGCGCGGCACCCCGCGGCTACGGGTCCTCCTGCTCGCGCTCGCCGGCTTCGCGGTCGCGGCCGGGGCCGCGGCGCTGGCCCCCACCTACGTGCTGTTCGCGCTCGCCCTCGTGCCCGTCGGCCTGACCTCGCTGACCGCGATGACGACCGCCAACGCCATGGTCCAGCTGCGGGTCGTACCGGAGATGCGCGGCCGGGTGATGGCCCTGTACATGGCGATCTTCCTGGGCGGGACGCCCTTCGGTGCGCCGCTGATCGGCTGGATCGGTGCGGCCTTCGGCGCCCGCTGGACGATCGGCATCGGCTCGCTCGCCGTGGCCCTCAGCCTGGGGGCCGCGGTCTGGTGGCTGGCGCGCGAGGAGAATGTCCGGGTGAGCTTCGAGTCCCACCGCCGGCCCCGCCTGCTCGTCACGAGCACCGCCACCGAGGACGACGACGGCCCCCGGACCCTGGTGCCGGAGGCCGCGCGGTGACGCCGGTCTTCCGGCGCCGGATGACCCTCGGGGTCCTCGCCCTGCTCGTCGTCGTGGCCGTGGTCTATGCCCTGGCGCGGTGACGGCCCCCGGGCGCCCCCAGCGCGGTGACCGCCCGGCGGCCCCCAGCGGACTGGCGGTCAGAGGCGCTCGGCGACGTACTCGATGCAGGCGAGCAGGCGGGTGACGTCGTCGGGCTCCACGGCGGGGAAGACGGCGACCCGCAGCTGGTTGCGGCCGAGCTTGCGGTACGGCTCGACGTCGACGACGCCGCAGCTGCGCAGGACGGCGGCGATGGCCGCGGCGTCCACGCCGTCGGCGAAGTCGATCGTCGCCACCACCCGGCTGCGGTGCGCCGGGTCGGTGACGTAGGGGCTGGCGAAGTCGACCCGCCCCGCCCACTCGTAGAGCCGCCCGGAGGAGTCGGCGGTGCGGGCGGTGGCCCAGTCCAGCCCACCCTGCCCGTTCAGCCAGTCGAGCTGGTTGGCGAGCATCGCCAGGGTGGCGACGGCCGGTGTGTTGTAGGTCTGGTCCTTGCGGCTGTTCTCGATGGCGGTCGGCAGGCTGAAGAAGTCGGGCACCCAGCGGCCGCTCGCGGTGACCTCCTCGACCCGGGCCAGGGCCGCGGGGGAGAACAGCGCGAGCCAGAGCCCGCCGTCGGAGGCGAAGCACTTCTGCGGGGCGAAGTAGTAGACGTCCGCCTGGGCGACGTCGACCGGCAGGCCGCCGGCGCCGGAGGTCGCGTCGACGAGCAGCAGGGCACCGTCGTCGGCCCCGGCCACCCGGGTCACCGGGCACATGACCCCGGTGCTGGTCTCGTTGTGCGCCCACGCGTAGACGTCCACACCGGCCTCGGCCACCGGCTCCGGCCGGGAGCCCGGGTCGCTGCGGATGACCGTCGACGGGCCGAGGAAGGGCGCGGTGTCGGTGACCTTGGCGAACTTGCTCGAGAACTCCCCGAAGGCCAGGTGCTGCGCCCGCTCACGGACCAGGCCGAAGGCGGCGATGTCCCAGAACGCGGTCGACCCGCCGTTGCCCAGGACCACCTCGTAGCCCTCGGGCAGCGTGAAGAGCTCGGCGAGGCCCTCGCGCACCCGCCGGACCAGACCCCTCACCGGGGCCTGGCGGTGCGAGGTGCCCAGCACCGTGCGCCCGATGGAGGCGAGGTAGTCGACCTGCTCGGGCCGCACCTTCGACGGCCCCGAGCCGAAGCGCCCGTCCCGGGGAAGGAGATCGGCGGGGATGGTCAGGCCGGCGTGCTCGCTCACCCCGTCAGTCTCCCGCAGGCAGGCCCGCGGTTCGGGCGCGGGTCCGCCACGTGGTCCTCTCGGCCCGCTACACCCGCCGCTCAGGTCACCGGGGGCCGGTACCCCTTGACCTGCTCGAGCCCGCGACCGCCCTCGCCGACGTAGCGGGCGCTGGGCCGGATGAGCCGGCCGGTGCGCTTCTGCTCGAGGATGTGGGCCGACCAGCCGGCGGTGCGGGCGCAGGTGAAGAGGGGGGTGAACATCGTGGGGGGCACCTCGGCGAAGTCGAGGAGCACCGCTGCCCAGTAGTCGACGTTGGTCTCCATGCGCCGCTCGGGGTGCCGCTCGGCCAGCGCCGCGATGGCCGCCTTCTCCAGCTCCAGCGCCGCCTCGTAGCGCGGCGCCTGCAGCTCCCGGCAGGTGTCCCGGATGACCGCGGCGCGCGGGTCGTAGGCGCGGTAGACCCGGTGCCCGAAGCCCATGAGGCGCTCCCCGCGGGCCAGCACCTGCTCGATGTACCGCTTGGCGTCGCCGAGCTTCTCCACCCCCTCGATCATGTGGATGGCGCGCGAGGGGGCCCCGCCGTGCAGCGGCCCGGACATCGCCCCCACCGCCCCGGAGAGGCAGGCGGCGACGTCCGCGCCGGTGGAGGCGATGACCCTGGCGGTGAACGTCGAGGCGTTCATGCCGTGCTCGGCAGCGGAGATCCAGTACGCGTCGATCGCCGCGACGTGCTTGGGGTCGGGGTCCTCGCGCCAGCGGATCATGAAGCGCTCGACGATGGTGCGCCCCTCGTCGACCCGCTTCTGCGGGACCATCGGGCGCACCTGCCCGTGCGCGGACTGGGCGATGAACGACAGCGCCATGACCGACGCCCGCGCGAGGTCCTCGCGCGCCTCGTCCGCCTCGATGTCCAGCAGCGGCTTCAGGCCCCACACCGGCGCCAGCATCGACAGCGCCGACTGCACGTCCACGCGGATGTCGCCGCTGTGCACCGGCAGGGGGAACGGCTCGGCGGGTGGCAGCCCGGGGTCGAACTCGTTGTCGACGAGCAGCCCCCACACCTGGCCGAAGCTGACCCGGCCGACCAGGTCGCGGATGTCGACGCCCCGGTAGCGCAGCGCGCTGCCGGCCGTGTCGGGCTCCGCGATCTCCGTCTCGAACGCGATGATGCCCTCGAGGCCGGGACGGAAGTCGGGGTCGGGGGCGGCCGGGGCCTGGGTGAACGTCGTCGTCACGGGTGCTCCCATTCTCGCTCGTGCGGTCGGTGACCCATTCTGCACGCCTCGTTCACCGGCTCCCACCCGTGGCCTCGGCGGTGGACACCGCAGCGGACGCGGTGGCCGCTCCCCGACGGTCCCGGACTGCCATGCCGGGCCCGCCGCCGTCCCGGATGTCGAACAGCCCGGTCGCCTCCAGCAGCCTGCTCAGCTTGGCGTAGCCGTAGTTGCGCGGGTCGAACGAGGACTGGTTGGCGATGTGGTTGCCCACCGTGCCGACCTTCGCCCAGCCGGCGTCGTCAGCGGCGCTGTCGACGGCGCGCCGGAGCAGCGCGACCAGCTTGCGGTCGCTGCGCAGCAGCTGCCCGGTGGCCCGCTCCGGCGGCGCTGCGGCCGGGGCCGCCGGGGGTGCCGCCTCCGCCCCGACGGGTGCGGTGGCGGTCTTCGCGGTGGCGGTCCTGCTGGCCGCCGTCCTGCCGGTGGCGGTGCCACGTGCCGCCTTGGCGGTCTTGCGGGTCCGGCCGGTGGCCGGGGCGACGGTCGACCCCGGCGGGGAGTCCTCCGCCGGCTCGCCCGGCGCCGTGAGCCGGTTGAGCACGAGGAAGCGGGTGCACGCGCTCTGGAACGGCGCCGGCGTCTTGGCGTCCCCGAACCCGTAGACGCGCGCCCCGTGCTCGCGCAGGTGCATGACCAGTGGGGTGAAGTCGGCGTCGGAGGACACGAGCGCGAACGCGTCCGGCCGCTGGGTGTGCAGGATCTCCACGGCGTCGACGGCCAGGGCGATGTCGCTGGCGTTCTTGCCCTTGCTCGGGTCGAACTGCTGCACCGGCCGGATCGCGTGCTCGTGGAGCACCGCCTGCCAGGACTTCAGCCCGGTCTTGGTCCAGTTGCCGTAGGCGCGCCGGATGTTGGTCTCCCCGAACGTGGACAGCTCACCGAGGATCACGTCGATGCGGGCGGCGGTCGCGTTGTCGGCGTCGATGAGGAGGGCGATCTGCCCGGGCCTGTCCATGGGCCGGACCCTATGCCCTCGGTTCCGGGTCGCCACGAGGTCCGGGTCGCCGCGCCCGCGTCCCGCGCCCGCTCCGCCGCCGCGAGGGGACACTGTCACCCCGTGCCCCTCCTCCCGGACCTGACCCCGCTGCGGGCCAACCCGGCATACCGGCGCCTGTATGCCGGCTTCACCCTGGCCGGGGTGGGGTCCCAGATGGCGACCGTCGCCATCGGGCTGCAGGTCTACGACCTGACCGGCTCCACGGGCGCGGTGGGCGTCGTCGGGCTCTTCGCGCTCGTCCCGCTCGTCGTGCTGGGGCTCTACGGCGGGTCGCTGGCCGACCACCACGACCGGCGCACGGTCGCCTTCGTCGCCCAGCTCGCCGCCTGGGCGACGAGCGTCCTCTGCACCCTTCAGGCCGCCCTCGGCAACACCTCCGTGTGGGTGCTCTACCTCCTTGTCGCGGCATGGAACGGCGCCTTCGCGGTGACCTCCCCGGCCCGCACGAGCATCTACCCACGCCTCCTCCCGAAGGAGCAGCTGCCGGCGGCCAACGCGCTCTCGGTGTTCGCGATGAACGCCTCACTCACCGTCGGTCCGCTGCTCGCCGGCGTCCTCGTCGACTGGGGCGGCTACGTCGTGGCCTACGCGACCGACGCCGTCATCACCACGGCCGCCCTGTGGGGGCTGCTCCGGCTGCACCCGCTGCCGCCGGAGCAGCAGGCGCACGGGACGGCGCAGCGGGCCGGGCTGCGGTCGGTCTGGGACGGCCTGGCGTTCCTGCGCACCAGCCCCAACGTCCGGATGACCTTCGTCGTCGACCTCGTCGCGATGGTGCTGGCCCAGCCGCGGGTCCTGCTGCCGGCGGCCGGCTCGGTGATCCTCGGCGGTGGTGCGCGCACCGTGGGACTGCTGTATGCCGCGGTGGCCGTCGGCGGGATCCTCGCCATGGTCGTGTCCGGGCCGCTCGGGCAGGTGCGCCGGCAGGGGCTGGCGATCCTGGTGTCGGTCGCGGGCTGGGGGGTCGGGATCGCCGTGCTCGGGCTCGGGCTGCTCGCCGCGGGCGGGGTCCTGGCGCGCGACGCCGCCCTGGCCGTCGCGGTGCTCGGCATGGCCTTCGCCGGGGCCGCCGACGCGGTGTCGGCGGTGTTCCGCACCACGATCCTCCAGAGCGCGGCGCCGGACCGCCTCCGGGGTCGGCTGCAGGGCGTCTTCCTCGTGGTCGTGGCCGGGGGGCCGCGCCTCGGCGACCTCCTCGGCGGCGTCGTGGCGGAGCGGATCGGGGAGGGCCGCACCGCCGTGGTGGGCGGTCTGGCGTGCGTCGTCGTGGTGGCCGCGCTGGGGGTCGGCCGGCGGGGCTTGGCGAGCTACGACGCCCGGCACCCCACGCCCTGAGGCGGGCCTGAGGCGGGCCGCGCGGCCCGCGTAGCCTCGGGGCATGCCGAACGAGCGCGTCGACTACACCGGTGAGGGCCTGCTCGAGGAGGACCTCGCCCCCACGCCCTACGAGCAGGCCCGGCGCTGGGTCGACGCGGCGCTCGAGCGCTCCCGTGGCGCCGACGACGTGCCGGAGCCGCTCGCCATCTCGGTCGCGACCGTCGACGACCACGGCCGGCCCAACGTCCGCACCGTGCTGATGCGCTTCTTCGACGAACGCGGCCCCGGCTTCGTCACCGCGCTGACCTCGACCAAGGGCCGGGAGCTGGGCGGCAACCCGGGCGTCGCGATCTCCCTCACCTGGCCGGCGATGTTCCGCGCCATCCGCTTCCGGGGCACCGCCGTCGAGGTGGCGCGCGAGGAGGTCGAGGCCTACTTCCGCGAGCGGCCCTACGGCTCGCGGATCTCCGCGTGGACCTCGCGCCAGTCCGAGCCGGTCGCCTCACGGGCCGAGCTGGAGGCGGCATACCGGCACTGGGCGGGGCACTGGCCGGACGACGGCACCCCCGGCGCGGTGCCGGTGCCCGACTTCTGGGGCGGCTACCGGGTGCTGCCCGACGAGGTGGAGTTCTGGGCCGGGCGCCGCGACCGCCTGCACGACCGGCTGGTGTTCACCCGCAGCGGTGCGGGCTCGCTCGGCGACCCGGACGCCTGGCGGGTGCACCGCCGCCAGCCCTGAGCGTCGCGAGGCCCTAACCTGTCCTGCGTGGTACGGACGGGGGAGCGGTTGGGGGCGCACGGCGAGGGGACCGACCGGGGGCTGGACCGGCTGGTCTTCTTCGCCGACGCTGTCGCGGCGATCGCCATCACCCTCCTCGTCCTGCCGCTCGTCGACGCGGTCCCGGAGGCGGCGGCCCGGGGGCTGGACTCCGCGGACTTCCTGCGCGACAGCGCCGAGGAGCTTCTGGCGTTCGTCGTCAGCTTCCTCGTGGTCGCCCGGCTGTGGATCGCCCACCACACGGTGTTCGAGCACATCGGCTCCTACTCCCGCGCGGTGCGAGGGCTCAGCATCGGCTGGGCCCTCACCGTCGCGATACTGCCGCTGCCGACGGTGATGTGGTCCCAACTGCCCCTCGAACGGTGGAGCGTCGGGCTCTACACCGGCACGCTGCTGCTGTCCTCACTCGCCCTGACGGCCCTGGTGTGGACGGTGCACCTGCGCCCCGACCTGGAGGACGTGGACAACCCGATGCCGGACTCCCGGCTGTGGACGAGCCTTGCCACCACCGGCCTCGTCGCCCTCGCCTGCGTGGTGGGTACGCCCCTTCCGGCCGTGAACTTCTGGGCCATGTTCCTGCTGTTCCTCGCCATCCCCGCGGGGATGGTCATCCGTCGGCGTGTCGACCGTCCCTGACGGCTGACGGCTGACGGCAGACGGCCCGGTGGGTCCCGGTCACCGGGGGAGCCGGTGCACCTTGTGCACCGCGGCCTGGGCGCGGGGCTTGATGACCAGCAGGTCGACGTTGACGTGGGCGGGGCGGGTCGCCACCCAGGCGATGGCGTCGGCGACGTCCTCGGCGACCAGCGGCCCCGGCACACCGGCATACACGGCGTCGGCCCGCTCCCGGTCGCCACCGAAGCGGGTGAGCGAGAACTCCTCGGTGCGCACCATGCCCGGGTCGACCTCGGTGACCCGGATGGGCTGGTCCCACAGCTCCAGCCGCAGCGTCTCGGTGACCGCGGCCACTGCGTGCTTGGCGGCGGTGTACCCGCCGCCGCCCTCGTACGCGACGCGACCCGCGATCGAGCCGACGTTGACGATCACGCCGGCGCCGGCCGCGAGCAGCGCCGGCAGCAGCGCCTTGGTGACCCGGACGGTGCCGAGCACGTTGCTCTCGTACATCGCCCGCCAGAGGTCGAGGTCCGCCTCGGCCACCGGGTCGAGCCCCAGCGCGCCTCCGGCGTCGTTGACCAGCACGTCGACGCGCGGCCCGGCGACCTCCGCCAGCCGCTCGACGTCGACGGCGGAGGTGACGTCGCACCGGGCGGCGACGCCGCCGACCTCGGTGGCCACGGCGGCGACGCGGTCGGTGCGGCGGGCCGCACAGACCACCCGGAAACCCTCGGCGGCCAGCCGCCGGGCCGTCGCGGCGCCGATCCCGCTGCTGGCGCCGGTGACGACCGCAGTGGGCCGGGAGTCACCCGGCGGCGCCGTGGCCGTCCCGGCGGCGGGGTCGGTGGTCATCGGGGCTCCCGGGGCCGGACCGACGTCGGGTCCACGGCCAGCCAGGTCGCCTGCGCGCGGGCGAGGACCTGCCCGTCCGCGGTGAGCAGGGCCGAGCCGGACAGGTGCTTGCGCCCCTCCTGCGAGCGCTGCCAGGCGAGGAGGACGTGCTCCTCCCCGACGCGGGGCAGCGCCGCCACCAGCGCCGTCATGGTCCCCAGCACCATCGGCCGGCCGGCGATGCCAGCGGCCCACCCACCGGGGCAGTCCAGCGCCGCCCACACCACCGGGAGGTCGACGTCGAGCGGCACCCACGGCGCGGCATACCGTCCCGTCCCGTCCGCGAGCGGCCCCGGCCGCAGCGCCAGCCCGTCCCCCGGCTCGCGAGCGGTGCCGCACGAGAAGCAGGTGGGGAAGGGGTGGCCGGCCAACCCCTCGTATGCCGTGGCGGCCCGCCGGGCGTCCGCCGCCCGGACCGGGTCGGGCAGGTGCCCGGTGGGCGCCGGCGCCGGGACGGCGGTGGCGACCACGTGGTCGCCGTCGCGCAGCACGGCGCCGCCCTCGCCGGTCCGCTCGAGCTCGAGCGGTCGCTCCAGCGGTGGCGGGGAGCTGAGGCGAACCGTCACGGCCGGGGCAGCGGCCGTCGTGGTCACCACGCCGGCGAGCAGGCCGCAGACCCAGCCACCGTTCGCCGACTCGGGCGGGCCGCAGAAGCGGCGCGCGATGGTCGTTCGCACCCCGGCACCGTAGCGCGGTCCGCCGTTCCCGCGTCGATCCGGCCCCGCGTCGATCCGGCCCCGAGCGCTCGATCCGGCCCGGGCGCTCGAGGGGCGTGCGGACCCTTCCGGTGACAGACTCCCCACTGATGCCCACGACCGCGCCCGACGGGTCGTCCCCACCGACCGAGCCCTTCTCGCTCCGGCGCATCGCCGTGCCCGCCTTCGGCCCGTCCGCGCTCGCCTCCGTGGGCGCGGGTGCCACCCTGCCGGTGGTGGTGCTCGGCGCACGTGACCTCGGGGCGAGCGTCAGCGTGGCAGCCCTGGTCTTCGTCGTCTCCGGGCTCGCCGAGCTCGTCGTGGCGCTGCCGGCGGGCGGGCTCGTCGCCCGGATCGGCGAGCGGGGCGCGCTCGTCGGGGCCGCCCTCCTCGAGGCGGCGGCCGGTCTGCTCGCCTGGTCGGCCAGCGGGCTGCTGGCCTACTTCGCCGCCATGGTGCTCTTCGGCGCCACGAGCGCGGTCTTCCTTCTCGCGCGCCTCGCCTACCTGACCGACCACGCTCCCGTGCACCTGCGGGCGCGGGCGATGTCGACGCTCGGCGGCGTGCACCGCATCGGCCTGTTCGTGGGCCCGTTCCTCGGGGCGGCCGTCGTCGCGGTGTGGGGGACGCGCTCGGCGTTCCTGGTCGCGACCGCGGCGAGCCTGGCGGCCGCGGCGGTGGCGTGGCGGACCGTGGAGCTCGGCGGTGCGGCCGCTCCCGGGGCGTCGGGCGGCCCACCCAGACCCGGGCCGAGCACGCTGGAGGTGGTGCGCCGGCACCGGCACGTGCTCCTCACCGTCGGGCTGGGCGTCACGGTGATCAGCGTCGCCCGGGCCAGCCGGGTCGTCCTCCTGCCCCTGTGGGCCGAGCACGTCGGGCTCTCCCCGGCGCAGACCTCCCTCGTCTTCGGGGTGGCCGGCGGCGTGGAGATGCTGCTCTTCTACCCCGCCGGCTCGGTCATGGACCGCTTCGGCCGGGTGTGGGTGGCCGTCCCCTCGGTGCTCGTCCTCGGCGTCGGCCTGCTGGTGCTCCCGCTGACCTCGGCGCTGGCCGGTCTCGGTGCCGTCGCCGTCGTCATGGGCATCGGCAACGGCCTGTCCTCCGGCATCGTCATGACGCTGGGCGCCGACGCCGCGCCGGTCGAGGGCCGGACCCGGTTCCTCGGCGTGTGGCGGCTGCTCTCGCTGCTGGGGAACAACGGCGGCCCGCTCGTCGTCAGCGCGGTCGCGGGGTTCGTCGGGCTGGCCGCCGCGAGCCTGTCGACCGGTGCCCTCGTGGTGGCCGGCGCTGCCTGGCTCGCTCGCTGGCTCCCGGGTCAGGACCCACGGCGCGCGGCGGCGGCGCACGAACGCGTTGCGGGGGGATGAGAAAATCCTCCCGTGACGGATCTCATCGACACCACCGAGATGTACCTCCGG
The DNA here is from genome assembly GCA_035633255.1 of Dermatophilaceae bacterium. GTDB lineage: Bacteria > Actinomycetota > Actinomycetes > Actinomycetales > Dermatophilaceae > DASQFD01. The sequence continues at coordinate 82,969 of DASQFD010000021.1, forward strand.
ACGATCTTCGAGCTGGAGGAGGAGGGCATCCGTCCCCTGCGCGCGCGCATCGCCGAGCGGCTGGCGCACTCGGGCCCCACGGTGTCGCAGACGGTGGCGCGGATGGCCCGCGACGGCCTGCTGGAGGTGGCGGGGGACCGGCACCTCGAGCTCTCCGAGGAGGGCCGCCGCAGGGCCACGCGCGTCATGCGCAAGCACCGGCTGGCCGAGCGGCTGCTCGCCGACGTCATCGGGCTGGAGTGGGAGTTCGTGCACCAGGAGGCCTGCCGCTGGGAGCACGTGATGTCCGAGCGCGTCGAGCGCAAGGTCCTCGCCCTGCTCGAGGACCACACCGAGTCGCCCTACGGCAACCCCATCCCGGGGCTGGACGAGCTGGGGTCGCCGCCCGCCGAGGACTTCCGCACCGGCCTGGTCACCCTCACCGAGGTCGCGGGGAGCGAGCCGGTCACCGTCCGCGTCCGTCGCATCGGTGAGCCGGTCCAGGTCGACCACGAGGCGCTCAGCCTGCTCACGGCCGCCGGGCTGCTCCCCGGGCAGCCGGCGCGGGTCCGTCGGGACGGCCTGCGCGTGCTCGCCTTGGGGGAGGGCGCCGAGGAGTCGTCGGGGGTGTCGCTGCCCGCCGACATCGCGGTGCACGTCTTCGTCTCCGCCGACGGCCCCGTGGCCCCCGAGCGGCGGGTCGCCGCCGACGACCGGCCCGCCGCCGACGACCGGCCCGCCGCCGCCGACGACCTCGGGGCCGTTACCGGAACGTGACAATCGCCGGGGTCGGCGGTTACGGTGGATGGTCCCCCGTGGTCCCCGGAAGGTTCCCGTGCCCCCCCAGCCGTCCCGCGTCGGGCCGTCGTCGCGCCCCTCGGCCGCCTCGCCGGCTCCCCGACCTGACGGGCGGTGCCGCGCTCCGCTCGCTGGCGAAGGCCGGTGCCGGGCTCGGCCTCGTGGCCGGCGTCGCGGCGGTGCTGGCCGTCCCCGCCGAGGCGCCGGCCCGGGCGGCCGGCCAGGTCGCCGTCGCGCCCGACCGGTCGGCCGGGCCGACCGTCGCGTCCCGGTCGGAGCAGCGCAGCGCACTCGCCTCGCGCACCGCCCTCGCCGCGGAGGTGGGCCCGCCCGCCGCCCCGGTCCGCTTCGGGGTCTCCGGTGTGGTCGCCGTGCCCCGGCCGGTGGTGAGGAAGCCGGCACGGGTCGCGGCGCCGCCGCCCGCCTCGCGCCGCTCGACGACCGTGGAGCCCGGCTCCGGCACGGCCGGTGCGAGCGCGACCCCCGGCCGGGCGGGCCGCGGGACCAGCACGAGCACGGCCACGGCGCGCGGCACCGGCTCGTCCACGGCATACAGCACCACCCGGTATGCCGGCGCGGGAGCCGCGCTGGGGCTCGCCCCCAGCGCGCAGCGGGTCTACTCCGCGGTCCGGTCCCGCTTCGGGATCACCACGATCGGCGGACTGCGCCCGGGTGACGACGGTGACCACGGCACCGGCCACGCCGTCGACGTCATGGTCCGGGGGAGCCGTGGTGACGCCGTGGCGGCGTTCGCCATCGCCAACGCCCGCGCCCTGGACGTGACGTACGTCATCTGGGAGCAGCGGATCTGGATGCCGGGGCGCGGCTGGGAGCCGATGGCGGACCGGGGCAGCGACACCGCGAACCACGTCGACCACGTGCACGTCTCGGTGGACTGACCCGCGGTCGGCGACCGGCCCGGCCGCACGGCTCGCCCGGAGGAGGCCGTCGTCCGCGGTCGACGCCGCCCGTGCGACGCGCCGTGACCGGAATGTGACTTCCCGTGCAGCGGCAGGTAGCGTCATGTCGACCCGGTCGTCCGGCCGGGTCCTCGGGGGCCGATCACGCCGAGTCCTGCCACCGCCCCCCGAGCACTGCGCACCACCGCCCGGCAGGAGCGGGGGACCCACTTTTCGGGGAGCCGGCCACGTGCCGACGCCCCTGGGGTGAAGCCGGCCCGTCCACGAGACGGGGCGGCCGGGCCATGACCCTCGGCCCGAACCCGACAGCTCACCTCGCAGGCGCCGAGAGGTTCACCGTGGCTCATTCCACCCCGGGGCGGCACCGCGCGCCCGGCCGCCCCAACCCGCTCGCCGAGATCGGCGTCGCCGCATCCCGTGCCGGGCAGGCCGGCGCCAAGGCGTCCGCCGTGCTCGTCGCCTCCGGCGGCCTCGTCGCCGCCTTCGCCATGCCCGCCACCGGCGCGCCCACCGAGCCGGCCGGCCGCAGCGGTTCCGGCGACCTCATGGCGACCGCCCCGGCGGCCGTGGTCCCCGCGGCCGCGCCGGCCGTGGTGGCTCCCGCGGCGGTGGCGCCCGCCGCGACGCCGGTGCGCCCGACCTCCTTCGGCGTCGTCGGCGTCACCGCCGTCGCCAAGCCGAAGCCCAGGCCCGAGCCGAGGCCCCAGCCGCCGGTCGAGCGGTCCAGCGGGTCGGAGTCGACCGCCCGGGCGTCGGGCACCAGCCGGCCGGAGCGCACCGCCTCCCGCAGCACGACCCGCACCACGGAGGGCACCACCACGCGCAGCGCCGCCCGGCGCGCGACCGCGGCGCGCAGCGCCGCCGGGGGTGCCACCGCGGCCCGCACGAGCGCGACCGCCCCCCGCACGGTGGCCCCGGCGGCCAGCGGGGTCGTCGGGATCGCCCGTGGCCTGCTCGGCATCCCCTACCGCCTGGGTGGCACCACCCCGGCCGGTTTCGACTGCTCCGGCTTCACGTCGTACGTGTTCCGCCAGGTGGGCACCTCGCTGCCGCGCACGGCGGCCGCGCAGCAGGCCGCCGCGTCGCGGGTCAGCGACCCCCGCCCGGGTGACCTGGTCTTCTTCGGCGCCCCGGCCTACCACGTCGGGATCTACACCGGACCGGGCACGATGATCGACTCCCCGCGCTCCGGGAAGTCGACCGCGGAGCGGGCCATCTGGTCCTCGAACGTCACCTACGGCCGTCCGTGACGGCTCGCCGCAGCTGACCGCGCGGCCACCGGCGCCGCCGCGGGCGCTGTGTTTGACTACGCCACATGGGTGAGATCGTCCTGGACGTGTGGGCCGACGTGGTCTGTCCGTGGTGCTACATGGCCAAGCGGCGGCTCGAGGCGGCCATCTCCCGCAGCGAGCGGCCCGCCGACGTCACGGTGACCTACCACGCCTTCGAGCTCGACCCCACGACCCCCGTCGGGACGGGTGAGAGCATGCTCGCCCACCTGGCGCGGGCGCACGGCAGCAGCGCGGCCGAGGCCCGGGAGGTGGCGGAGCGGGCCGCGATCGCCGCCCGTCCCGACCGCATCGTCATGGACATCGACGCCCTCACCCGGGCCAACACCTTCGACGCGCACCGCCTGGTCGCCCTCGGCCTGGCCATGGGCGGCCCGGCCCTCCAGGGGGCCGTGCTGGAGCGGTTCTACGCCGGCGTCTTCGCCGAGGGCCGCGCGCTGGACGACCACGCCGTCCTGCAGCGGCTCGGCGCCGAGGCGGGCCTGGACGAGCGCCGGGTCTCGGCCGTCCTTGCAGGCGAGGAGTACGGCGACCACGTCCGGACCGACGAGAGGGACGCCGCGGAGCTCGGCGTGACCGGAGTGCCCTTCACCGTGGCGGACCGCCGGCTGTCCGTCCACGGGGCCGTGCCGGTGGAGACCCTCGTCGAGCTCATCGCCGCGGTGAGCGCCCCAGCTCGGCCGTGAACGCCGCCAGGGCGGGCTCGCCGAACAGCACGAAGCGCACCAGGTCGAGCCCCGGCGACGCCGCCACGTCCGCGCGCACCGCCGAGGCCGCGACCGCGGCGACCTCCGTGACGTCCCAGCCGTAGATCCCGGCGCTCACCGCCGGGAACGCGACCGTCCGGGCACCCACCTCCCGGGCCACGGCCAGCGAGCGGGTGAAGCACGAGGCGAGCAGCGCCGGGTCGGCCTGCCCGGCTCGCCGGTTCGGCCCGACGGTGTGGATCACCCACCGCGCGGGGAGCCGCCCGGCCACCGTCGCGACGGCGTCCCCGACCGCCAACCCGTCGGGGTGGGTCGTGGCCCGCAGCGCCCGGCATGCGGCGAGGAGCTCCGGGCCGGCGGCGGCGTGGATGGCGCCGTCGACCCCACCCCCGCCCAGCAGGCTGCGGTTCGCCGCGTTGACGACGGCGTCGACCTGCTCGGTCGTGATGTCCGCGAGCGTCGCCTCGATCGCGGTCACGCAGGAGAGGGTATGCCGGTGAGCCGGGTATGCCGGTGAGGGCGGGTGTGCCGGTAAGCCGGGTATGCCGGTGAGCCGGGTATGCCGATGAGGCCGGTGGGAGCCTCAGCCGGGCACCACGAACGGCGAGCCGACCAGCTCCTCGCACCGCTGCCAGAGCCGCGTCGCCACCTCGCGGTCGTGCGAGGCGGCACTCGAGCCGACCGGCCGGGGGGCGCCGCGCATCTCCCCGAAGCCCCCGGGCCCGATGTAGCTGCCACCGGGCAGGTCCGGCACGGTCGCGGCATACAGGGTGGGCACGGCGCCACTGGCGGCATCCTGGACGATCCACGGCAGGGAGTTCAGCCAACCGCCCAGCGTGTCCTGCCAGGTGCCGGAGCGCTGCTGCAGGTTGGTCGCGGCGTAGCCCGGGTGGGCGGCCATGGAGCGGAGGCGGGAGCCGGCGGCGGTGAGGCGGCGCTCCAGCTCGTAGGCGAGGACGAGGTCGGCGAGCTTGCTCTGGCCGTAGGCGACCCAGCCGTTGTACCTCCGCCGCTCGAAGCTCAGGTCGTCGAGCTTGATGGCGCCCATCCGGTGCGCGCCCGAGGACAGCCAGACGACCCGGTCGGTGAGCCGGGGCAGGAGCCGCGCGGTGAGCAGGAAGTGGCCGAGCACGTTGGTCGCGAACTGGCTCTCCACGCCCTCGGCGGTGCGGGCGAGGGGGACGTTCATGATCCCGGCATTGTTGACGAGGGTCTCGATGCGCCAGTCCGCGACGCCCTCGGCGAAGGCGCGCACCGAGTCCAGGTCGGCGAGGTCCAGGCGCCGCACCTCCCCGTCGCCGGCCAGCTGGGCCCGGGCCTGCTCACCCTTGGCGACGTCCCGGCAGGCCAGGACCACATAGGCCCCCTTGGCACTGAGGGCCTTCGCCGCCTCCAGGCCGATGCCCGAGTTCGCCCCGGTGACCACGAAGACCCGTCCGGCCTGGTCCGGCATGTCCGCTGAGTTCCACGTCATCCACCCAGTCTCCCAGCGGCGCCGGCCGACGCGGCCGCGGGGCCGGGGCGGGGCTGGACGCCGTGGGCGCGGGCGCGGCGCCGAGGGCGAGTATCAGGTCGTGAACGCGGTCGGCGTCGCGAAGCCGTTCTCCGAACCGTTCCCTGATCTGGTTCATCCGGTAGCGCACGGTCTGCGGGTGGATGTGCAGGGCGGCGGCGACGTCCTCGCGTCGACCCTGCAGGAGCAGCCAGGTCAGCAGGGTCTCGGCCAGCCGCCCGGCGGTCTCGTCGGGCAGGTCACGCAGGGGGGCCAGCACGTCCCGTCGCAGGTCGGTCAGGGACTCGGGGTCGGCCAGGACCACCAGCTCACGCAGATGCGCCTCGGTGTCCAGCACGGCACCGGCGCGCGGTCGCGGCAGCACCTCCAGCGCCCGCAGGGCGCGCCGTAGCGAGATGGCCCCCTGCCACCACGGCTTCGTGGGGCCGACGACGGCTGAGCTGCCGCGCAGGGAGTCGAGCAGGCCACGGCGGTCACGATGCCGGTCGGGGACGAACAGCGCGACCAGGTCGTCCCCCGGCTGGTCGAGCGGGAACCGCAGGGTCGCGCGGTCCGGCGTGACGAGCGTGGGGGCGTGGGTGAAGGGGACCACGATGGCGGTGAGGGTCTCGGGCGGCGCCCAGTGCGCCTGCTGGGCGCGACGCTCGAGCGTCCCCCGGTCCAGGCCGTCCGAGATCGCCCGGGTGAGGCGCTCGAGCCGCTGATCCAGCAGCCGGGTCGCCGACGCGGCCTCCTCGGCGTGGCCGGTGACGCTGGCCGCGGACAGCCGGTCGGCGTACGCGAAGACCATCGCGGCCAGGGCGGCGACCTCCTGGGCCCCGAGGTCGTGCTCGACGGCGGCCCGCGACAGCTCCTGCCAGTGCACGCGTGAGCCGATTCGGTACGCCGACAACAGCGTGTCGATGCTGCGGTGCGAGCGCGCTTCGTCGCGGCCGAGGACGTAGGCGCCGCGCCGGGCCCGCGCGAGGGTGATCCCCTCGGGGTCACCGTCGGCCAGGACGCCGAGGAATCCGTCGTACGCCATCCGCACGCCGTCCTCCAGGCGGGTGCGGTCGGGGCCGTCCACGGCGGCGGCGAACCCGGGCACCTCGGCGGCGATCGCCGAGACGGTCGCATCGGCGAGTGGGGCGACCCGGGCGCGCAGGGCCGCCACCAGCTCCGGCGCGAGCCGTGGCGCCGGGATCGTCGGCGGGTCAGGAACTGTCTCCACAGGACAAGGATGGCACGGCCTTCTACCGTCGCGCGGCCTATCGGGTGTCTCGGTAGGACAGGCACGCTGGAAGCATGGTCAGGACCCCGACACCAACCTCCGCGACTCCCTGCGTCGAGACCCCGTGCATCGCGCGGGCCACCCTGCGCAACGGGCTGCGGGTGGCCGTTCGTCGCCAGGTGGCCTCGGACGCGGACGAGATCGCCGCAGGCTTCGCGCACCTGTCGGAGGAGAGCCGCTACCGGCGCTTCATGTCCGGCAAGCCCCCGACTGACACCCGCGGAGCTGCGCTATTTCGTGGACCGCGTCGACCAGCACGACCACCTCGCCCTGGTCCTGGTGTGGCCGCGCACGTCCCGTCCGGGCGTCATCCTCGGCGACGCGCACGCGATTCGCCTGCACGCCCGACCGGACACCGCCGACGTCGCCGTCACGGTCGCCGACGAGATCCAGGGCCTCGGCGCCGGGGGCACGCTCATCCGCACACTCGCCGAGGTCGCCCAGCGGGAGGGGATCACGCACTTCAGCGCCACGCTGCTCACCTCGAACACGGCATCCCAGCGCATGCTCGCCTCAGTCGGCACGGTGCTCGCCCAGGACTGCCAGGGCGCCATGCGCGAGATGACGGTCCGACTCCCCCCGGCCACCACGGCCTGAGTCCGGCGCGTCCAGCCCGCCCTGGTCTGCGAAACCGCTGGTCAGAGCGGGTTTCCTCGGTGCCCCCGGCCGTGTCCTGGCTCACGACCTCCCGGACTGGTGTCTGACGACATGCCGGCATGATGTCTCGGAGGATCCCGGGATCCACCGTGTTGCACGCTGAGCCTGCGGAGTGGTCGAAGGCGCCACCGTCACCGGCTGGAGAGCCGCACTCGGCGAGCTCGCCCTCGTCTTCCCCGACCGCAGCATCAACCCCCACCTCTGACCCATGTGACCCGGGTCACTTAGCCGGACACCTTGACAAGCTCACCGCGGCCGCGGGGACGACGCGCTGTACCGGATCCGCAACATCGTGCGCGCCGGCGACGAACGCCCCACCGACCGCCAACGCGACCGACTCACCGACGCGTTCACCGCCAGGGACGAGCCGTCGAGGTCGAGGTTTGCCTGGTTGTGCGCCCGACAGGTCCGCTCGGTGTACCACCCAGACACCCCCGCCGCCGGCAAGGCCATCGCCGAGACAATCCTGAACAGCTTCACCACGTGCCCGATCCCCGAGGTCGCCCGTCTGGGCCGGACCCTGAAGCAGTGGTCCGAGGCGTTCCTGGCGACATCGCACGCAAGACCCGCCGCCGCCTCGCCGCGGAGGATCTCGCCGAGCTGGTCGCGGTCGACGCGAAGATCGAGAAGTCCACCGCCCAGCTCAAGGCCCTCGTCCTGGCCCGCGGTTCACACCTGATGGACCTGCACGGTGTCGCCCCCGTCGCCGCCAGGGTCCTGGCCGACGTCGGTGACGTCACCCGGTTCGCGGACCGCACCGGTTCGCGTCGTGGACCGGCACCGCATCGTTGGAGGCGTCCTCCGGCCAGCACGACCGGCACTGGCTCTCCCGGGCCGGGAACCGCCGGGTCAACCACGTCATCCACATCGCCGCCGTCACCCAGCTCCGCCTGAACACCGACGGGCGGGCCTACCACCGGCGCAAGCGCGCCCAAGGCAGGAGGCCCATGGAAGCACCGGGTGCCTCAAGCGCCCGGCCCCTTGACAGCAGAAGGGAGCCGCCGTGACGCACCCTAGAAGCTCGCGCTCATGCGCAAGTGAGTCGCATCCAATCAGTCCATGGGATGCTTCCCGCCACGGAAACCAAGACGCCGGCGCCCGGCCGGCCGCCCGCCGGACCGGGAGCCGTTTCGTGGTGCGGCGAGGGCCACAAACCGATGCACCCAGAGGCGTACGGCGCACCGGCAGGGAGCGGTCATGACCGGGGGATGACCGCCGCCCGCAGTCGCCGTACGCTTGTCGGCGTGCCTCGGTGATGTGCGGACGCTGGACCCCTGCCGGGCGTCGCCGGGCTTCAGGTTTCGATGGCCTTCTTCATGTTGGCCAGCATCAGGTCGAGGTCACGGTCGCCGTCCCAGCCTCGGTCCATGAGCTCACCCATGAACGGGACCTTGCTGGACCAGCCGAACGCCCCGGTCAGCGTCGTGCCGGTCTCGTCCGGCTCGAAGGTGAAGGTCCAGACCCCGCCGGTGTTGGCGTGGTCGACGATGCGCTTGTTGGGCACGTACTCCTCGCGGGTCATCACCCACTCCAGGTGGAAGAGCAGGAACATCCGGCCCATCAACCTGAACGTTGACCCGACCCCCTCCGGCGTGCTGTTCACCTCCACCAGCGCCATGTGGCGCCGCCATTCCTCGTCGAATGCGTTGAAGAAGTGGTGCGGGTCCTTGACGTAGTTGAAGACCCTCTTCACTGGGGCGTCGATGTGCACGCTGCGCGTGTGCAACTGCTTGACCATCTCGCTGCTCCTTCCGTGAGTGCCACTAGGCGGTCCTTGCGGGATACAGCCCGGCTATAGGTACGACCAGTGATCTCCTTTCCGTGAAGGGGCCAAGCGCCCAGGTGACGAGGCTCTCCGGTGGTCGCGATACCGCACTGACCGTGACCGTGTCGCCCGGCCGGGCGAGGTGGTGAAGAGCTACTGCTGTTCGGGACCCAAATCCGAGGGTGCGGCAGGATCGGGTTGGGGTGTCAGCCGGATGACGGGCAGCTCACGGTCGGTCTCGCTCTGGAACCAGGCGAACCGGTGCGCGGCTGCGGTGATCTGCTGCCAGGCCTGCGCGCGCTCGGCGCCGTGGAGCTGTTCGGCGGTGACGGCGATCGTGCGGCCGTCGATCTCGATCTGGACCTCGTCGGGGTGGGCGGCGATGTTGTAGTACCACGCGGGGTTGGCCCGCGTGCCGCCCGCGGCCGCCACGATCAACCGGCTGCCGTCCTTGCCGGGGAACCAGCAGACCTGGCTCGTGCGCCGGACCCCGCTCCTGTGGCCGATGGTGGTCAGGACCGCGACGTCGAACCCGAAGAGCGCGAAGACCTTGCGGACGCTCTGCTTGGCCATCTGCCGGTCCATCCACCAGTAGAGCTTGCTCCCTTCCATGGGGAGCCCGCGGGTTCCGGCTCGGGTGTCGAAGCTCATGGTGGCCTCCTTTCGTGAGCTCAGGTCTCGATCTCGCGCTTGTAGTATGCGAGCATGGCGTCGATGTCCCGGTCACCGTTCCACGCGAGCGCGTCGACCGCCTTGCCCACCAGCGGGACCTTCAGGGAGTACTCGTACGCCAAGGTCAGGGTGGTGCCCGTCGGGTCCGGTTCGAAGGTGAATGTCCACGTCGGGCCGGTTGAGGAGTGGTCGACGATCCGCTCGTTGGGGACGTACTCCTCGCGTGTGGTGACGCCGTGGATGGGGAAGAGGAACATGCGGTCGGACCACTCGTAGGTCGAGCCCACGCCCTCGGGCGTCACGGTCACGTTGGTGAAGTGCGACGAGGCGCCCGTCATGGGCGCCATCGCGGCGAAGAAGTGGTGGGGGTCCTCGACGTAGTCGAAGACGGTCTCCACGGGTGCGTCGATGTGGGTGCTGCGCTGGTGCGTGATGGTCGTCATGGCCAGCCTCCAGTCAGGTGCTCGCGGTGGCAACGCAAGGAGGTCGGCGCTCCTTCGCGGCGACGTTGCCCGGGGCCGCGCAGGCGACGACACCCTCGCGCAGTTGGACGGACTCGGCCACCGTGCGCGCCACCGACGAGACCGGCGGGGGGCAGTAGCTCCACTGCCCTCCACGATCCAATCGACAGGATCCGGGCACCCCCGGCACGCTCCCTCCGTCCACTACCGACGCTACGCGCGCCCACCCACCCTGCCCACGCCCTGTGAGCATGCAGTCATCCGACGCGATCCGCCCTGCGATGGGCCTGGCCGAGCGGCACCGGAACCCCTTGGGTGATGGCCGCCTTCGTCAAGGCGCTCCTCTCGCTGCGGTCGCCCAGGGGCCGCCGCCTGTGCACCATGCAAGGTCAGCGTCCTAGTGGGCGATAGGGGGCGCCGTACCGGGCGATGCGACGCACCTCATCGGCAGCACGGCTAGGGCCGCCCGTCGGCACGTCCGGTAGACCACCCGCGCGTAAGCGATGAGGGATCGGGCATCTCAACAGCGGTCGTCCTGGGTGTCGCTCGAGGGTTCGGTCGCAGTGCTGTTGAGGAGTTGTTCGAAGGTGGTGGCGGCGCCGCTGGCTTGGTCGTCCAGGACGTGGGCGTAGACGCGCAGGGTGATGGCGGGGTCGGCGTGCCCAAGACGGGCGGCGACGACATGGACCGGCACGCCGGCTTTGAGGAGGAGGGTGGCGTGCAGGTGGCGCAGGTCGTGCAGCCGGATCACCGGCA
>DASQFD010000022.1:0-5355 GCA_035633255.1 Dermatophilaceae bacterium
GGGCCCGATCGGACGCAGCCCACGCCGGTCAGCCTCGGCGACCACGTTGAGCCGGTCCAGCAACGGACCCCACAACGCCACCCCCGCGACCGGGGTCAGGTCCGTCTCCGAAGCAGCCACCCCCGGGGTTGGCACCGCCCGCGCCGGACGCGCCAGCAGCTCATCCTCGACATCGAACAACAGGCCGGTATCGTTCACCCCGCGGGTGCCCTTCTTCTCGGCTGATCGCGACTTCGCAATCACGATCTTCCCTTGCAGCAAGGGCACTTCCGCGTCATGACACGGCCCTCACAGGCATCCGGCTGAAAGATCAGGGTCAGAACGGCGGCGGGTCGTGTGCTCCACGGACGTCCGCGCCCACGTCGAGCCCCGCTGAGGCGCGGTGGCGGCGGGCGCCTCTGCGGTAGCGCCGGCCCAGCCGCAGGCGGCCCGGGTGGCAACCGGGGTGGGTCGTGTCGACCGGCCGCGGTCCGGGCCCGGCCGGGTGCGGACCGAAGTCGAACCCCACAGCACGGGGGTCGTCGCGTGACCGCGGTGGTGCCTGGCCGGCGAGAGTGTGCTCGACCCGGTGCTCGAGCCGGCTGAACGCCTGTTCCTCGTCGTCGCGACGGTGGAACGGCGCGGCTCCTTCGTGGTGGTCCCGCCCGACGGCGCCGGTCCCGTCCTGGCCGTCGCGGCCGGGGAGCAGGTCCCTGACCCGTGCGGGCGTGGACGACTCGGGGAGGGCCGCCGACGGGTCCGTGGACCCACCGGTGGAGGTCGACACGCCCCCGATCGACAAAGCCCTCAGCGTCGGCGGCACCGTGGTGGCGCCCAGCAGGTCCACCGGGTGGGTTCGGTGCACCGTCCCGGCCGGGTCGGTCCACGTGGCCGTGCCGTCGGGGTCCAGGCGCACACGCCACCCGGGAGACTGCTTGACCCGGTGGTGACGCCGGCACAGGCACATGAGGTTCGTCGCGTCGGTCGGACCGGTCGGCCAGGCCCGGACGTGGTCGACGTCGCAGAACCGCGCCGCGATCACGCACCCGGGGAACCGGCACCGGGCGTCGCGGGCCTTGACCAGCGCCACCAGAGGCACCGGCGGCCGGTACCGGGCCCTCGACAGCGTCGCGTCGACGTCGAGCAGCGCCCCGCTGACCGGGTGGCACGCGAGCACCTCCACCTCCAGCGGGCGCACCCCGCTGCCATCAGCCCCGGTGGCGGAGCGTGGCTGGCCGCGGGTGCCGGTGGGCGACCGCGGTGGTGCTGGCTCGCTCGTCCGCGCCGACCCAGCGGCGGCCACGTCGAGCAGCCAGCGCCGCGGCACCAGCAGGGTCTCCACCCGGCCCAGCACCCCGATCTCGACGACACCGTCGCGGTCCAGTGCAGGGCGCGGAGAGGGCAACCACGACAGGGACGGCGGCGCGGACGGCGAAAGGGGCGGCGGCAGCGACGACGGCGCGGACAGCGAGAGGGGTGGCGGCAGCGACGACGGCGACGACCCCGGGGAGGGCAACGACGACGGCGACGGCCCCATCGTCGGCACCGGCGAGCGCCGTGCGGGCAGGGATAGCGCTCCAGTCGTAGGCGGCGCTTCGACGTCGCGGGTCGGGGACCCGCCAGCGCGGGGGCCGGTGCCTGAGCCGGCGGTCAGCCGTGACTCCTCCCCTTCTCCGCTCACGACCGCGTCACCGCCGGACACCGGGTCACCGCCGGACACCGAGTCACCCGCAGGCACCGGGGTGTCACCGGCCGGCACCGGGGGGTCACCTGCAGGCACCGGGTCACCGGCCGGCACCGGGGGGTCACCGGCCGGCACCGAGCCACCGCAGGGCACCGGGCCACCGGCGGGCACCGAGCCACCGGCAGGCACGTGGTCACCGCCGGGCACCGGCTCGGTGAAGGCGGTGGCCGGGACGGCGACCTGCAGCTGCACGGCCACGGTGGTCTGGCCGGCGACGAGGTCCAACAGCGCGTCCGCACGGCCCTGCTCGACCGTCTCGCACCTGCCCTCCGCTCGGTACCGCCGGGCCAGGGCGTCGACCGCGGCCCACGCCTGCGCCGACCGCTCCGAGGGGAACCGGCCCTCCCACAGGTCCACCCCGGGCTCGACCGTCGACCGGCGCAACCCCCGGTCCCGGCGGGCCCGCTCCACCCGCTCCCGGAGCAGGTCGGGGTCCACTGCCGCCAGCACCCGCCGGACCCGCCGTCGGAGCACCGCCGGCGGCTCCGACCCCAGATGCCCCGCCAGGGCCTCGTCGACCGCCCGGCACACCTCCTCGGGCGCCCCCTCCAGCTCCTCGGCGACCACCCCGGCTCGGAAGGCGTCCAGCCGCCCCCCGGTCACCGCCTCCGCCACCCGTGGCAGCACGCTGACGATGCGCGCCGCTCGGTCGACCATCGCGCCCGCTCGGGCCTCGGCCACGCCCAACGCGTCCCCGACCAGACCCGCCGCGTCCAGCCGCACGTGCCCCAGCGGGCGCACCGACTCGGCCAGCATCCCGTCCTCGCCGGCCGTGGTCTCGGTGGCAGCCACCGCCGCCAGCGCCAGCAGCTGCACGCCCGCGACCTGGTTGCCCAGCGCCTGGCAACCGGCAACCAGGTCGACCCACGCCTTGAGCGGCACGTCGGACCGGTCCCCGTGCACCACGTCGGTGACCGCGGCGCGCACCTCCTCCACCGCCGTCGCCACTCCCGCCAGTTCGAACATGTGTACGACACTAGAGGAGGCCACCGACAGCCGCCGCTGGTCATCCACGGGCGCAGGCCGGGCTCCGGACGGGCGCCAGACAGACTCACCGGACAGGCACCGGACAAGGACCGGACCAGCACCGGACGGGTAGCAGCAGGCCGACGCACCGGACGGACACCGGACGGACCTAGCCGGCGACCACACCCCGGACGCACCGGGCGGGCAGCGCGGGGGCAGCGCGCGGGCGCCTGGGGGCCCTCGCGGCATACCGGCGTCTTGTACTTACACGCCCCCTTGGCTGCCCACACACCCTCGGCTGCTCACACACCACTTCGGCGTTCGACTGCGGACCTCCGCCCACCGCGACCGGAGCCGGCCACACCGCCGCCGACCGGAGCGGGTCAGGGAAGGCGGCGAGCCAGATCGTCGGCGCCGAACGCCTGGGGCAGGACCGCGGCCAGGGACCGGACTCCCTCGGGGGTGAGCAGCAGACACTCCGGCCCACCGCACTCCCACAGCAGCTGCCGGCACCGCCCGCAGGGCATCAGCGCCTCCCCGTGGCCGTCCACGCACACCACCGCGACCAGGGAGCCCCCACCGCTCGCGTGCAGCTGGGACACCATGCCGCACTCGGCACACAGGCCGACCCCGTAGGAGGCGTTCTCGACGTTGCACCCGGCGACCACCCGGCCGTCGTCCACGAGGCCGGCCACACCGACCGGGAAGCGGGAGTACGGTGCGTAGGCGCGGCCCGCCATCTCCACCGCCCGGGCCCGAAGCCCCGCCCAGTCGACGCCGCCCGCGACCCCGTGCGCGTCGTCCGCCCCATCCGTCACGTGCGCGTCCGGCGGCTCGTCGGCCTCCCGCGGCTCGTCGGCCTCCGGCGTCACGGCGCCTCCACCGCCGGCACCAGCTCCGCGGCAGCGGCGGCCTTGACCGTGTGCGCCACGACGACACCGGCCAGCAGGCGTGCCCCGGCCACCACCGCCCGCTCGTCCACCACCAGGTCTCCCTGGTGCAGGTCGAACGTCGGGCCACCGGGCGTCCGGGTGCCCAGCCGCGCCATGGCGCCCGGGGCGTGGGCGAGGTACCAGGAGAAGTCCTCACCCCCCAGGGACTGGGTGGTCGTCGTCGGCACCAGGTCGCACCCGAGCGCCGCGAGGCGCAGGGCCTCGACCGCCTCCTCCTCGTTGACCACCGGCGGGACGCCCTTGACCCGCTCCAGCCGCGCCTCGACGCCGTAGGGGGCCACGACGCCCGAGACGATCTCCTCCAGCAGCGGGCCGACCCCCAGCCACGCCGTGGCGTCCAGCATCCGCAGCGTGCCGCTGCACTCACCGGTGCTGGGGATGACGTTGCTGGCGCGGCCCGCGTGCACGGTGCCCCAGACCAGCGCCGCGCCGGCGCGGGGGTCGAGGCGCCGGGACAGCGCCGCCGGCACGTCGGCGACCACCTTGGCCAGAGCGTAGACGAGGTCCTCGGTCAGCTGCGGCCGGGAGGTGTGCCCGCCCCGGCCGTGCAGGAAGACCCGGATGTGGTCGCACGCCGCGGTGATCGCGCCCTCGCGCAGCCCGACCTCCCCGACGTCGAGGCTGGGGTCGCAGTGCACCGCGAAGACCGCGTCGACGTCCTCCATCGCCCCGTGCGTGATGGCGTCGTGCGCCCCGCCGGGGATGATCTCCTCGGCGGCCTGGAAGACCCCGCGCACCCCGATCCCGCGCTCGCGCAGCGCCTCCTCGTGCGCCCGCAGCGCCAGCAGCGCCCCCAGCAGCGCGACGACGTGCACGTCGTGTCCGCACGCGTGGCACACGTCCGGGACGGTGGACGCGAAGGGCAGCTCCGTCCGCTCCCGGACGGGCAGGGCGTCCATGTCGGCGCGCAGGGCGACCCGGTATGCCGCCTGCTCGGCACCGAGGTCGGCCACCAGCCCGGTGCCCGGCAGGGTGCGGACGGCGATGCCGGCCTCCTCGAGCACGCGGCACACGGTCGCGGTGGTGCGGTTCTCCTCGCGCGAGAGCTCGGGGTGCGCGTGGAGGTCGCGCCGGACGTCGAGCAGGCGAGGGGTGTCGGCGGCGATCGTGTCGACGAGGGCCGCGACCAGGGCGTCGGTGGTCATGAGGACCGCCATGCTACCGGCGCAGAGGAGACCGGCCCCGCTCCCCGGACCGGTGCGCGGCGCTCAGCGCCGCGCGGCCAGGTGTGCCTCCCAACGCCGCGCGACCTCGTCCATCTCTCGCTGGATGAACTGAAGGAACTCGACCGACAGCTCCATGCGACGACAGGCGCGGCTGCCCTCCCCGACGGCGCCGCGCGCCGAGTGGAGGGCGGCGAGGATCGGCGCGTAGATCTGGTCCTTCTGGAGGAGCACGTCGTGCCAGGCATCGTCCATGACGACGTAGACGTCCCGCCGGGACCCGCGCTCGCGCTCCCGGCGGATCATTCGCACCTGGCCGAGACTGCGGACGGCGCCGGACACGCCGGCGGGGCTCACGTGCAGCCGGTCGGCGAGCTCCGCCGCCGTCAGCCGGCCCTCCTCGCTCGCGAGCAGCGCCGCGAAGACCCGCGCCGGCAGCCGGGCCAGCCCCGCCTCCGCGAGCGCCCCGCCCAGGCGCTCGACCGCGTTGGCGATGGCGGCCTCCTCGAGTCCAGCCAGCAGGTCATCTCCCGCCCCGGACACAGCCCGG
>DASQFD010000023.1:0-20410 GCA_035633255.1 Dermatophilaceae bacterium
CGGGGCCGGGCCTCGGGTGCCGCCCGGGGCCGGGCCACGGGTGCCGCCGCGGGCGGGCCCGGGCGGTGGCGTGCGGCGGCCCCGCCCGGTGGTCGTGCTGGTCACGTCCGGGGGCCCGCTTCCTCCCCCGTGCCGCCGGCCCTTCCCAGGCGGCCCACCGCGGCGGCGAAGGCGTCGCCCCGGGCGCCGTAGTCGCGGAACATGTCCATGGAGGCGGCGGCCGGGGCGAGGAGGACGACGTCGCCGACCCTGGCCAGGGCGACGGCCTCGGTCACGACGCGGTCCATGGCACCAGTGTCGGTGTCGGCGACGTCGACGACCGGGACATCCGGCGCGTGTCGGGCGAGCGCCTCCGCGATCCGCGCGCGGTCCCGCCCGAGCAGCACCACCCCGCGCAGCCGGGCGGCCACCTCGGCGACGAGGGCGTCGACGTCCGCCCCCTTTAGCAGCCCACCGGCCACCCAGACCACGCCGTCGTGCGCGCGCAGCGAGGACTCCGCCGCGTGCGGGTTGGTCGCCTTGCTGTCGTCCACGAAGCGGACCCCGGCGACGGTCCCGACGTCGGTGATCCGGTGCGGCTCGGGGCGGAAGGCGTGCAGGCCCTCCCGCACCGCCGCCGCCGGCACGCCGTGGGCGCGCGCCAGCGCGGCGGCGGCGAGCGCGTTGGCGACGAGGTGCGGCGCCACCGTCGGGGCGCCCGCGCGGACGTCCTCCAGGGTGGCGAGCTCCGCCGCGGCGTGCCGGCGCTGCTCGACGAAGGCCCGGTCGGCCAGCACCCCGTCGACGACACCGAGCATCGAGGGGGCGGGCACCCCGAGGGTGAAGCCCACGGCCCGGCAGCCCTCCCGCACCTCGGCCTGCTCCACGAGCAGCTCGGTGCGGGGGTCCTCGACGTTGTAGACGCACGCGACCTCGGTGCGGTCGTAGACCTTGCCCTTCGCGGCGAGGTAGGCCTCGAAGGAGCCGTGCCAGTCGACGTGGTCGGGGGCGACGTTGAGGCAGGCCGACGCCCGCGGGGCGATCGAGTGCGACCAGTGCAGCTGGAAGCTGGACAGCTCCACGGCGAGCACGTCGAAGGGGTTGGGGTGCAGGACGGCCTCGAGCAGGGGGGTGCCGACGTTGCCGGCGCTCCTCGCCCGCAGGCCGGCTGCCCGGAGCATGCAGGCGAGCATCTGCACCGTGGTGGTCTTGCCGTTGGTCCCGGTCACGACCAGCCAGGGCGCCGCGCCCTCCCGGGCCCGCATCCGCCAGGCCAGCTCCACCTCCCCCCAGACGGGAACGCCCGCGGCCGCGGCCGCGACGAGCAGCGGCTGGTCCGGGCGCCACCCCGGCGAGGTGACGACGAGGTCCGGCGCCGGGCGCGGGAGGGCGGACACGGCGTCGGGCCCGAGGCGCACCTTCGCGCCGAGCACGTCGAGGATCCGGGAGCGGTCGCGCAGCGGCGTCCCCTCGGTGGCCTCCGCACCGTCGACCACGACCACCGACGCTCCCCGCTCGAGGAGGGCGTCGGCGGCGGCGAACCCGCTCACCCCGAGCCCCGCCACGACCACCCGCAGGCCGGCCCAGTCCGCCTCGCGGCAGGTCAGCCCGTGCACCCGCTCGGCCGTCCCGGTCATGCCGACCCCACGACCCACTCGGCGTAGAACAGCCCGAGTCCGAGCGCGACGAAGAGCCCGGCGATGATCCAGAAGCGGATGACGATCGTGACCTCCTGCCATCCGAGCAGCTCGAAGTGGTGCTGCAGCGGGGCCATCCGGAACACCCGTCGCCCGGTGGTCTTGAAGGAGGCGACCTGGATGATGACGGAGAGCGTGATGGCGACGAAGAGGCCGCCGAGGATGACGATGAGGATCTCGGTGCGGGTCAGGATGGCCAGTCCGGCCATCGCCCCGCCGAGCGCCAGCGAGCCGGTGTCCCCCATGAAGATCCTGGCCGGCGAGGCGTTCCACCACAGGAAGCCGAAGCACGCCCCCATCAGGCACGCGGCGACGATGGCGAGGTCGTGCGGGTCGCGCACCTCGTAGCACTGGGGGCCCGGCGTGGTGATGCAGGTCTGGTTGAACTGCCAGATCCCGATGAGCACGTAGGCCGCGAACACCACGGCCGAGGCCCCGCTCGCCAGCCCGTCCAGGCCGTCGGTGAGGTTCACGCCGTTCGAGGTCCCGGCGATCATCAGGTTCGCCCACAGGACGAAGAGGATCACTCCCACCACGGGCCCGGCGAAGGCGAGGTCCAGCGCGGTGTCGCGCACGAAGGAGATGTTGGTCGACGCAGGGGTGCGGAAGGCCTCGTTCGGGAACTGCAGCGCGAGGACCGCGAAGACGGTGGCGACGAGGGTCTGCCCGAGGAGCTTCTGCCGCGACCGCAGCCCGAGGCTGCGCTGCTTGGTGATCTTGATGTAGTCGTCGAGGAAGCCGACCAGCCCCAGCCCGCTCATGAGGAACAGCACGAGCAGCCCGCTCCACGTCGGCCGGCTGACCGTCGCGAGGTGGGCGACGGCGTAGCCGCCGAGCGCGGCGGCGACCATGACGGCGCCGCCCATGGTGGGCGTGCCCCGCTTGGTGTGGTGCGCGGTGGGTCCGTCGTCGCGGATGAACTGGCCGTAGCGCTTGCGGACCAGCAGCTTGATGAACATCGGGGTGCCGAGCAGCGAGATCAGCAGGGAGACCGCCGAGGCCAGCAGGACAGCCTTCACGCGACGCCTCCCCCGACCGCCGCGACCCGCTCCCCCAGCCACCGCAGCCCGGCGTCCCGGCTGCTCTTGAGCAGGACGAGGTCGCCTGGGCGGAGCTCACCGGTGAGCAGCGCCTCGGCCGCGTCCGCGTCCGCGACCCGTCGCACCCGGGTGCGACCGCCGCCCGCCGCCCCGGCTGCACCCTCCGCCGCCTCGGCCGCCTCCGCCATCGGCGCCGCGACGTCGCCGACCACGACGAGCTCGTCGACCCCCTGGGCGACGGCCTCCCCCCCGACGTCCGCGTGCTCCCGGTCGCTGTCGGCGCCGAGCTCCAGCATCGATCCGAGCACCGCCCACCGCCGCCCCGGCACGTCCATCGCGGCCACGGCGGCCAGGGCCGCGCGCATCGACTCCGGGTTGGCGTTGTAGGCGTCGTTGACCACCGTGACCCCGTCGGCGCGGCGCGTCACCTCCATCCGCCACCGGCTCACCGGGCGGGCCCCACCGAGTGCGTCCACCGCCTCCCGCAGGGGTATGCCGCACTCGCGCGCCACCGCGAGCACGGCCAGCGCGTTGCCGACGTGGTGTCGTCCCACCAGGCCGAGCACGACCGGCGCGGCCCCCTCGGGCGCGCGCACGGTGAAGCGGGCCCGGCCCCCGCCGTCGAGCCGGACGTCCTCGGCGCGCACCTCGGCTTCCGGGGCCTCCCCGACGAGCACCACCCGGGCGGCGGTGTCGGCCGCCATCCCCCGCACGATGGCGTCGTCGGCGTTCAGGACGGCCAGACCCTCGCGCGGCAGCGCCGCCACCAGCTCGGACTTCGCTCGGCCGATCGCCTCCCGGGAGCCGAACTCGCCCAGGTGCGCCGAGCCGACGTTGAGCACCACGCCGATCCGGGGCGGGGCGATCCCGGTGAGGTAGCGGATGTGGCCGACCCCGCGCGCCCCCATCTCCACGACGAGGGTGCGGGTGTGCGGCGTGACCCGGCACACCGTCAGCGGGACACCCACCTCGGAGTTGTAGGAGCCGACGGCGGCCACGACCTCCCCGGCCCGGGCCAGCACGGTCGCGAGCAGGTCCTTGGTGCTCGTCTTGCCGCTGGAGCCGGTGACGCCGACGACGGTGAGGTCGCGGGCGCGCTCGAGGACGGCACGGGACAGCGCGACGAAGGCGGCCTGGACGTCGTCGACGACCACGCACGGCAGGTGCTCGACCTCCCGGGTCGTCAGGGCCGCGACCGCGCCGGCGTCGCGCGCCTGCGGGACGAAGCGGTGGCCGTCCTGCACCTCCCCGATCCGGGCGACGAAGAGCCCTCCCGGCCCCGCCTCCCGCGCGTCGGTGACGACGGGGCCGTCCACGACGACCTCCTCCGGGCGGTCGGCGCCGACGACCCGGCCACCGGTGACGGCGGCCACCTCGGCCAGCGTCAGGGCGATCACGACAGCCCCCCGGTGGCGAGGGCGTCGAGGGCGGCCCGCAGCTCGACCCGGTCGTCGAAGGGGCTGACCAGGCCCGCGACGTCCTGGCCGGTCTCGTGGCCCTTGCCCACGACCGCGACGACCGAGCCGGGCACGACGGCCGCCTCCGCGACCGCCCGGCGGATCGCCGCTCGCCGGTCGGCCACCTCGAGCACCTCGACCGCGGTGCCGCCGGCCCGCGCCCCGTCCAGCAGGGCCGCCCGGATGCCGGACGGCTGCTCGGAGCGCGGGTTGTCGTCGGTGACCACGACGACGTCCGCGCCACGGGCGGCTGCCTCCCCCATGGCCCGGCGCTTCCCGCGGTCGCGGTCCCCACCGGCCCCGAGCACGACGACGAGCCGACCCTCGGTGGCCGGACGCAGTGCGCCGAGCGCCGCCGCGACCGCCTCGGCGGTGTGGGCGTAGTCCACGACCCCGCTGGGGGCGCCACCGGACGCCGGCCCGCCGGCGACGCGCTCCATCCGACCGGGCACGTGCGGGTCGCTCAGCACCGCCCGGCGGACGTCCTCGGGGCGCTCGCCGGTGAGCAGCAGGGCGACCGCCGCCATGGCCGTGTTGGTGACGTTGAAGTCACCGGGAAGGGTGGACCTCAGGTGCAGGCTGAGGTCCGTGGAGGCGAGCGTGAAGGCGGCGGGGTCGCCGGCCACCGGGGTGACGGTCCAGTCGGCGGCCCGGTCGGGCCGCGTGGTCAACGTCGTCACCGGCACGCCGGCCCGCCCCTTGAGCGCCCGGCCCCACTCGTCGTCGACGCACACCAGGCCCGCGCGGGCCCGCTGCGGGGTGAACAGCCCGGCCTTGGCGGCGAAGTACTCCTCCATGGTCCCGTGGAAGTCCAGGTGGTCCTGGGAGAGGTTGGTGAACAGGGCCACGTCGAAGACGACGCCGTCGACCCGGTGCTGCGCCAGGGCGTGGCTGGAGACCTCCATGACGCAGGTGTCCAGGCGCCGCTCGGCCATCACGGCGAGCAGCGCGTGCAGGTCCGGCGCCTCCGGGGTGGTGCGGACGCTGCGGACCCGCTCCTCCCCCAGGCAGGTCTCCACCGTGCCGATCAGGCCGGTGCGGTGCCCCAGCGCGTCCAGTGCCGACCGGAGCAGGTATGCCGTCGTCGTCTTGCCGTTGGTGCCGGTCACCCCGACCATCCGCACCGGGCTGTCCTCGGTGCCGTACACCCGGGCGGAGACCGTGCCGAGGACGGCTCGCGGGTCGTCGACGACGAGGACCGGCACGTCCGGGCCGGACGCCGCGGCCACCTCGGCGCCGCGCTCGTCGGTCAGGACGGCCACCGCCCCCGCGGCGACGGCCGCGCCGACGAAGTCCGCGCCGTGCGCGCGGGAGCCCGGCAGGGCGGCATACAGGTCCCCCGGCCGCACCGCACGCGAGTCGAGCACCACGCCGGTCACGGGCAGCGGGTCCGGCAGCCTGCTCGCCCGGGCCCCGACGAGGTCGGCGAGGGCACGCGCCGTGGTCGTCGGAAGCGAGGCGGGTCGGGGGGCGGCCACGTCGAGCGACCCTACCCGGCAGAGCCGGACCGCCGGTCGCGCAGCACCGTCGGGTCGCTCTCCGCCTCGGCCCGGGACAGCCGGAGCGTGAGCTGCGGGGAGTCCGCGCCGGTCGGCGGCACCTTGAGCTCCTGCAACGCGTAGGTCATGACGTCCTTGAAGACCGGCGCGGCGGTGGTGCCGCCGTAGTAGCCCTTCAGCGGCCGCTGCACGATCACGGCGACCACGAGCCGGGGGTCGTCCGCGGGCGCGTAGCCGATGAAGCTGGCCGTCTTCCCGCTGTAGCCGCCCTTGGTTGTGCTGACCTGCACGTAGCGGTCGGCTGTGCCGGTCTTGCCGGCGACGCGGTAGCCGGGGATGCGGGCCTGCGGGGCGGTGCCGTCCTTGGTGACCACGCCCTCGAGCATCCGGCTGACGTCCGTGGCGACGTCGCTGCGGACGACCCGAACGCCCTGTGGTGGGGCCGCCGGGTGGAAGGTCCCGTCCGCGTCGGTGCTGCCACGCACGAGGCGGGGCGGCATCCGGACGCCGTCGTTGGCGATGGTCTGGAAGACCGAGGCCGCCTGGACCGCCGTGACGGACACGCCCTGCCCGAACATGACCGTGGTCTCCTGCGTCCCGCTCCACTGGCGCACCGGCGGCAGCAGGCCCGCCGACTCGCCGGGGAAGCCCATTCCCGAGGTGGCGCCGAGCCCGAACTTGCGGAAGTAGGACTCCAGCGTCCGGCTGCGCATGGTCTCGCCGACCAGGACGGTGCCGATGTTGCTCGACTCGGCGAGGGCACCGGTCACGGTGCGGTACTCCGTCGGGTGGTCGTGGGAGTCCTTGAACCAGGTGTCGTAGCGGTGGATCCGGCCCGGGATGACCAGGGGCGTGGAGGGGGTGACGTGCTTCTCCTCCATGGCGGCCGCGATGGTCATGATCTTGGCCGTCGACCCCGGCTCGAACACCTCGCTCAGGGCCAGGTTGGACAGCGGCCCACGGGCGTTGCCGACGTCGTTGGGGTCGAACGTCGGGTACGACGCGACCGTGAGCAGCTGCCCCGTGCGGGCGTCCATGACGACCACCGTGCCGGAGAGGGCCTGGGTCTCCGTGACCTTCTGCGCGAGGGCGTTCTGGGCGTACCACTGGAGGTTGGCGTTGATGGTGAGCGGGACGTCCTGCCCGTCGACCGCCTGGGCGACCGAGTGCCGCCCGCCGGGGATGGGCGAGCCGTCGGCGGCGATCTCGTTGACCGCCGTGCCCGGGCGCCCCGCGAGCCTGCCGTTCATCATCAGCTCGACCCCGCCCCCCGGCGCCCCGCCGTCCTGGGTGAGGTAGCCGACGAGGGAGGCCGCGGTCGGCCCCTGCGGGTAGACGCGCTGCGCCGTGCTGGCGTCGCCTCGGGCGTCCTTGGAGATGCCGGGCAGCCCGAGGTCCTCGATGCGCCGCCAGGTCAGGGGGCTGACCGCGCGGCTGAGCACGCTGTACCGCCCGGGGGCGCTCAGCTTCGGGCGCAGCTCGGTGGGGCTCATGCCGATGACCGGACCCAGCCTGTCGACGACGGCCTCCACGGCGGCGGCCCGCTCGGCGGGCTCGATGCCGGCGCAGCTGGGCTTCGTGGTGCCGTAGGTGCAGACCGCCGTCGGGTCGGCCACCACCGTGACCCGCTCCCGGCTGGAGGCCAGGACGACCCCGTCGGCGGAGAGGACCCGGCCGCGCAGGGCCGGGACGCTCACCGACTGGGTGCGCGACGCCAGGGCCTCGGCGGCGACGGCGGAGGCGTCCAGGCCCTGCAGCCGCAGGAGCTGGGCGCCGAAGACGCTGAAGACGAAGAGGACGGCGATCGTGAGGGCCCGCATCCGACGGGTCGTGCTGGCCAGCGTCGGCCCCGAGTGGGGGCGGCGGGGCGCCCGGGTCGGGCCCGGCGTTCTCGGGGTGCCGCGAGGCCGGGGGACGGCGCGGCCGGGATCGGACCCGGGACGACCGGTGCGACGCTCCACGGCTCAGCGGTACCGCACGGACGCCGCGGCCGGCGCGCGCTTCGAGGCGGTGGTGGAGGTCGAGACGGCACCGGTGTCGCCGTCCACGCTGGTGACGGTCCGCTCGACGGAGTCGCCGCGGGTCACCGTCACCGTCGTCGTCGTGACCGACCCGGACGTGGTGGTCACCGTCGTCGTCGCCTCCGTGTCCCTGTCGGCCGGGGAGCCCGGTGGGGTCCCGGCGGCGGCCTGCGCCACCACGCTAAAGCGGTTGTCCGCCCGGGCCGGCTCCGCCACGCCGATCACCGCGCCGTCCTCCAGCCGCAGGAAGGCCGGCGAGGAGGCGGGGACCATGCCGCGCTCCAGTGCC
Organism: Dermatophilaceae bacterium; assembly: GCA_035633255.1. Taxonomy (GTDB): domain Bacteria; phylum Actinomycetota; class Actinomycetes; order Actinomycetales; family Dermatophilaceae; genus DASQFD01. The sequence goes on from DASQFD010000023.1 coordinate 7,983, forward strand.
CGGCGCGCCAGCACCGCCGGCGTGCTCTGGGCGTCGATGGCGTGACCGAGCGCGTCCTCGGCGTCCGCGAGGGCGTTCGAGCGGTCCTGGAGGTCCCGGAGCACGAACGAGCCCTGCGCGATGGAGGTGTTGAGCAGCAGCACCGCCACCAGTCCCGCCACGAGCAGGCTCAGGCACAGGGCGACGAACGCCGCGTTGCCCTGGCGGGGCACCCCGGCGACGACGCGGAGCCGTCGTCCGGCCGCGCCGGGGACCGGGGCGGTGCGCGGGAGCGGACGCGCGGTCGCGAGCTGGCTCATCGGGCGGTTCCCTTCGACGGACGGATCCGCTCGGCTGCTCGCAGGCGCGCCGAGGCGGAACGGGGGTTCGCGGACTGCTCGCCGGCCGAGGGCCGCTCGGCCCCGCGGGTCAGCAGCCGGAGCTGTGGGGCGTGGTCCGGGAGCTCCACGGGCAGCCCCGGCGGGGTGGTGCCGACGGCGCCGGCGCCGAGCACGCGCTTGGCGACCCGGTCCTCGAGGGAGTGGTAGGCCAGGACGGCGACGCGGCCCCCGACCCGCAGGGCGTCGACCGCTGCCGGCAGGGCCCCCTCCCAGGCGGCCAGCTCCCCGTTGACCTCGATGCGGAGGGCCTGGAACGTCCGCTTGGCGGGGTGCCCACCGCTGCGCTGGGACGCGGCCGGCACCGCCGCCCGGAGCAGCTCCACGAGCCGGCCGGAGCGGGTGAACGGCTCCCGCTCCCGCTCGCGCACCACCGCGGTGGCGATGCGCGCGGCGAAGCGCTCCTCGCCGTAGTCACGGAGCACCCGGGTGAGCTCGGGGGCGGCGTACGTGTTGAGGACGTCGGCGGCGGTGGTGCCGGCGCCGGGGTCCATCCGCATGTCGAGCGGGGCGTCCTGGGCGTAGGCGAACCCCCGCTCGGCCTCGTCCAGCTGGAGCGAGGAGACCCCGAGGTCGAAGAGCACGGCGGCGACCGGGCCGGTGCCCAGGTCGCCCAGGACGGTGGGCAGCTCGTCGTGCACGGCGTGCACCGGGCGGAAGCGGTCACCGAAGCGGGCGAGGCGCTGCCCGGCCAGGGCCAGGGCCTCGGGGTCACGGTCGATCCCGACGAGCACGGCGCCGGGGCACCGGTCGAGCAGGGCCTCGGCGTGGCCACCCATGCCCAGCGTCGCGTCGACGGCGACCGACCCCGGAGCGGTGAGCGCCGGGGCGAGGAGCTCGACGACGCGGTCGAGGAGCACCGGCACGTGCCGGTCGGCCGCGCGCTGCGGCATGGCTCCTCCTCTGGGGGCGGTGCGGGTGCGGTTGCTCGGGGGGGCTGGTCGGTTGTCGTGGTCGCCCCCGGCCCCCGGTCCCCATCCGGTCGGGGCCCGGCACGGGGGAAGTCGTGTCGGGATCCGTCGGCTGGAGGCCGGGAGCCGGGGGCGGCGGTCGGGGGTCGGGGGTCGGGAGTTGGAGTGCGGGGCTGGCGGGTGGTCTGGAGGCGCTGGAGGCAGGGCGGTCAGAGGAGGCCCGGGACGACCTCCTCGGACTGGTCGGAGTAGGCCTGCTCGGTGCCGGCGAGGTAGTCGTTCCACGCCGCGGAGTCCCACACCTCGACCCGGGACCCGGCGCCGATGACGGTGCACTCGCGGGTGAGCCCGGCGTAATCGCGCAACGGTGCGGGGATCGTCACCCGACCCTGCTTGTCGGGCACCTCGTCGGAGGCACCGGAGAGGAAGACGCGCAGGAAGTCGCGCACCCGGCGGCTGGTCGTCGGAGCGGCCTGCATCTGCGCGGTCACCCGCTCGAACTCCTCCATCGGGAAGACGTAGAGGCAGCGCTCCTGGCCACGGGTGACCACCAGGCCGCCGGCGAGGCGGTCCCGGAACTTGGCCGGCAGGAACAGCCGGCCCTTGTCGTCCAGGCGGGGCGTGTGGGTCCCGAGGAACACGCTTCACCTCCCGCTGTCGTCCGACGTTCGCTCCGGTCTCCTCCGGCTTCCCCCACTTTACCCCACATCACGCCACGCAGCCCCAGAACCGGGCTCGAAGCGGCGGATTTCTCCGCCATCACCGCAGGTCACGGCGGTGGTGGAAGGTGGAGGACGGCATACCCCCCGCTGCCCACCGCGCGCCCGAGGTGCGCACCCACCCGCGACACCGCAGCACGGCTGGACCGCCCGGGGCGCGGAGCGCGGCCCGCGCGGGCCGTCCGGGCACTTTTGGCGGGGCCGAGACGCTGACCGGTGGAGCGAAGTGGTGCACGATGAGGGTCACCGTTCGCGCCGAGGGCGCCCGGTGACGGCCACGGGGTTGTCGACGCCGGAAGGATGGTCCAGTGACGCGGTTCGAGGACTCCACGGAGCACCGCACGGTGGACAGCGCGCGTGGGGCCTCCCTCGACCAGGTGCTCGAGGTCGCCACCGCGCTGGCCCGGGCGATGGGCTCGGTCATCGAGGGCAAGCCGGCGGTGATCCGCACCGCGGTGACGGCACTGCTGGCCGAGGGGCACCTGCTCATCGAGGACGTGCCCGGCGTGGGCAAGACGATGCTCGCCAAGACGCTCGCGCGCTCCATCGACTGCTCGGTGCGCCGCGTCCAGTTCACACCCGACCTGCTGCCCAGCGACATCACGGGCGTGAGCGTCTACAACCAGGACGTCCGGGACTTCGAGTTCCGCCCGGGCGCGATCTTCGCCAACGTGGTCGTCGGTGACGAGATCAACCGGGCGTCACCGAAGACCCAGTCCGCGCTGCTGGAGTCGATGGAGGAGCGCCAGGTCACCGTCGACGGGACGACGTACGGGCTGCCGCGGCCCTTCATGGTCATGGCCACCCAGAACCCCATCGAGATGGAGGGGACCTACCCCCTCCCCGAGGCCCAGCGCGACCGGTTCATGGCGCGCATCTCCATGGGCTACCCCTCCCCGCACAGCGAGCTGGAGATGCTCGACCTCCACTCGGCCGCCTCGCCCCTGGACGACCTGCAGCCGGTCACCGACGCGGCCACGGTGGGCGCCATGATCGACGCCGTCCGCAGCGTCTACGCCTCGCCCGCCGTCAAGCAGTACGTCGTGGACCTCGCGCAGGCGACGCGCACGAGCGCGGCCCTGCGGCTCGGCGCGTCACCGCGGGCGACCCTCCACCTGCTGCGGGCCGCGCGGGCGCATGCCGCCCTGCTCGGCCGCGACCACGTGCTCCCCGACGACGTGCAGTCGGTGAGCGTGCCGGTCCTGGCGCACCGGCTCATCCTCACCGGGGAGACCCAGATGGCCCGGCGCAGCGCCGCGGACGTCGTGACCGACCTCGTGCAGCGGGTCCGCGTGCCCGCACCGACCCGCTAGGGGCGCCGGTGCGCAGCCTGCGCGACAGCCTCACCACCCGGGGCGCCTGCTTCCTCGCGGCCGGGCTGGTGCTCCTCCTCGCCGGGCTGGCCCTGGGGCAGCGGGACCTGACCCGCATCGGGGTGCTGCTCCTGGTCCTGCCGGTGGGCGCCTGGCTGCTCGGCCGACGGCACTCCCTCCGGCTCGAGGTGCAGCGCGTGGTCCGGCCGTCGCGCGTGGCCGTGGACGAGCCGGCCGTCGTCACGGCGACGCTGCGCAACCCCGAGGGCGCCCGCTCGCCGGTGCTGCTCGCCGAGGAGCACCTCGACCACGCACTCGGCGAGCGGCCCCGCTTCGTGGTCGCCGCCCTGGGGCCGGGCGACCGCGGGGAGGTGCAGTATGCCGTGCGGGCCGGCACGCGCGGCGCGCACGCCCTCGGTCCGCTCAGGCTCCGGGTGAGGGACCCCTTCGGGCTCAGCGTGCGGTCCGCCGCCGTCGGTGAGCGCGGGACCCTGGTGGTCCTGCCCCGAATCCACCCGCTCGGCAGCGGTCGGCAGCTGGGGCGGGGCGTCGGCGCCGAGGGGTCCATCCCGCACCGGGTCGCCCTCCACGGGGAGGACGACCAGGCGATCCGGGAGTACCGCGACGGTGACGACCTGCGCCGGATCCACTGGCCGGCCACGGCCCGCACCGGGGAGCTCATGGTTCGCCAGGAGGACCGCCCGGCCCGGCGGCGGGCGGTGATCCTCCTGGACTCCCGGCGGGACGCCCACGGTGGGACGGGCCCGGCGAGCTCGCTGGAGTGGTCGGTCGAGATGGCCGCCTCCGTGACGGCCCACCTCATCGACCTGGGGTACACCGTGCACCTCATCACCCCCGACGCCGCGTCCGACTCGGGAACCCGCGAGGACACCGACCTCGAGCCGGTCCTCGACACCCTGGCCCGGCTCGGGCCCGACGACTCCGACGGGTTCCGGGCGGTGCTGCACGCGGCGCACGGCGTGACCTCGGGCGGCGGGCTGGTGGTCGCGGTCGTCGCCGGTCTGGACGACGACGCGGCGCACGCGACCGCCTCGCTGCGCCAGCCGGGGTCGACGGGCGTGGCGTTCGTCGTGGACGGGGAGGCCTTCGGGGGCCGGCCCGCGCTCGGCCGTCGGGGTGGCCGCCCGACCGGGCTCGCCCCGGCGACGGCAGCGGCCCTCGCCGCGACCGGCTGGGCGGCCACCCTGGTCCGGCCCGGGACGACCCCACCGCAGGCGTGGGGCGCGGTCGTGGGCGCCGGGATGGCGGAGGCGGCCCGGTGACCCGCGCCCGCCCCGTCGACGCCGCCCTCGCTGCGCTCGCGACCATCGCGGTGGCGCTGCCGCTGCTCACCCTCTTCACCCCCACGACCTGGCTGCGTCCGGCGCTCGTCGTCGTGGCCGCCGTGGCGCTCTCCGGGGTCGCGCTGCGCCGGCTGGCCGCCTCCCCCTGGGTGGTCATCGGTGGGCAGGCGGTCGCGGTCACGCTCGTGCTCTTCTGGCTGCACGGCCGCGGCCACCTCTGGTACGGCCTGCCGGGGCCCGACGCCTTCTCGGCGATGGGCAACCTGCTCCGGGAGGCTCTCGACGTGGTGGCGCAGAGTGCCGCCCCGGCCCCGACTACGCGCGGGGTGGTCGTCGCCATCGGCGCCGTCCTGGCCCTGACGGCGCTCGTCGTCGACGCCCTCGCGGTGACCCTGCGCGCACCGGCGCTGGCCGGCGTCCCGCTGCTCACGGCATACCTCGCGGCCGCCGGCAACGCCGGTGCGGGCCTGCCGCTGCAGTACTTCCTGCTTCCGGCGGCTGCCTGGCTCGCGCTCGTCGGCCGGCAGGGCGTGGCCTCGCTGCGGCGGTGGGCGACCGCGGTGCCGCGCTCCCCCGGCGCCGCCGACCGCGAGGACCCCGGCTTCGGCTTCGCCGCCCTCGGCCGGGTCCTGGGCCTGGGCGCGCTCGCGCTCGCGGTGACGCTGCCCGCGGTGCTGCCGCACCTGCCGACGACCTTCATCGCCGACGGGCTGGGGCGCGCCGACAGCTCCCGCGGCGCCTCCGGCGCCGGGACCGTCCGCCTGAACTCGACCCTGGACCTGACCCGCTCCCTGGCGAACCCCTCCCAGGAGGCGGTCCTGTCCTACTCGACGACCGCCCGCGGCACCCCCCCGCTGCGCGTGGACGTGCTCGACACCTACGCCGGCGGGCGCTGGACCAGCTCGATGGGCGGTGCTGCGCCGGACGGCTCGCCGGACCTGGCCGCGGACTCCGCCGTGCGGTCGACGACCGCCGCGGTGCGGGTCGAGGGCAACCGCATCCGGCCCCCGCAGCTCGCGGTGCCGACCCCGGTGTCCCGGCTGCGCGTCGACGGCACCGAGTGGTCGGTGGACGGGAACGGCTCGGTCCTGGTCTCGGACCGGGTCGAGGGCTACACCGTGGAGTACGCGGACCTGGCGCCACAGCCGGAGGACTTCACCGTGGACTTCTCGGCGCCGGCCTTCGACCCGACCCTGCGCCTCGACACGACGGCGGAGCCGGAGGTGCGCGCCGCACTCCAGCAGGCGGTGCCGGACGACGCCACGCCCCTGGAGACGGCGCGGGCGATCCAGGCCTACCTGCGCAGCCCGCAGTTCTCCTACACCCTCGAGCTGCCCCCTCGGCCCAGCGACGCGGGCGGACGGGTGGACGGTCTGACCGCGTTCCTGCGCACCAAGCAGGGCTACTGCGTGCAGTTCGCCTCCGCCATGGTGATGATGGCGCGGGCCGAGGGCATCCCGGCCCGGATGGCCATCGGCTTCCTTCCCGGCTCGATCGTCGGCAACGTCTACACGGTGCGCGCCGCCGACGCCCACGCCTGGCCGGAGCTGTTCTTCCCGCGGCTGGGCTGGGTCCGCTTCGAGCCCACCCCCGGCTCCCGCAGCGGCACCGCGCCGGCCTACAGCCTGGCGCCGAGCGAGGTGGGCGCCGACGGGGAGGCCGCGACGCCCTCGGAGGGGCCGACGCCCACGCCGAGTGCGAGCCAGCGTCCCGACACCGACACGGGGGCGACGTCCGCGGGCGATGCCTCGAGCGGTGCCCCCGGCCCGGTGCGGTGGGTGAGCGACCATCTCGCCGTCTCGCTGGGGGCCGCCCTGGTGCTGCTCGCGCTGCTGCTCGTGCCGGCCGGTGCCTGGCTGCGCCGCGTGCGAACCCGCCGCACCGCCCGCGACGAGGCCGAGCGGGTCGAGGCGGACTGGCAGGAGCTGGTCTCCCGGCTCGGCGACATCGGCATCACCTCGCCCACCGGGGCGACACCCCGGCAGGTCGGGCAGCACGTCAGCAGCGCGGCATACCTGGACGATGAGTCGACCCGGGCGCTCGGCAGGGTGGTGGCCACGCTGGAACGAGCCCGGTATGCCGCCCCCGGCGCCGAGGTGCCCGACGTCCGGCCCGACACGCGCCGGGTCTGGCGGGCCGCCTCGGCGACCCGGCGGCGGAGCGACCGCGTGCGGGCGGCGCTGCTTCCCGGCGACGGCTTCCGCCAGTGGCGGGAGACCCGCGAGGCGCTGGGCCGGATGCCGCGGGCCGCCTGGGCCCGCCTGCGCTCTCAGTCCAGGTAGTCCCGCAGCGCCTGGCTGCGGCTGGGGTGGCGGAGCTTGCTCATCGTCTTGGACTCGATCTGCCGGATCCGCTCCCGCGTGACGCCGTAGACCTTGCCGATCTCGTCGAGGGTCTTGGGCTGGCCGTCGGTGAGCCCGAAGCGCATCGACACCACGCCGGCCTCCCGCTCCGAGAGCGTGTCGAGCACGCTGTGCAGCTGCTCCTGCAGCAGCGTGAAGCTCACGGCGTCCGCGGGCACGACCGCCTCGGAGTCCTCGATGAGGTCACCGAACTCGCTGTCGCCGTCCTCGCCGAGCGGGGTGTGGAGGGAGATCGGCTCGCGGCCGTACTTCTGGACCTCGACGACCTTCTCCGGGGTCATGTCGAGCTCCTTGGCGAGCTCCTCGGGGGTGGGCTCGCGCCCGAGGTCCTGGAGCATCTGGCGCTGCACGCGGGCGAGCTTGTTGATGACCTCGACCATGTGCACGGGGATCCGGATGGTGCGGGCCTGGTCGGCCATGGCCCGCGTGATGGCCTGGCGGATCCACCACGTGGCGTAGGTCGAGAACTTGTAGCCCTTGGTGTAGTCGAACTTCTCGACCGCCCGGATCAGGCCGAGGTTGCCCTCCTGGATGAGGTCGAGGAAGAGCATCCCGCGACCGGTGTAGCGCTTGGCGAGGGAGACGACGAGGCGCAGGTTGGCCTCCAGGAGGTGGTTCTTGGCCTTCTTGCCGTCCTGGGAGATCCACCAGAACTCGCGCTTGAGCTTCATCTCGATGGTGTCGCCGGAGTTCAGCTTCTCCTCGGCGAAGAGCCCGGCCTCGATGCGCTTGGCGAGCTCGACCTCCTGCTCGGCGTTGAGGAGGGCGACCTTGCCGATCTGCTTGAGGTAGTCCTTGACCGGGTCGGCCGTGGCACCGGCGGTCACGACCTGCTGCGCCGGCGCGTCCTCCTCGTCGTCGTCACGGATGACGAAGCCCGCCGACTCCTCGTCACCGCTGGTGGGCGTGGCGACCGGCGTCGCGCCTGTCCCGTGCTCGTCCGCGGTCTCCGCGGTCTCCGCGGTCTCCGCGGACTCCTCGGCGGCCACGTCGGCCACCTCGTCCGGAACGACGTCGACGGCCACGTCGACCTCGGCAGCCAGGATCGGGACGACCACGTCCGGCGCGACGAGCACGTCAGCCTCCAGGACCTCCACCTCGACCTCGAGGTCGTCCAGCACCAGCGGCTCGGCCGGCGCCTGCGTGGTGCCGGCCGTGGCGGCGACCCGCTTGCTCGCCGCCTTCTTGGCGGTCGCGGCCTTGGCGGTCGCGGCCTTGGCGGCCGCGGTCGTGGCGGTCGCCGTCTTGGCGGCCGCGGTTGTGGCGGCCGCGGTCTTGGCGGTCGCCGTCTTGGCGGCCGCGGGCTTCGCCGTCTTCGCGGTCGCCGTCTTCGCGGTCGCCTTCTTCGCGGTGGCCGACTTCGCGGTCGCGGGCTTCTCCGCCTTCGCGGTCGCCGTCCTCGCGCTGCCCTTCGTGGCCTCGGCGGTCTTCGCGGTCGCGGCCTTCGCCGCCGCGGCCTTGGTGGTCGTGGACCGCTTCGGAGCGGCTCCGGTGGCCGCCGTCACGGTGCCCCCTCGGGCGGAGGCGGCGGCAACGGCGGTGGCCTGCGCGTCGGTCACCGCCACCTCGATGCCCTGGTCCGCCAGCGCACCGAGGACCGTGCGGGCCCGGTTGGCGCGCAGCCCGGCCGCCCGGACCGCCTCGGCGACCTGCTCACCGGTGACCGCCCCCCGGGTGTGGCCGGCGCGGACGAGGTCCTGCAGGGCGGGGTGGGCGAACTCGGGCGGCAACGCACCGTCGGGAGCGGACTGGGACACAGGCGACACCGGCAACCTTTCGTCACGGGATGCCGTCCCGGTCGCGGGGCACGCGGCGGACTCGGCGGGGTTCGGTGGTGCACCCGGTCGAGGCTTGTCGTCCGCCGTCCGGCGGCGGATCGAGGGATTGACCGAAGGGTGCTCCGTCATTATAAATCGCCGCAGCCGCCGGTCCCTATTCCGGGGGACGGCGGCCGCGGCGTGGCGGCGTGCTCCTCGCCGAGATCTCAGCCCTTGACCGCGAGCACCGCGCAGGGCGCGTCGAGCAGGATCCGCTGCGCGTTGGACCCCAGGATCAGCTTGCCGACGGGGGTGCGGCGGCGCAGCCCGATGACGATGAGCTCGGCCTCGGCCTCGACGGCGACGGCGATGAGGTCCTCCGCCGGCTCGTTCCCCCGGACCAGCTGGCGGACCTCGACGTCGATCCCCTCCCCGGAGAGCTGGTCGTGGATCCGCTGCAGCTCGGCCTCGCTCTCCTGGCTCTCCTGGTCGTCGAAGTCGCGACCACCGCGGTTGGAGTTGATGACGACGAGGGTGGCCCTGCGCAGTGACGCCTCCTCGACGGCGCGGTGCAGGGCGGCCCGACCTTCCTTGGTGGGCACGAAGCCGACGACGATGGACACGTCTTTCCTCCTGAGCGTGAAATGAGGACCCTGACGGGCCGCACGCCGTGACGGTACCGGATGGGTCGCCGCTCAGCGGTCCGGGAAGACCGGGTCAGCGGCGCGCGGAGGGCGTCGGAGGGGCCCCGCGGGCTCATCGGCCGCGCAGGACGCCGTCGAGGAGGGCCCCGACCTGCGGGGTCTCGACGAGGAAGCCGTCGTGCCCGTGCCCGGAGCGGATGGTGGTCAGGGCGGTGCCGGGCCGCAGCGCCGCCATCTCCTCGGAAAGGCGAATCGGGTACAGCCGGTCGGTGTCCACCCCCGCGACGACGAGGTCGCGCACGCGCCGCAGCGCCGGCGCCACCCCGTCGCGGTCCCGGCCGACGTCGTGGCTGCTCATGGCCTCGGTGAGGACGACGTAGCTGTTGGGGTCGAAGCGCCGGGCCAGCTTGGCGGCGTGGTGGTCGAGGTAGCTCTCCACGGCATACCGGCCCCGCCCCCCCAGCGGCTCCTCACCGGGCTGGGGCAGGCGGCCGAAGCGGCCCGCCAGCTCCTCCTCGGCACGGTAGGTGGTGTGCGCGATCCGGCGCGCGATCCCGAGGCCGGCGAGCGGGCCGTCCCCCGGGTAGTAGTCGCCGCCGGCGTAGTCCGGGTCGCTGCGGATGGCCACCAGCTGGGGGGAGCACCACGCGATCTGGTCGGCCGTCGAGTAGGCCGTCGACGCGAGCACCACGGTGCTCGCCACCCGCTCCGGCCAGGTGATGCCCCACTCGAGGGCGCGCATGCCACCCATCGACCCACCGAGCACGGCGCGCCACGTCCCGATCCCGAGGGCGTCGGCGAGCACCGCCTCGACAACCACCTGGTCACGCACGGTGACGAACGGGAAGCGGCTCCCCCAGGGCCGCCCGTCGGGGGCGGTCGAGGACGGCCCGGTGGTGCCCTGGCAGCCGCCCAGGATGTTGCTCGCCACCACGAAGAGGTCGTCGGTGTCCAGTGGGCAACCGGGGCCGACGAGCCCCTGCCACCAGCCGGGCGTCGGGTGGCCGGGGCCGGCCGGACCCACGACGTGGCTGTCCCCGGTCAGGGCGTGCTCGACGAGGACGGCATTGTCACCGCCGGGGGCCAGGCGGCCCCAGGTCTCGTAGGCCACGACGACCTCGGGGAGGACCCCGCCGCGCTCGAGGTGGACGTCCCCCACCTCGACGAAGCGTCGGTCGCCCGGGTCGTCGCCGGGGCGCCAGAGCGTGGGTGCGGTCCTCGACGGGGTGGCGGTCATGAGGGGCTTCTCCTGGCTCGCGCTTGCCGCGACGGCTCGACGCGGCCGGGTCATCACCCGGGGCACCCCACCGCGAGGAGGGTTGCCGCCCAGCGAGCCGGGGCTTGGCGCTGGAACTCATGACCTGCGCGACATGGTACGGGCGGGGAGCCGGCACCGCCCACGCCCTGTCCGCTCCTCGGGCACCCCCCTTTTCGGCCCCGCGGCCCCGCGCGAGGCGGACCGCTCAGCCGGCGCGTGCGCCGAGGTCGGGACGGATGCCCAGGTCGACGAGCCGGTGGACCAGGCGGGCCAGCCGGTAGCCCGGCTGCAGCCGCAGGGCCCGGTCCACCGCCTCGCGGGCCACGGCGCCGTCACCCTGCCCCCACGCCACGCAGGCGGCCACGGTGCAGACGGCTGCGGCCTCCTCCGGGCACGCGTCCGGCACGGCGCGGCACAGCGCGAGCAGCCGATGCAGGAGCCGTTCCTGCGCCGCGACGTCGTCGGCCTCTCCCGCCGACGGGCGACCCGTCGCCTCGGCGTCCAGCCGGTCCAGGCGGTGTCCGACGGCCCGGGGCCGACCCGCCCCGCGGCCGCCGGGGCGGGGCGGTCCCAGGTGCTCGTGCAGCGCGCGAACCGTGTCGTCGTCCAGCGCGTCGGCGGGCAGCGCGTCCATCGACATCCACGACACGAGGCCGTCGCGCCACTCCCGGTCGTGGAGCGAGCCCGCGAGGCGAGCCACCTCCGCGGCGGTGAGCTCCGCGACCCGCACGGCGCCGTCGGACGGGTCCACGACCCGGGCCCACAGCTCCCCCGCCCTGACGTCGCCGAACGGCCGCCCGCGGCGGCGGAGCGCGGCGGTCGACGCGGCGACGCCCGCCCCAGCCCTCGGGTCCTCGGCCACCAGGCCGGCGACGGCGTCGCGCGACGGCAGCGGCGCCCGCCCGGCCGCGACGAAGTCCGCCACCGCCGGGACGTCCTCGGCGCGGGGCAGCCGGTGGCCCCGCGCCGGACAGCACCCGGCCCGGCAGCGCGGGGCGTACCAGCGGTCCCCCCGCACGACGAGCTGGTCCTCCACCCGGACCCCGCCGGCCGACAGCGCCCGGGCCAGTGCCCGGCTCACCACCTCGCTCTCGCCGCGGCGCTCCTCGTAGCCGATGACCAGGGCCCGGTCGGGGGCGGCTCGCAGCACCGGCCCGACGAGTGCGTCGACGGCCGCGCGCACGTTGCGCGCATCGGGCAGGTCCAGCCGGGCGACCGGCCCGAGGCCCCTCCCGCACAGGCTGACGAGGACGACGGACCGCTCCGGGTGGTACCCGAGCAGGTAGGGCAGCGCGGCCAGGACCTCACGCGGTCCACGGAGAATGGTGGGTTCGCTCATGGACCCACCGTCGTCGGGCAGCCGGGCGGGGGCGTCGGCCCCGTGCCCTGCCTGTGGACGAATGTCGAGGCGGCTCGCGACTGTGGACGACGTCATCCGGCCCGACGCCCCGCCCGCGGACAGGCCCCGACGCCGACCGCCCGGGGGCGGCGGACCCCTGTTGCTACCGGACGACCTTCCCCGGCACCGTCTGGCCGGCCGCCCTGCTGGGTGCCGCACCCCGGCCGGCGGTCCCACCGGTGGAGCGGCCGCCGAACCGCCCGGCGCCCTTCTCCCAGATCAGGAAGTCCTCGGTCTCGGCGACCAGCTGGGCGGCCAGCCAGCTCATGACCATGGCATCGTCCGCGAGGCCGAAGAGGCCCAGGACGCCCTCGGGCAGGAGGTCGACGGGCGAGACGACGTAGCCCGCGGCCGCCGCGATCGCGAGCAGACGCGGCACCGAG